>NZ_JBDNHO010000107.1:0-8951 GCF_041688735.1 Brevundimonas sp.
GCCGACCTTTGTCATGTCCCTCCCTCGTCGACGACAGCAATGTCGGCGGCGGTGATCCGGTAAGGCCCGAACTCAGGGCCGCCAGCCGGAGGGCGCGTGGAAAACGACTGCGCGGGGCTGTCTGTCTCGTCGAAACGGTAAATTCTATCCAATCACCGGGCGAGGCCCGGCCGCCCCGCACCCTTCCCAACCGCCTGTTTGCGCAGGCGGCGCCTCAGCGCGTCTGCCCTCTGCCTTTGAGGGCGAAAGGAAACCGGAGCCCCCATGAAAACCCGCCGCCAAACCTGCCCCGACACGTCCGGCCGCACCACCCCGGCCCCCGCCGATGATCCCGGCGACCCCGCCGCCCTGGCGCAGGCCGCCACCCGGGCCTCCAGCCGCGCGATGCAGGCCAAACATTGGACTGAGGCCAAGGCGCTGGCCGGGCTGGCGGAGAGCTATGCGCGGCTGGCCGAGAAGGGCGGGCGCGGTGGCGGCGGGTCCATCGCCACGATAGATCTGACCCTGCTGTATGAGATCATCGCCGACACCGACGGCTCCGCGATCAAACGCTTTCAACGCGTTTTCGACGGGCGTCACGACCCCGACGCCGCCATCAAGCAGCGCTTCTGGGAACGTGTCGCCCGGCGGCACTATGCGGTCGATCACAATCTCAAGGAACTGATGTTCCGCGCCATCCGCGCCGAACGGGAAGTGCGCCGTCTGGGCGGCACGCCGCGCCTCAACGAGACCGACGTCGAGATCGAGGCCTGGGTGCGCGACTGGGTCGGCGAATCGCTGAGCGAAGCCAATCTTCATCATCGCACCAAACTGGGCGAATGGCCGTGGCGGTGAGGGGCCGGTCCGGTCAGCGCTTGCGGAAACGGCCGGCCTCGGCCTTCAGGCTCGAGCCCCAATCGGTCACCGGCTGGTCCGGCTCGGCCGCGAACGGCAGCGCGCCCGCCACGCCGCGCATGGCCAGAGCCAGCGGCAGGGACCAGTGGCGCAGCATGCGCAGCGGCTTGCGCTTGCCGTCGGTCGCGTCCCAGCCCTCGGCCGCAAAGGCCTCGACCATGTCGGCGGGGTCGAGTCGCTCGATGCCGTCCCAGTCGGCGGGCAGGGCGACGGCCTCGGCCTGTTCGGGGCTCAAGCCGAAGGCTGTGACGGCGACCTCGGCCACGTCCGGATAGTCGTCGCGAAAGTCGGGGTCGGCGCGGCCGGGCTTCATCAGGGCCTTGAGCTCCTGATCGTCGATGCCGGGCAGGTCGAGCAGGCGGCGCAGGGCGGGCTGGGTCATGCCGACAGCCTATCGCATCGCCCGACATCGCGCACGGACATTGACCCCGCGCCTCGCGCGACCGAAGAACCAGCCGACACCCAACAGCCACCCGCCACTCGCCACCAACCTCACTCCGTCGAAAGCCCGCCCGCTATGAACGCCGTCTCCAAAGCTCCCCGCCTCGCCGTGCTGATCGACGCCGAGAACGCCTCGGCCCGGATCGCCGAGGCCCTGTTCACCGAGATCGCCACCCTCGGCGAGGCCTCGGCGCGGCGTATCTACGGCGACTTCGCCAGCGCCCAGCTAGCCGGCTGGACCAAGGTGCTGGCCCGCTACGCCATTCAGCCACAGCAGAATTTCGCCAATACCAAGGGCAAGAACTCCGGCGACATCGCCCTGGTCATCGACGGCATGGACCTGCTGCATTCGGGCCGGTTCGACGGCTTCTGTCTGGTCTCGTCGGACGCCGATTTCACCCGGCTGGCGCTGCGCATCCGCGAAGAGGGCGTCGACGTCTACGGCTTCGGCGAGCGCAAGACGCCGGAGAGCTTTCGTCAGGCCTGCACCCGCTTCATCTACACCGAGAATCTCAGCGTCCCGGCGTCCGAGGACCCCGCCGCGCCTGAAGGCCGTCAGGCGACGGCGCCGTCAGCACCGGGCAAGGGCAAGCCGGCCGACGCGGCCCGCCTGATCGCCTCCGTCATCGCCGACATGGACGAAGAGAGCGACGGCTGGGTCACGGTCAGCGGCCTCGGCGACCGGCTGCGCAACGCCTATCCCGACTTCGACCAGCGCAGCTACGGCCACGCCAAACTGTCCGACCTGATCCGCGCCACCGGCCGCTTCGACGTCCAGACCGGCGCCGCCGGCGGGGCCATGCGCATCCGCGACAAGGCGTGAGGGGAGGGGGTCAGAACAGAACCACGGTCCGCACCGTCCGTCCGTCGGCCAGATCGTCAAAGGCGGCGTTGATGGCCTCCAGCCCGATCGTCCCGCTCAGCAGCCGGTCGACCGGCAGGCGGCCCTGCCGGAACAGGGCGACGTAGCGCGGGATGTCGCGCGACGGGACGCAGGTTCCCATGTAGCTGCCCTTCAGGGACCGCTCCTCGGCGACCATCTGGACCACATTGACCGCCAGAGCGGCCTCGGGCGGGGGCAATCCGGCGGTGACGGTGGTCCCGCCGCGCCGCGTCATCTGCCACGCCGACTCCAGGGCGCGGACCGAACCGGCCATCTCGAACCCGAAGTCCGCCCCGCCACGGGTCAGGGCGCGCACCTGCTCCACGGCGTCGACATCGGCGGCGTAGACCGTCCGCACGGCGCCGAACGAACGGGCGAGGGCCAGTTTCTCCTCGCTGAGATCGACGGCGACGACCGGCGAGGCCCCGCTGGCGAGCGCGCCCAGCACGCTGGCCAGGCCGACGCCGCCGAGGCCGACGACGACCACGCTCTGGCCCGCCATGACGCCCGCGGTATTCACCACCGCCCCGACGCCGGTCAGGACCGCGCAGCCGAACAGGGCGGCGTGGGCGAACGGCAGGTCGCGGTCGACCTTGACCAGCGAGCGGCGCGAGACGACGGCGCGCTCGGCGAAGGCGGAACAGCCGAGGTGATGATAAAGCTCGCCTTCGCCGTCATGCAGACGACGCCCGCCGGACAGCAGTTCGCCCTTACCGTTGGCGGCGGCCCCGGGCTCGCACAGGGCAGGGCGGCCGCCGGCGCACGGATCGCAATGGCCGCAGGAGGGCATGAAGACCATGACGACGTGGTCGCCGATCTCGAGGTCCGTGACCCCCTCGCCCAGCGCCTCGACCACCCCCGCCGCCTCGTGACCCAGCGCCATGGGCAGGGGGCGGGGACGGTCGCCGTTGATGACGCTGAGGTCCGAATGGCACAGGCCCGCCGCCTTGATCGCGACGAGGACCTCGCCGGGGCCGGGTGGGTCCAGCGTCACCGTCGCGATCGAGAGCGGACGGCTGTCGGCGTAGGGCCGGGCGGCGCCGGTGGCGCGGAGGACGGCGGCGCGGGTCTGGATCATGCCGCCCACGCTAGGCGCTTGACGCCGCCTCCGCCAAGCCCAAGGCTGGCCCGCAACGAAGCGCGCCGAGACGCGCTCAAGCAGCAAGGCGCCGCGCGCCGGGCGACAGCGTAAAAAAGGGATTTCATGACCGGCACAATCGAACGAACCCGGCGGGGCGACTACCGGCGCTTTCAGGCCATTTCCACGCGCTGGATGGACAACGACGTCTACGGCCACGTCAACAATGTCGTCTACTACTCGTGGTTCGACACGGCGGTGAATCGCTTGCTGGTGGTGGCGGGCCAACTCGACATCCATCACGGCGAGACCATCGGCCTGGTGGTCGAGACCGGGTGCCGGTATTTCTCGCCGACCGCCTTCCCCGACGAAATCCAGGCCGGGGTGCGGGTGGCGCACGTCGGCACCAGTTCGGTGCGCTACGAGATCGGCCTGTTCCGCGACACCGAGGAAGAGGCGGCGGCCGTCGGTTATTTCGTGCACGTCTATGTCGCGCGCGGCACCAACAAGCCCGTGCCGATCAGCGACGCGATGAGGGGATTTCTGGCGTCGCTTCAGTCCTGACCGATCAGTCGTCCAGCCGGCCCATCAGGGCCAAGGCTCCGACGGCGACCAGCGCGCCGAGGGCGAAGGCACCGATGACGGCGCCGGCGGCGACGGGGGTGGAGACGTTGACGTTGCGGGCTTCGTACCATTCGACGATGTCGGCGTCGTTCAGATCGTCGTCGGCATAGACCTCGGCGTCGTGCAGAACGTCTTCAGCGGTCATGATGGGGCTCCGGTGGGGTCGGTGGGGAAATGCCCCGCAAGCCTGACGGTTCCTGCGCCGTGACAGCGCGAGCGGCATCGGCTAGACGCCCCCAACCCCCGCGCCGTCGCGAGCGATAGCGCACACCAAGAGACCGATATGGCCGGCCATTCCAAATACAAGAACATCATGCACCGCAAGGGACGCGCTGACGCGGTGCGCTCCAAACTGTTCTCCAAACTCTCCCGCGACATCACCGTGGCGGCCAAGCTGGGCATGCCGGACATCGCGATGAACCCCCGCCTGCGTCTGGCGGTCAACAACGCCAAGGCCGAGAGCCTGCCGCGCGACGTGATCCAGCGGGCCATCAACAAGGCCGCGGGCGGCGACGTCGATACGATGGAAGAGGTCCGCTACGAGGGCCGCGGCCCGGGCGGCGTCGGCATCATCGTCGAGGCCCTGACCGACAACCGCAACCGCGCCAACTCCAACATCCGTTCGTGCTTCACCAAGAACGGTGGGGCGCTGGGCGAGATGAACTCGGTCGCCTTCATGTGGAACAAGGTCGGCCAGATCATCTACAAGGCCGAGGCCGGCAGCGAGGACGCCGTCATGGAGGCCGCCATCGAGGCCGGCGCCCAGGACGTCGAGAGCGATCTGGTCAAGCCCGACATCTATGAGGACGCGCCGGGCCACACCATCTGGACGACGTTCGAGGACCTCAACGAGGTGGCCGAGGCCCTGGCGAAAATCCTCGGCGACGCCAAGTCCACCGCGCTGGTCTGGCGCCCGCAATCCGATGTGCCGGTCACGGGCGAAGCGGTCGGCACGCTGATGAAGCTGTTCGACGCGCTCGACGCCGAGGACGACGTCCAGAACGTCTATTCCAACGAAGACATCCCGGACGAGGACCTGGCGAAATACGCGGGCTACTGAACCGCGAACGCGCCAACCTACAGAAAGCCCAGACCTCGCGTGGGGAAGTTTCTCAGGTTCGGGAAGATGGTGTCCAGGCCCGATTCGGACACCCCCAGCCAGCGGCCCATGGTGGCGGCGTACTGGTCGACCGATGTGGTCGGGATCAGCGCGGCGCGCGTCATGTCGGGATTACTGAAGCCGCCCAGATCGACGCCCAGCGTCGGGTACTGGCCATAGATGTCGCCGCCCCTGACGCTGCCGCCCATGACGAAATGGTGGCCGCCCCAGGCGTGGTCGGTGCCGTCACCATTGGTGGTGAAGGTGCGCGAGAAGTCCGAGGCCGTGAAGGTGGTCACGGCGTTGCGCATGTTCACCCCGCCGATACTGGCCAGGATGCCGTCGAAATAGGCCATGCCGTGGGCGACCTTGGCCAGATTGTTCGCCTGTATGGCGTTCTGGAAATCGTGATTGTCCCAGCCGCCCAGGCTGACGAAGAACACCTGCCGGCGCACGCCGGTCGAGCGGGAGGCCGCGATCATGCGGGCGACGGTCTGCAACTGGCTCGCCAGACCGTTGGTCTCGGTCGCGCCCGTGACTGGATTGACATAGGCCGTCGGGGCCGGGATGCCGGTCACAGCGGACTGGGTGAACAGGCTGTTGATCGTGGTCGCCGCGCCGATCGAACGGTTGGTCACGGTGGCGTAGTCGGCGGCGAACAGGCCGGCCGCGGTCTGATCCTGAATCAGCGAACGCACCCGCGAGGGCGCCACGGTTGACCCGAACAGCGACGCGCCGGCCTGGCCGTTGATGACGACGGCCGGCTGGGCGGAAGTGGTCATCTGATACTGAATGACGTTCTGTCCCGACAGGAAGACCGCGTTGCCGGCGGTCGAGATGGCGGTGAACAGCGTATCCGTGCCGTTCAGCCCGGCCAGCATGTCGCCCAGCCTTCCGCCCCAGCCCACCCGCGTGCCCTCGGTGGCTCCGGCCTGCCACGTGGACTGCTGGTCATTGTGCGAGAACAGATTGGCCGGGAAAGCGACCGTGCCGCTCTGGTACTGGGCCTTGGTGATCGGGCGGATCAGGGTGCCGACATTGGCCACCACGCCCAGACGTCCGGCGTCGAACAGCGTCTTCAGCGGTCCCAGGAAAGGGTGCAGGGCGAAGGTCCGCACCGCGGCTGCGGTGCCGGCCGGAACCGGGTTCGGGGTCAGGGGTACGATCGGCAGCACCCCGCCCCAGGCTTCGGGGGAATCGGCGGTGGCCACGCGGCCGGTGATCGGCGAGGTGGAGCCGACCGGCGTGGGCGGCGCGCCCGGCGGCATCAGGGCGATCGGGTTGTTGCCGGTGTTGCGGGCGGCGAAATAGCGGCCGAAGGAATCGCTGTCGGTGGCCAGTACGGTGTTTTGGGAATCATTGCCTCCGAACAGGAAGATACAGACCAGGGCGCGATAGTCCGGCGCGGCCTGCGAGGCGGCCGAACCCGCGGCGGCCATCTGCATGGCGAAGGGGGCGGCGGTGCCCAGGATCGACAGTCCGCCTCCGACCTTGAGCAGGTGGCGGCGGCTGGGGGAGAAACCGGTCATCGTCTCGTCCTCACCGCTGGATCAGATATTCGGGCGAGACCATCGTCATATAGACGGCCAGTCTGGCGCGATTGAGCAGGGCCGTGTCGATCTGGGGCTGGGTGGCTCCCGCCCCGGGGATGGCGATACTGTTGATGCTGTCGGTCAAGGCCGCACGCAGGGCTGCCGACATCTGGCCGTACAGCAGCATCCGGTCCATGCGGTTGACCAGCGCCACAGCATCGGTCGCGATCGCCACTTCGGACAGATAGGCGGACCGCACGTCCGACGCCGTGCCGATGCCGGTCCCGATCGCCGTCTGCATGGTGTTGGCGTAGCCCGCGACGGTGACCTCGTCGACGATCTGGAACTCTGGCGCGGTCAGGCCGGCGGCCCCCAGCCGGGTGTTGGGCGGGACATAGCCCGGCCGATAGAAGTTGAATACGGACGGCGATGCGAGCGGCGACTGCCCCAGGGAGGTGTTGGCGCTGGTCGAGTTGAGCTGATAGCGCCCGCTGACCGACGTCGCGCCGAAGGTCCGCATCCAGTTTGCCATCCGCACCATCGGCTCGCGCACCTTGCCGAAGGCGGGCCCGGCGGCGACGGTCGTGTCGCGCGCTTCATTGTCCAGCAGGATGGCCCGCACCACCGCCGCCATATCCCCCCGCACACCCGCGCCGTTGTTGTTGAAGACGGTGGCGACGCGCTGGACATAGGCCGGGCTGGGGTTGCTGGTGACCAACCGCTTGATCAGCTGTCGGCCGATGAAGGGACCGACGTTGGGATGGTTGAAGATGGTGTTCAGGGCGAACTGCAGATCCCCGGGGCCGTCGGACGCCGTGCTGACGCCCAGAAAGGTCTTGGTCGAGGTGGACCGGTAGATCGGGTAGAATATCATCGACCGGATCGAAGCGTCCGGATCGCGGTTGCGGCCGAAAAAGGCCTGGTTGGTCGGTGTCGGAGAGTACCAGCTCAAGCCGGTGAAGACCCTGGCCAGGCCCGAAATGTCTTCCGCAGTGTAGGCTGGAATGGCCGCGCCCCCGCCACCGGTCCGCACCGTGCCGTCGAGGTTGAGCTGATCCACCCCTGTCGTCATCAGCTGCATCACCTCGCGGGCATAGTTCTCGTCCGGATTGCGACCGGTCGCGGGGTCTTCCCTCTGATTGGCCAGATGGGTCAGATAGATGCCCATCATCGGGTGCAGCGTCACCTGCTCCAGGAGGGTGCGGAAATTGCCGAAGGCGTTGGCCCCCAGCATATCGTAATAGGCCCCCGCACCGCGGACATCGACATTGGGATCGACCATCGAAATCACGAAGATTTCCGACAGCGCCAGCTTCATCCTTTCGCGCAGCTGGGTGTTGCCCGTGGCGGAATACAGCCAGAAGCTCTCGTAGAAATGATTGGGGTTCAGGGACGCGGTGGGCTGGGTGAGCCGCAGCTGCGCCAGTCGGTTGTCGAGATAGTTCAGATGTGACGGCGACGAAGTCGCTATTTGCTGGTCCAGCCAGCCGCGGTAGCCCAGTTGCTTGACCGTGTTGATATCGGCGTCGGTCGCCCCAAAGGACGTCTGGGTCAGGAACCGAACGGCTTCGGCGTCGGACAGGCTGGCTGCGGTCGGCGGCGGCGGTTGCCCGCTGGAATCGCCTGATCCTCCACATGATGCCAGCGCCAAAGCCAGCGCGACCGGCGCGATGAACGCGCGCACCCTCAGGAAGGTGGACATTATGGACACGACATCTCTCCCCGCAGAGCCGACGTTTCGCAACGCTACACGATTCCAAACGCGGCTGAACCTGCAAATCCGTCGCGGTGCCCGGCTTTCCGGTCCCGGGTCGGACTGGCCCGGAGAAGACTGGGGCCTGGTCATTGTTCGTCAACCTCGTTTGAGGCATGAATGGAACGAATGACGAACACTCTGATTCCTGATGAACCGACCCGCATCCTGGGACTGGACCCCGGCCTGCGCCGCACCGGCTGGGGCGTGGTGCTGGCCGAGGGGTCGCGCCTGCGCTGGATCGCGCATGGGGTCGTGACGCCGCCCGAGGCCGCGCCGTTCAGCGAGCGGCTGCTGCATCTGCTCGAGGCCGTGGGCGAGGTCTGCGCCGTCCACGCCTGCGACGAGGCGGCGATCGAGGAGGTGTTCGTCAACATGAACCCGGCCTCGACGCTGAAACTCGGCCACGCCCGGGCGGCGGTCATGCTGGCCCCGGCGCGGCATGGGCTGAGCGTGGCGGAATATTCGCCCAATCTGATCAAGAAGGCGGTGGTCGGGGCCGGCCACGCCGACAAGACGCAGATCGCATTCATGGTCAAACGACTTCTGCCGGCCGCCGGTGACGTGAAGGCCGACGCCGCCGACGCCTTGGCCGTGGCCATCACCCACGCCCAGATGCGCAAGCGGGCGCTGCTCATTCCTCCCCC
>NZ_JBDNHO010000108.1:0-25349 GCF_041688735.1 Brevundimonas sp.
CGACACCCCTGCTGGTCCTGCCCCTGACCTGACACCCGATCAGGTCACGGCCCGGTGCCGTTTCCAGGGGGATTTCGGGGGGGCGGGGCGGAAACCGCTCGGTTCGCCAAGCCCCTGAAAGAAATGGTGGATGCGACAGGGATTGAACCTGTGACCCCCTCGGTGTGAACGAGGTGCTCTCCCGCTGAGCTACGCATCCATCAATCGGGGAGGCGGCGGCATAGCCCGCGCGTCTGCGTCAGGCAAGGACTCAATGCCATCGACAGGGCTGCGGTGGCGCGGCATCCTGACTTCGCATGACGGGGGTAGGCGAAATGACGGACACAGCGGGTCTTCCGGAGGGCGTGCCCATGGTGCCAACGGCCGAACGCCTGTTGGTCATCGACACCCTCAGGGCGATCGCGCTTTTCGGCGTCATCGTCATGAAACTCACCGCCATGGTCATGGTCTTCAAGGGACAGGCGGTCATGGCAGCGGCCCAGCCCGCCGATCTCGCCTTCGGCCTGTTCGATCTGGTCTTGCTGCAAGGCAAGGCGCGTTCGGCCTTCGCCTTCCTGTTCGGCGTCGGCTTCGGGATCCTGATGCAGCGGGCCCAGGCGCGCGGAGCCGGGTTTGGCACGCTGTACCTGAGGCGGGTCCTGATCCTTCTGGCGATCGGCATCGGCAACCTCGCCTTTCTCTATTGGGGCGACATCCTGATCGTCTACGCCCTGCTGGGCATGGTGCTGATGCTGTTCCGCAACGTGGGGCAGCGGGCAGTTCTCGTCCTGGGACTGGGACTGATCATCCTGCCCCCGGTCATCGCCGGCGTGATCGAGGCCGTGACGGGCGCGCCCCTGCCCAACCTCGCAGGTCTCACAGTTGGCGCAGCCGAAGCCCGGTTCCCGGCGATGCTTCCCGTCTATTCCGGCGGCGACTATCTGGCCTTCGTCGGGGCCAACCTGCGTTACTACGTCGAGCACCAGACCGGCGAGACCGGCCCCGTCATCGTCTATGATCTCGGCGTGCTGGGGTTGTTCATGCTGGGGCTCTGGACCGCGCGCCGGCGTGTGTTCGAGGACATTGAGCGCCATCGACCCATGCTGCGCCGCATCATCTGGGTCGCCCTGCCGCTGGGGCTCCTTCTCAGTCTTGCCCACGCCACGCGGCGGCTGGGCATTCCCATGGACGATATCGGCTACGGCTTCGTCACGGCGGCCTATATGGGCCTGCCCATCCTGGCGTTCGCCTATCTGGCGATGTTGACGCTCTACATCAGCCGGGGAGGGCGCTGGCTGACCACGGCCTTCGCCCCGATGGGCCGGATGGCGCTGACGGGATACCTCGCCTCGAACGCCATCGGCGTCTTCGTCTGGTACGGCTGGGGGCTGGGCCGCATCAATGACCCGGAGTGGCTGACGATGGCGGGGATGAATCTTTTCGCCCTGGCCGTCTTCGCGGGGCTTTGTGTGTTCAGCGCCCTGTGGCTTTCGGTCTTCAGGTTCGGTCCCGCGGAGTGGCTCTGGCGCAGCCTGACCTACGGCCGGCTCCAGCCCCTGGCCACGCGACCACCGGTGCCCTGATCAGATTCCGTGCTGCGGATTTAGGCGATCAGGCGGTCGATCACCCCGGGCAGGGCGTCGAAATGCGCGATCACGGCGTCTGCTCCAAGGTCCGCAGCGGGGGTGTCGGTATAGCCGAACGTGGTGAGGATGCAGGGCACGCCCGTGGCACGCGCGGCGTCCAGGTCGGTGATGCTGTCGCCCACCATGATCGCCCGGGCCGGATCGCCGCCCGCCTTGAGCACCGTCTCGCGGATGTGGGCGGCGTCGGGCTTTCTGGCGGATACCGACTGCGGCCCGCAAATCGCGGCGAACCGGCTGGACAGGCCGATGGCGTCGAACAAAGCCACCGCCAGGTCGGTCGGCTTGTTGGTGGCGACGCACAGGATGGCCCCGCGCGCGCTGAGGGCGTCCAGCGCCTCCACCGCGCCGGGATAGGCGGTGCTGCCGTCCGCGATGTGGTCGAGGTAGTCGGCCAGAAAGGCCTTCAGCAGGACCGGAGAGGCGGCCTCGTCCCATACCGCGCCCGCCGCCTCGAATCCCCGTTTCAGCAGGGCGATCGCACCATGGCCGATCAGGTGGCGCGCGGATTCCAGCGGCATCGGCGGCAGGTTATGCTGATCCAGCAGCCGGTTCAGCGTGCCGATCAGGTCGGGTGCGGTCTCCACCAGGGTTCCGTCCAGATCGAAGGCGATGGTCCAGCCTTCCAGATCGCGCTCTGTCACCCGTCTCTCCCGTTGACCGCCCCGATGGGCTAGACCACGGGCGTGACTAGCCCCCGGACCGATTCATGACCAGCGATACACAGCCCCTCCCCGTCCAAAGGAGGGCCGCCATCATTCTCGCCGCCGGACAGGGCACGCGCATGAAGTCCGCCCTGCCCAAGGTGCTTCATCCCGTCGGCGGTCGCGCCATGCTGGATCACGCCATCGACGCGGCCGAAGCGCTGGGTTGCGAGCGAATCGTGGTGGTCGTGGGCAATCACTCGCCCGAGGTCCGCGCCCATGTGGTTGCACGGCTGGGCGAGGGAGCCATCGCCGTCCAGGATCCACCCATTGGCACCGGCCACGCCGTGCGCTCGGCCGAGGCCGCGCTGAAGGGTTTCGAAGGCCAGGTCGTCATCACCTACGGCGACGTGCCCCTGCTGAAGGCAACCGACATCGAACCGGTCTTCGCCGCGGCCGACGGCGTCACCGTCATCGGCTTCGAGGCGCGCGATCCGGGCGACTATGGGCGTCTGGTCATGGACGGCGACATCCTCGCCGCCATCACCGAGGCCCGGGAAGCGTCGGCCGAGGTGCTGGCGCTCACCGCCTGCAACTCCGGCGTCATGGCCGCGCCTTCGGCCCTGCTGTTCGCGCTGCTGGCCGAGGTCCGCAATGACAACGCCAAGGGCGAATACTATCTGACCGACGTGGTCGAATTGGCGCGCAAACGCGGGGCCGCCACCCGCGCCGTCTTCGCCGGTGAGGACGCGGTCATGGGCGTGAACGCGCAAGGAGAACTGGCCGTGGCCGAGGCCCTGTTCCAGAAAGTTCAGCGCGAGACCTTTCTGGCGGCGGGCGTGATCATGCCGGCCCCCGAAACCGTCCACTTCGCCTGGGACACCCGGATCGGTGGCGGTGCGACGGTTGAGCCCTTCGTCGTGTTCGGACCCGGCGCGATCGTAGCCGGCGGCGCGCGCATTCGCAGCTTCAGCCATGTGGAGGGCGCGACCGTCGCCGTCGACGCGGAAGTTGGCCCCTACGCCCGCCTGCGCCCCGGCGCGGACCTGGGCGAGGGGGTCAAGGTCGGCAATTTCGTCGAGGTCAAGAACGTGAAGATGGCTGCGGGCGCCAAGGCCAACCATCTCGCCTACCTCGGCGACGGCGAGGTGGGGGCTGGGGCCAACATCGGCGCAGGCACGATCTTTTGTAACTACGACGGCTATTTCAAACACCGCACCACAGTGGGCGAGGGGGCCTTCGTAGGGTCCAACAGTTCGCTGGTCGCGCCTGTGACGATCGGTGCGGGGGCGATGGTTGGGTCGGGCTCGGTGATCACGAAGGACGTGGCGCCCGGCGACCTGGCCTTGGCGAGAGCCAAGCAGGAGGGTCTGCCCGGCTGGGCCGCGCGCTTCATGGCGACGATGCGGGCGAAGAAGGCGGCGAAGGCGAAATGAGCGCTGACGATCAGAAACGACGCGCAGGCGAAGCCGCCGCCCTCCGCGTCGAATCCGGCATGGTCGTGGGTCTGGGCACCGGCTCCACCGCCACCTGGTTCGTCAAGGCGCTGGCCGCCCGCAATCTGACCGGCCTGCGCTGCGTACCGACGTCGGAGGCGACGGCCGAATTGGCCCGCGAGCTGGACCTGACCCTGTCCACGCTGGAGGACACGCCCCGCATCGACCTGACCGTCGACGGCGCCGACGAGATCGGTCCCGGCCTGGCGCTGATCAAGGGTGGCGGCGCGGCTCTGTTGCGTGAAAAGTTGGTGTGGGAAGCCTCGGCCCGCTGTATCTGCATCGCCGACGCGGCCAAGGTGGTGGCCACGCTCGGTGTCTTCGCCCTGCCGATCGAGGTTGTCGCTTTCGGTCACAAGACCACGGCCAACCGCATCGCCGACGTGCTGGCCGACCACGACATCGCCATGCCCGCCCGCGTCCGGACCTCCGAGCGCGGCCTGGTCCGCACGGATGGCGGCAATCTGATCTATGACGCGAAATGCGGCGTGATCCACGATCCGGTACGTCTGGCCGACGATCTCAAGCTGATCACCGGCGTGGTCGAGCACGGCCTGTTCCTCGATCTGGCCGATGAGGCGATAATCGGTGGCGAGGCAGGGGTAGACGTCCTTACCCCCTGATCACGCTCTGTCGGAGCGTTCAGTCCGCCTCGTCGTCCTGCAAACCATAGTGCGCGCGATAGATTGAGTCCGCGATCTCTGTCCGGCCCGCGCGCTGGTTCTTGCGCGACCGTTCTGCGTCGTACAGCCCTGTCAGATAAGCCTTGTCCCAATCGGTCAATCCCTGGGCGTCGTCGGGGAATTCGAACACGTTGAGGATTGACGAATAGGCGCTGGTGTCGGCCGTGGGATCGATCTGGGCCAGCGTCACCATCGCCACATAGTCAGCCAGCTGCACCACCGAGAGGTCGCTGACCTTGTCCACGTCCAGGATGACGATGGTCCGGAAAATGGTATCGACGATCTGGGTGCTCAGCCGCGAGGCGGCGAACACATTGGTAACCGGAGCCATATCTCGCGGGTCGGTGCAGTCGTTCCGGCATTCGCCAGGAATCCGGACGGCTCGCATACCTGTTTCGGAATCAGTCGGCATGCTGACCTGCCACCAGCGCACGGGCGCTTCCGAGGCCTGGAATGCGCGCAACGCCACACCGCCTCGGTCCATGCCCGAGCCGCCCATCCGGAACGCCCGGCCCCGCTCGGCGACCAGCTGTTGCGCCAGCGCGGCAGCGTCACCGGACGCAACGATCATGATGTTCGGCGTGCATCCCGGCTGACCCGGAGTCAGGCCGACGTCTTCGGCGACGGTTGAAACGCGGTCGACGATATATTGCGCGGGCTCATTCCTGAGATTGGCCACGCCAACGCAGATGTCGTCCTGCCAACGCGCCAGTCCGCGGCCGCGATTGGGGGCGGCGACCTCGTTCACGAAGTTGCGGATCATCCGGTCCAGCGGCTTCCCGGTGATCTCGACGTCCTCGAGCGCGACGGGAGAGTCCGGATCGGGGGCGGATTGCGGCACCGGCGAAGGGGCGGGGTCCTGGAACGGCGCTGCGAGGAGCACTGCGGCGAGAGCGAAGACAACCATGGGTAACGTCCGGAACCAGCGAGTATCGCGCATAGGTGCGCACCGTTGCGACCTCGCGTCAAATCACGGTTGAGCGGCGCTGGCCGGTGCGCCATTTGCCTATCCTGCACCGGACACCTAACTGGGCTAGGCCGATAAACGAACCCCCCACAGCCATGCGCGTCCCGCCGTCGCCGACGGTCAGAGCGCGGAGCCAGCGATGTCCAAAACCTACGACTACGACCTCTTCGTCATCGGTGCGGGCTCCGGCGGCGTCCGCGCGGCGCGGCTGACGGCCCTGGGCGGCAAGCGCGTGGCCATTGCCGAAGAGCATCGCGTCGGCGGCACCTGTGTCATCCGCGGCTGTGTGCCCAAGAAATTCATGGTCATGGCCTCGGACTTCTCGCATCAGTTCGAGACTGCCGAGGGCTATGGCTGGACTGTCGAGGCATCGTTCGACTGGCCAAAGTTCATCCAGACCAAGGACGTCGAGATCGCGCGCCTGTCGGGCATTTATGTCGCCAATCTGGGCAAGGCCGGGGTCGATTTGATCCACGGTCGCGCCGTCCTGAAGGACGTCCATACGGTCGAAGTGACGCATCGGGACGGCGGCGAGAGCCGGACCATCACGGCCGAGAATATCCTGATCGCCACCGGCGGCCGGCCGTGGCTGCCGGCCGATCTGTCGGGCGTCGAACACGCCATCACCTCCGAACAGGCCTTCCACCTGCCGGAGTTGCCCAAACGCATCCTGATCGCGGGCGGCGGCTATATCGCGGTGGAGTTCGCGGGAATCTTCGCGGGGCTGGGCGTCGAGACGACCCTGATCTATCGCGGTCCCAACATCCTGCGCGGCTTCGACGACGACGTCCGGGCGCATCTGGCCGGAGAGATCGAGAAGCGCGGCATCAAGGTCATACTGGGCTGCCAGCACAGCGAGATCGTCAAGACAGAAAGCGGTCTGGTGAACCGCCTCGAGAATGGGATGGAGATCGAGACCGACGTCGTCATGTTCGCCACGGGTCGGGCGCCCCATGTCACGGCGCTGGGCCTCGATGCCGCCGGGGTGGATCTTGACGACAAGGGGGCGATCAAGGTCGACGCCTTGTCGAAGACCACGGCCGACAACATCTGGGCCATCGGCGACGTGACTGACCGGATGAACCTGACGCCGGTCGCCATCCGCGAGGCGGTGTGCTTTCACGAGACCGTCTATCTCGATAACCCCCAGCATTTCGACTACGAGGCCGTCGCCACCGCCGTCTTCAGCCAGCCGCCGGTCGGGACCGTGGGCCTGTCGGAGAACGAGGCGCGACACGCCTGCTCCGGAGAGGTCGACGTCTATCTGAGCCGCTTCCGGCCGATGAAATACGCCTTCACGGGCTCGGATGAGCGGATGCTGGTGAAGCTTGTCGTCGATGCGACGTCGCAGAAGGTCGTGGGCGTTCACATCGTCGGCCCCGAAGCGCCGGAGATGATCCAGCTGGCCGCCATCGCCGTAAAGGCGGGCCTGACCAAGGCCGAGTGGGATGCCACATGCGCCGTCCACCCGACCATGGCCGAGGAGTTGGTGACGTTGAAGGAGAAGCAGCGTCCGGGAAACATGTCAGCAGTCTGAGGCTTGGCCTCCTTCTCCCCTTGAGGCTGGAGAACACCCATGACGCTGTGCTGGCAATCCGCGGACTCATAGTCGGGTTGGCGCGGAAATCTCCAATCCGATCAACGCCCTGACACGTTCTCAAACTCTATTTATAGTCGCCCTGAAACCGCGCGTAGACTCTCCGTCATCCCGTCGGTGGGGAGGGCGTCGGATCCAACGCCTCGATGTCGGCGGGCTGTGGTCGAGCGATGAAGCCCGGGGGATGGAGACTTCGGGGGTCCTTGCGGTCGGTGATGGATGCCGCCTGCCTGCTCGCCGCGCGCTGACTGTGCGGACCGCCGACTTCGTCATGTCCGCCGCGCGTCCGGTCCAGCAATGGCCCGGGCGGTGATCCGGTAAGGCCCGAAGCAAGGGCCGCCAGCCGGAGAGCGCGTGGAAAACGGCTACGCGGGGCCGGTCAGCTTCGTCGAAACGGTATTTCTACTCTCACACCGGGCGAGGCCCGGCCGCCCCGCGCCCTCCCCAACCTTTCGGCGGTCATCCGCCGGAGGACGAGCATCCGCGTCCGGTCTTTGACAACTACAGTCCTGCGGCCCAATCCGTCGCCTGCAGCAGGCTGTCGATGATGCCGGGTTCGGTCGAGGCGTGGCCGGCGTCCTTGACGATGTCCAGTTTCGCTTCAGGCCAGGCCTTGTGCAGGGCCCAGGCGCTGGTGATCGGCGTGACCACGTCGAAACGCCCCTGCGCGATCCAGCAGGGAATCTGCTTGATCCGGCCGATGTTTTTCAACAGCCAGCCTTCTTCCGGGAAGAAGCCGCCGTTCATGAAATACCAGCACTCGATCCTCGCGAAGGCGACCGCGAATTCCGGCTCGGCGAACTTGTCGGGCCGGGCGTCCGGCCCTTCCACGCTGACCGTCTCGCCTTCCCAGCTGGACCAGGCCACGGCGCAACGCTCGCGCTCGGCCTTGTCGTCGCCGACCAGCCGCTTGTAGTAGGCGCCCATCAGGTCGTGGCGCTCGTCTTCGGGGATCGGTTCCAGGAACCGTTCCCAGGCGTCGGGGAAGATGTTTGAAGCCCCGTCCTGATAGAACCAACGCAGTTCTGGCTTGGTGAGCAGGAAGATGCCGCGCAGCACCAGAGCCGAGGCCCGTTCCGGATGGGTGATGGCATAGGCCAGCGACAAGGTGGATCCCCAGCTGCCGCCGAACACCACCCATTTGTCGACGCCCAACAGCTCGCGCAGGCGTTCGATGTCCTCGATCAGAGTCCAGGTGGTGTTCTCCTCGAGCGACGCATTGGGGCGGCTCTTGCCGCAACCACGCTGGTCGAACAGGACGATCCGGTATTTGGCGGGATCGAAATAGCGTCGCATGCCGGCATTGACCGCCCCGCCCGGTCCGCCGTGCAGCACGACGACGGGAAGGCCCTGCGGATTGCCGCATTCCTCATAGTAGATCTCGTGGACCACGCCGGTCGGCATGAAGCCGGTGGCATAGGGCTCGATCTCTGGGAACAGCTCACGGCGGGGCGTTTCGGGCACGGGGAAGGCCATACAGTTACTCGGGTCTCTTTCGTGCCAGTCAAGCGTTGACGGTTTGTGACCGCCATGCGGCAACAGCGAGTAAAAGCCAAGCTGCGATCATCAGGACGCCGCCGATCGGGGCGACCGCTCCCATGGCCGGCAGGTTCAGAAGGGCGATGGCTGACAGGGCGAGGCAGAACACCAGCCCGCCCGTCGCCGCCAGCCAGCCGGCGACCACGACGAACCGGGACCGGTCCGGCCAGACGGCGCAGACCAGGGCCAGCAGTGCATGAACCATCTGGTATTGCCCGCCCGTGGTCAGCAGGGTCTTGATCTGCGGTCCCGCGCCATGGGCGGCAAAGGCACCGATCGCCACGGCGAGGGCTCCGTTCAGGGCGGCGAAGACGGCCAGACTACGCGTCACTCTCATGGGCCGAACGCTAGCCGACAGACTCTCGCGAGTCTGCTATTGCGCGCTCCATGACCGCCGCCCAGCGACTGGCACTACAATATGTGTTGCTCTTCGGTGCCACCGGGGTCAGCCTTCCGTTTGCAGGACTGTGGCTGAGCGCGCAGGGGTTGAGCGGCGCGCAGATCGGAACCCTGCTGGCGGTCCCCATGCTGGCCCGAATCGTCACCGGCCCGCTGCTGTCGGTCTGGGCCGACGGGTTCCGATACCGGCGCACGCCGATCGCGATCCTGGGACTGGTCATGACGCTGGGCTATGGCGCGGCCGGACTGGTCGACGGCTATTACGCATGGGCGGCCTGCTGGTTCGTGGGTGCGACGGCCATGGGGGTACTGGTGCCCCTGACCGACGTGCTGAACCTGCGTCTCGCGGACCGGTTCGGCTACACCTTCGCCGTGCCGCGCGCGCTCGGGTCAGCATCCTTCGTCGCGGCCAACATCGTCATGGGCGCGGTGCTGCTGGCACAGCCGACCGACGCCATCATAGTCTGGCTTGTCTTGGCCTCACTGGGCGTCACGGTCGTCGCGATCCTGGCCCTGCCGCCCGAGCCGGTCGCCGACGACGCGCCGTTACGCGGACGGGAGCGTTTTCGGGGCATCGGCAGGCTGGTCAAGGATCCGGTCTTCATGACCGCCATCTTCGCCATCGGCGCGGTTCAGGCGGCACACGCCTACCAGTACGGTTTCTCGGCCATTCTGTGGAAGGGGGAGGGGATCAGCGAGGCCGTCACCGGCCAGCTCTGGGCCTTCGGGGTGGTGGCCGAGATCACCTTGATGTGGCTGTTCGAACCCTGGCGGCGTCGGGTCGGGATCACCCCGTGGACCCTCCTGACGGTAGGCGCGGCCGCCGCCGTCCTGCGCTGGAGCGTCATGGCTTTCGCGCCGCCACTCTGGCTGTTGTGGCCGTTGCAGGCGCTGCACGCACTGACCTTCGCCGCCACCTTCCTCGCCGGGATTCAGATCGTCCAACAGTTGGCCCCCCGGGATAGCCAGACCGCCGGGCAGATGCTCAGTTCCGTCCTGTCGGCGGGCGTGCTGATCGGCTTGGCGACTGCCGCTTCGGGCCCCCTCTACGACCGCTACGGCGCGGGTGGCTATTGGGCCATGGCCGGCATGGCTCTGGCCGGGCTGATTGCCGCGCTGCCGCTGCGTCGTCGTCTGGCTGCCGCTCAGTAGGCCCGGGCGCGGGGCAGGGGCGACAGATGGCGAGCCATGGCCTGCGCCGCCGTCTTCACCGCGCGTTGCACGGACGCGTCAGCCTCGTGCTCGGGCGCGCGCAACAGGCCGATGGCCGGCGTGTCCGCGCCTTCCTGAAGGTTGGCCAGGATGCGGTACAAAAGATAGCTGCCTGCGTCCTCCTCGGCGTCCGAGCTGGCGTCGGCGACGAAGCCGGCCTCGTTCAGGGCACGGACGATCTCCGCTGTGGGCGCAGTCGCACGGGCGATTCCGGGGCCGACGATATTCATTCGCCTGCCGCCGTCCAGTGAACGGTTTTCGGCCCGCATCTGCATGCGGAAGCCGTCGCTGCGGCAGGTGCGGCCGACCAGCAACAGGGCGCGCGTGCGGTCGTCGCTGAGATGGTTGGAAAGGGTTGTGGCCAGCGCTTCGGGATCATCTGCGGGCACAGCGACCGTTCGCGCGCCCGCCGGGCTCCACGGCTGCCCTGACAGGTCCTCGACGGGATCCCAGGCCGCCTCGTCGGCGTCCCACGCGCAGATCACGATCGCGGGGCGATTGTCTGGCGTCTTCTCGGCGGCGATGTCGAGCATGGACCCTGCTTGCACGTGACGGATGCGTGACGGGCTGGACGGTGTCGGCATGAGCCGCCTTCCGTCAAGACGAAATCGGTTACAGGTGATCAGTTAGCCGTCGATTCACCTGTCAGGCGAGATCGCCGATGGCCGCGTCCAGAAGCATGTAGGCCCGACCGCCGTCCGACGTTAGCCGCCCCAGAACGCCCTTTCCGTCGCCCGCCGACGCCAGCGCCTCCAGGTCCCGTCCGAAG
Source organism: Brevundimonas sp. (assembly GCF_041688735.1). Classification (GTDB taxonomy): domain Bacteria; phylum Pseudomonadota; class Alphaproteobacteria; order Caulobacterales; family Caulobacteraceae; genus Brevundimonas. Next base: position 10,929 of record NZ_JBDNHO010000108.1, read on the forward strand.
ATACGGACATAGGCATCAGCGTCGCTCCGCAACTCCGGATCGGTCAGCACGCGCCGAGACACGCTGCGCACGGCGGCGGGGGCGACACGCCGAACGATCTGACGCGCGCGGTCTGGTTCCCTATCCGCGACGGCCTGGGCGGCTTCCTCGACGCGCGAGCGCGGCAACAGGGCGTTGGGATCGACGCCCATGCGCCGTATGGCGGCCGTGACGCGCTCGCCCAGCACGTCGCCGTCCTCGACCGGCATGACGGGCGTATCGAGGTCCAAAGGGGGCTCCCCCGGGCCGTCATCGACCAGATCGCTCCAGTCCAACCGGTCTTCGACCGGCGTTGCCGGGGCCGTGGAGTTGGGCATCGGTTCCAGCCTCAACCGTCCTCGCAGCCCGAATCCTGGCTTCTCCTCCACGCGGGCGGGTCGAGCGCGAGGGGCAGCCTCGGGCTCTACGGGCTGGCCGAGCGCTTGTGTCTCGCGTCGTCGCGTCATGGTGCTGTCGCCCGAGACGACCCCCATAAGGCGCACCGCCTCGGTCAGCATGTCGTAGTTGCGCCTCACCCGCTCCTGGAAGCCGGCGTCGAGCGCTTCGGTGTCTGCGGCCGCCTTCTGCGAGGCGGCGGACAGAGCCGCCAGGCCTTCCTCGACCGAGACCCTGACGGCCTCGACCCGCGTCCGGGCCTCTTCGGGCAGGCGCGCGGAGCGTTCGTCCAGGTCTTCCATCGTCTCATCGACACGTGTCAGGGCCGCATTCATCCGCTCAACTGTCGATTCCAGCCGTTCCAGTGCGCGCTCGCCGGCTTCATCGACCAGGTGAGCCGACTCCAGGACGACCTTGCGAGCGCTGTCGACACGGGCGTCGGCGGCCTGGTCTGCCTTCTGGGCGGCCTCGAACAGAGCCTCGCCAAGACGGTCTGCGCGCACGAGAGCCTTGTCGGCCGCATCAGTCGCGGCGGCGCGGGAATCTTCCGCCGTCGCCTGCAATGCGGCGAGCGCCAGCCGGGTTTCCTCGACAAGTGCGTCGCGCGCCTCGGCGGCCACGGCCTCGAACTTGTCCAGCGCCAGCTTGGTGGCGGCATCGAAGCCGTCGGCCTCGCGTTGGGACATTTCGACCAGGGCGCGGAACTGATCGGTCGCGGCCTCGACCAGGTCCTTGATGCTTTCCGTCGACCGGGCAGAGGTTTCGCCGAGCTCGCTGGCGACCGCGCGCGTGGCCGACAGTTGTTCGGTCAGCTGGGCGCGCTGGCTTTCGACCTGGGCCGAGAAGTCTTCCTGATCGGTCCGCAGGGCATAGGCGGCGGTGACGAGCGCGGCGCGTTGCTGGCCCAGGCCTTCCTCGACCGACTGGATCTGTTCGGCGACGCCCGATCCGGCGTTCTCGAGCCGCAGGGTCTGGCGGGCCAGATCGTCGGCGGCTACGCGGGCGGCGTCCTGCGCCTCGCCGGCGGCGGCGGCCAGGTCGGCGGCGCGGGCGGCCAGCGTGGCCTCGGCTTCGCGAAGCTGGGTCTGGGCCAGGTCGGAGGCATCCACGACCATGCGCGACTGGCGTTCAACGGCGTCGATCACGCCCGTGGCCTGGGCGTCCAGTTGGACGCCGATGGTCTGCATCTGCTCGCGTTCGCGGCCCAGTTGCTCGACGAGGTGACGGGCCGTGCGCCCCGCGACCTCGGCTGCCTCGTTCAGGCGGATGGTTTCTTCAGAGAGGGCCTGACGAAGAAGGGACATGTCGTTACGCGCGCGTTCCGCCGCGACGGACGCTAGGTCGATGTCGTTGCGAAGCGAGTGGAGGACCATGCCGGTCTGTTGGGCCGCCAGAGCCGTCGGCGCGACCAGGGCGTCAGACAGTTCACGCGTGCGTCGCGTCTCGGCGGCCAGACCCGCCCCCTGTCTAACAGCGTGGGCCATCATTATGGCCATGCCGGCGGGCGCGAGCGCGATAAGGGCGTAGACGGCCAGACGGAGCGGATCGAGCGCCGCCGCGCCGAAGCCGATCTCGAACGCCAGCGAGGCCGCGACGCCTGCGATCCAGAGGGCGGCGGCGATGCCGGCGATCAGATAGGCGTATCGCCCTGACGGCATGTCCGCCTTCTTGCGGTTCGACGGGGACGTGGGAAGGGACGGGGGGGCATAGGCCACGGGCGGCGCCTCGGCCGATGAGGCCAACTCGGGAGAGACGGCGACGGAATTCGGATCGGACTCGGCGGTGGCGGTGTCTTGCAGCGCGGCCTGCCGTTGTTCCTCGGCCAGCCGCCGCTTGCGCCGCTCCGACATCGGACGCTCGGGCCCGGCCTTTGACGCCGGTTCCGAAGGGTCGGCCACATCGGGCGTGACCTCGGCGCACTCAAGCGCGGCTTCGACCTCCGGCTCGGGGTCGGTCAGGTTCAGCGGCGTTCGTTGGCGGGACTTCATGAGGCGGCGATCTCGTCACGATGCGTCGTCGCGCTGACGGGGTGCGCGACCGACGGGACCCTAACGACTCAATCGCGGCGCGCAAAGGCGACTGGGGACGAATCCGGTGATGGGCGTCGCGGGTTCAGCAGTGCTTGCGACGTTCCGTGGCTACGATCATCCGCGCGGCGGGATCGTCGCCGCAATTGTCACTTGCGCGATGGATTTCGCGCTGATTTCTGTCGCGCGCATCGAGTTCGACGCCGAACTGCGCGAGGACCGCAGCGGCCAGCATGGCGATAAAGCCGATGATCAATTCGATCAGCGCCTGCATCGCCGATCCCCCTGTGCGTAACCGAAACTCTCTATGCGCCCGAAACGCCGTTCGGACAATATTGGTCTGCATTAATTAGGCGTCACCGAGCCGATCTCGGGTCGACCGTGGAACGGAAGTCTCGCGGGAACGTCCTGTAAAGCTTCGGGCGTATGCCGCCGTCATGAGAATCGGTAGGCTCACAACATGAAGACCCCCGGTGACGATTCCGCCTTCGAACTGTTCGCGCCGGGCACCAACTGCTGGCGGGTGGAAACGGCGGGACGTTTCGCCGTGCTGATGGAAAACGCGGCCTATTTCGAGGCCCTGCGGTCATCGCTCGCGAAGGCTAAGCGCTCGATCGTCATCCTGGGCTGGCAGTTCGATCCCCGAACCCGGCTCGATCCGGAAACCGCGCCGAATGATCCACATGCCCAGATCGGGCACCAACTCCGCTTGCTGGTCAAGGAACGACCCGAGCTGGACATTCGTCTGCTGATCTGGAAATCGCCGCTGCTGATCGCCGCGTCGCAGGGCTTCTATCCGCACAAGGCGCAAGGGTGGTTCCGCAAGCGGATGGTGGAGTTCCGCCTCGACAAGCCCGAGGCCTTCGGCGCCTGCCATCACCAGAAGGCGGTCATCATCGACGACGCCGTCGCCTTCTGCGGCGGCGGTGACATCGCGACCGACCGTTGGGACAGCGTGGAGCATCGCGACGGCGATCCACGGCGCTGTCAGCCGTCAGGCGCCATTTCTCCGCCCCGTCACGAGGTCATGACCGTCATGGACGGCGCCGCCGCCCGGGCGCTCGGCGATCTGGCGCGGGAGCGCTGGTATCGCTCGACCTGGGAACGGACCATCGCCGAGGACGTCAACAACGACCCGTGGCCCGAGGGTGTCGAGCCCGACATGACGGATACCCCAGTGGCCATCGCCCGGACAGAGCCGGGCAACGGTCGCCGTTCCGCAGTGCGCGAGAACGAGGCACTGCATCTTGACGCCATCCGCAAGGCAAAGCGGCTGATCTATTTCGAGAACCAGTATTTCACATCGCCCGTCGTCGCGGCCGCCCTGGCCGAACGACTGGCCGAACAAGACGGGCCGGAGATCGTGCTGGTCTCGACCGGAGCCAGCCCCAGTTGGTTCGACAGCATGACGATGGACACGGCGAGATCCGAGGTCCTGTACCGGTTGGAGCAGGCGGACGTGCACAACCGATTCTTTGCCTTCGCGCCTCATACGAAACGCGGCGAACGGATCATCGTCCACGCCAAGGTCTCGATCTACGACGACCGGGTGCTTCGCGTCGGATCGACCAATCTGAACAATCGTTCGTTCGGGTTCGACACTGAATGCGACGTGGCGACCATACCGCCAGACGAGGCGGGGCGCGAGGCGATACGGCGCTTTCGGCACAGGACGATCGGTCACTGGATTGGCGAGACAGCGGACGAGTTCGCGGCGGCCGAGGCGCGGGTCGGATCCGTCGGGGCCGCAATCCAGAAATTCGATACCGGGCGGATGCAGTTGCTGGGCGCGGACGCGCCGTCCACGCTGGAGCGTCTGGTCGCAGAGTTTCAGCTAGGCGATCCCACGTCGCCGCAAGACGCCTTCAGGCCTTGGAAGCGTCGCAGTCCGTCACAGCGGGCCTTGCCAGGGCCGGTCAGGTCCTGAACTCGAAGTCCACGATTAACGGCAGATGGTCCGACGCCATGCGGGCGAGCGGCGAGAAGGGGGCTTTCACCCCGGTGACGACGATTTCCGGGCTGGTGAAGCAGTGGTCGATGCGGATGGCCGGGAAGCCGGAAGGGAAGGTCTTCACCGTCGGCTTCAGCTTCAGGGCGCGCTGACAGTCTGAGAGTCGGCCCGTCAGCGTCTGATAGGGCCGGGTGATCGATGTGGCGTTGAAGTCGCCGGTCAGCAGCGTCGGGCCGACGCAATCGGCGTGGGCCAGCCAGGACGACCCCACCAGCGCCGCCGCCTGAAGACGCTGCTCGCGAGGGACCAATCCCAGGTGGGTGTTGATGACGTTCAGGGCGACGCCGTCGAAATCGATCACGGCCCACAGGGCGCCGCGTGGCTCCAGGCCCGGGATGCCGCGAAGACTGGGCAGGTCCGCCGACTTCACAAGGCGCTCGGGCCACGCGGTCAGGATGGCGTCGCCATACTGTTCGCTCTCGACGCGCATGGCGGCGTGGAAATGGAACGTCATGGACAGGCGGTCGGCGATGGATTGTGCCTGATCCACGTGGCCCGTCCGCGCCCGGCCGACGTCCAGTTCCTGCAGGCAGACGATGTCCGGTTCATGCTCGGCGATGACGTCGGCGATGCGCGCGACGTCCAGCCGTCGATCTACGCCGACGCAGCGATGCACATTGTAGGTCAGTAGGCGGGGCATGAGTTTCTGGAACAGTTTGGGTCCGTCGGGCTAGAGCGAAATCGGTCTTGATGGACGCAGTCCATCAAGGCTCAGATTTCGCTCCAGCATTTTTCTGGACCATTTTTTGGATTCAGGTCGATTCGACCTGAAGCCAAAATAGTCTAGGCCATATCCACCCTGAATGCGACCCCGAGGCGGCCGAACCTTTGAGCCGTCTCAAATGACGACCAGCTTGTTCTGGGTCTCGTTCGGGTTGGCCGGGCCGGGCGGAAAATGCGCCGCCAGCACCGAGCCACACAGTTCGACGGCGGCTTCGAATCCGCCGGCGGGATCGTCCCGCTTCAGACGATCGGTCATGGCATCGACCACATCCGCCCAGGTGGAGTGATCGACGCGGGCGTGGATGCCTTCGTCCGCTATGACCTCGACCTGATGGTCAGCGAGCGCGGCGAAGATCAGTACGCCGGTCCGCGCCTTCGTCACGTGCAGCCCGTGGGCGAGGAATTGCTGCAGCGCCGCCTTTCGGACCCGCGCCCGCCGCACGGAACGCGGCGTGATCAGGCGCAGAACGTCGGGCAGGCGGGTGATTAGATAGACCACCAGGAAGATGACGGTCTGGACGACGGCATAGGCCGCGAGCGCATGTCCGACCATGGTGTCCGCGGCGGCCAGGTGCGCCGCCTGCCATCCGTCGGCCACGCCAGGAATCCAGGCGGGTTCGAAGCCGAGCGGGATCAATGCGAGCGGCAGGATGAGCGTCGCCGCCGCCGCCCATGCGAGCGACACGTCCCGGTAAGAAGAGACACGTCTTGCCAGCACGCAGAAGATTTCTCCCGAAGTCCGCGTTTCCGCGTTCGCTATGGCCGAGGCGATGCCCGCATAGGCGTCGGGCGTCAGTTTCATCACCATCCTCCGGACGCGCCCCCTCCGCCAAACCCGCCGCCACCGCCGCCGAAGCCACCTCCGCCGCCAAAACCGCCCCCTCCGCCACGTCCGCTGCTCCGCATGGCTTCCGACGCCGCCCAGATCAGCACAGCGCCGAGGCCGGAGCCGCGACGCCTGCGACCTCCGCGTGCAAGGCCACCCATAGTGCCGAGGAACATCAGAAGAAAGATCGCGCCGATCAGGATGGCGGGACCGACGGGCGCTTCCGCCTCTGGCGTTTCCACCGCCGCAGCGCGGGCGGCGGCTTCGGCGGGATCCAGTCGAAGCTGCTCGTCGATGGCGTCCACGCCCTGTTCGATGCCGCGCTCATAAAATCCTTCGCGAAAGGCCGGCAGGATCTGTTCGTGGATGATCAACGCCGAGAGGGCGTCGGTCAGGATGCCCTCGAGGCCGTAGCCGACCTCGATCCGCACCTTGCGCTCTTCCGGCGCTACGATCATCAGGACGCCGTTGTCGGTCTCCTTCTGGCCGATGCCCCACGCGCGACCCAGACGGTATCCGTAGTCCTCGATCTCGAAGCCTTGCAGACTATCGACCGTGACCACCACCAGCTGGTCCGAGCTCTCGCGCTCCAGCGCTTCCAGCTGGGCGGTCAGCTCCGCCTCCTTGGCGGGTGAGAGCAGTTTCGCCTGGTCCACCACCCGACCCGTCAGCGCGGGGAAGCTGGGCTGGCTTTGCGCCGAGGCGTTGGTGGCGATCGCCATCCAGCCGATCGTCGCGAGGACGATAAGCCAGACCGGAACGCGATGACGCCGAAGGCTGATCGTCACGGAGCGGGCGCGACGGGCGGGGCCGCGCCAGGCGCGGTCGGCGCAGCCCCGCCGCCGGGCCGGGCCGGATTCAACCCGTCAAAATTGACGCTGGGCGCCGATTGCGCCGCCTCGGTCGCCGTGAACAACTGCATGGGCTGCGAGCCGCCGTGGAAGGTTTTGGCCCAGATGATGGTCGGGAAAGTCCGCAGGCTGGTGTTGTAGGACTGCACCGCCTCATTGTAGTCGCGCCGGGCGACGCTGATCCGGTTTTCAGTGCCTTCCAGCTGCGACTGCAGGGCGATGAAGTTCTGGTTCGACTGGATCTGCGGATAGCGCTCGACCACCAGCAGAAGTCGCGACAGCGCCTGGGACAGTTGGCCCTGAGCCGCCTGATACTGCTGGAAGGCCGCAGGGTCGTTCAGGGTCTCGGGCGTGACCGTCACGCCGGTGGCGCGCGAGCGGGCCTCGATGACCTGTGTCAGGGTGGTGCGTTCCGCGATGGCCGCGCCCTGAACGGTGGCGACCAGATTAGGCACTAGGTCGGCGCGGCGCTGATACTGCGACTGGACGTCCGCCCAGCGCGCCTTGGCGGCTTCTTCCCGCGTCGGGATTGTGTTGACGCCGCAACCGGCCACCGCAGGAATCAGGATTACGACGGCGGCGAGGCCGGCTGCACGGGCGTTGAAGGCGGTCATGGGCACATCCCGACAAACGGTGGTTTCCAAACCCCACTATCGGAGGTTAGTGTCGGCGGTTCAAGCGTCCAGAGAGTCTGGTTGGACGCCCGCGACGCGACAGGCCGCCGTGTAAGTGTTGGCCAGCAAACAGGCGATGGTCATCGGGCCCACGCCGCCCGGCACGGGTGTGATGCGACCCGCCACGCGCGCAGCGTCCTCGAACGCCACATCGCCGACGATCCGCGTCCTGCCTTCGGCCGCCTTGACCGGATCGCGAGACGGAACGCGGTTGATGCCGACGTCGATCACCGTCGCGCCGGGCTTGATCCAGTCGCCGGTGATCATCTCCGCGCGCCCGACGGCGGCGACCAGAATATCGGCCGTCCGGCACAGAGCCGGCAGGTCGCGTGTGCGCGAATGGGCAATGGTCACCGTGCAGCTCTCGGCCAGCAGCAACTGCGCCATCGGCTTGCCGACGATGTTCGATCGACCGACGACGACGGCGTTCAGCCCGCTCAGCGATCCCAGTTCGTGCTTCAGCAACATCACGCAACCCAGCGGGGTGCAAGGCACCATCCCGGGCAATCCGACGGCCAGACGCCCGGCGTTGATCACATGAAAGCCGTCCACATCCTTGTCCGGGTCGATCGCACCGAGCACCAAGGCGGCGTCGATGTGGTCGGGCAAGGGAAGCTGGACCAGAATGCCGTGGATGCCGGCGTCCGCGTTCAAACGCGCAATCAGGGCCAGAAGGTCGATCTGGCTGGAGTCCTTGGGCAGGGCGTGGGTGTCTGACCGCATGCCGGCGCGCAGCGTGGTCTCGCCCTTGTTGCGCACATAGATCTGGCTGGCGGCATCCTCCCCGACGATGACGACCGCGAGACCTGGGCGGACGCCTGTGGAGGCTTCCAGCCGCGCCGCGGCAGCACCCACGCGGGTCGTCAATCTGGCAGCGAAAGCCTTGCCGTCGATCAAGGTCGCGCTCGGGGTATCGGCCGTCATGGGGGGTCGGCTCCGGTCGTCAGGAATCGTGCGGTTTGCGCGATTTACAGACGACGCGGTTCGGCGTCTATGATCGTGAAGCCATCAAGGGGATCGCATGCGCCGTCAGACCATTCTCGCCACCGTCGGCAGTCTCGCGCTGATGTGCGCCGTTTTCCCGGCTTGGGCCCAGTCGCCAGAGCCTCTCGCGCCCGGCGCGACGGTCCAGGGCGCGATCGTCGAAGGCGACGCGACCACCGCCGACTATCGCCATGACGACTTTGCCGTAGCGGCGCGACGCGGCCAACGTTTCGAGGCCGTGCTGAGGTCCGAGGCTTTCGACGCCTATCTTGAAGTTTTCCGACCGGGCGAAGCGACTGAGGCGTTCGTCATGGATGATGACGGCCTGGGCGAAGACACGGACGCGCGGCTTCGTTTCACTGCGGACCAGGACGGGACCTACATCCTGCGTGCCCGCCCGCTGTCGGGCCTCGAAGCTGGCGACTACAGACTGACCCTGACGCAGCGGCCGGCCGCGCGGCCCGCGCCGAGGCCCTCATCGATCCGCATCGGTCGCGCGGCGCGCGGCGACCTTTCAGGCGGCGATCCCGAGACCGAGACCAGCTTGCCGTATGACGCCTACGCCTTCCGGGCGCGCGGCGGCGATCGGATAGCCGTGGCCTTGGACAGCGAAGATTTCGACCCCGTTCTGCTCGTTGGCCAGATGGGGGACGGCGAGTTCGCCGAGCTGGCGCGCAACGATGACGGGCCGGACTCCGGATTAAACTCACGCCTGATCTTCACGGCGCCGGCGAGCGGCGATTATGTGATCCGCGTCACGCCGTTGAACGCCACCGGTGTGGGCGGTTACTCCTTGAATCTTGAGCAAGGACCAGCGCCTGCCGTCGCTCAGGCTATCGAGATCGGAGCAACCGTGCAGGGCAGTCTTACGAACACCGATTCCAAGGGCGAGAACGGCGCCGCCGCGGACGCCTACCGTTTCCAGGGCAGCGAGGGACAGCGCGTCCGCATCGACATGGCGTCCGACGACTTCGACGCCTTCCTCGAACTGTTCGACGAGAACCGGATCAGCCTCGGAGACGACGACGACGGCGCGGCGGAGGGCACCGATTCTCGCCTGACCTTCGTCCTGCCGCGCACCGGCTCCTATATCGTCGAGGCGCGGGCGTTCTCGCAGGGCACGGGCGGCTACTCCCTGGCCATCTTAGAAGTCGCGCCCGACCGCGCGCCCGACGCGATCGCTTTCGGATCGACCCTACAGGGCGAAATCGTCGAAGACGATCCGCGCGACGACGAGGAGCGCGGCTTCGACGCCTTCGCCTTTTCCGGCGTCGAGGGTCAGCGTATCCAGGCGATCATGCGGTCGGGCGACTTCGACACCTATCTGCAACTGGGCAAAGCCGGCGGCGAATTCGAGCAACTGGCGGAGGATGACGACGGCCTGGGCGAGGGGTTTGATTCCCGCCTCAGCTTCACCTTGCCTGACACCGGCGACTATGTGCTCCGCGCCATGCCCTACAAGTCGGAAGAGGACGGGCTCTACGCCCTGGAGCTGATTGACCGCGGACCCCAGCCCTTGCCAGGCAGCGTGCTGATCGGCGCGACCGCGCGGGGAACCCTCAGCGAGACCGACGCCACAGCGGACGACAACAGCTATTTCGACGCCTACCGCATCACGGTGAAGGAAGACGAGAAGCTGTTGATCACCATGGTGTCCAATGAGGTGGACAGCTTCCTGGTTATCGGCCGCGACAAGGCCGACGGCGCTTTCGAGGCCCTGACGTCCGACGACGACGGTCTGTCGGATACCCATGCGAAGATCGAGTGGACCGCGCCCGCCGACGGGACCTACGAAATCCGGGCTGGGTCCTTTCAGCAGGGACAGACAGGCGCCTATGCGATGAACGTCGAGAAGTAGCCCTAAAGTCTTCGCCACGGCTGGGGACGTGATAGACCGTCCCGATGAGCCACGCGGACGACGCCTATGACCTGATCCTCGTCGGCGGCGGGCTGGCGTCAAGCCTGATCGCCTGGCGGCTGGCCCTCGACCAGCCGGATGTCCGCGTCGCGGTCGTGGAGCGCGATGGGCGGCTGGGCGGCAAGCACACCTGGTCTTTCTTCGATGGCGACATATCCACCGACGATCGCGCCTGGTTGGCCCCGGCCACGCCGCATCGCTGGACCGACGGCTACGAAATTTATTTTCCCGGGCTGAGCCGTGCGCTGGAGACGCCTTACAACAGCATGACTTCAGACCGGCTGCACGCGGCGGTCGCGCCCCTGCTCGGCGACCGGCTGGTGACGGGCGAGGCGGTGGTGGTTTCGCCCGACGGCGTGACCCTGGTCGACCAGACCGTGCTGAGAGCCCACGGCGTTATCGACGCGCGCGGCCCGGCGCCGACGCCGCATCTGGACCTGGGCTGGCAGCTGTTCCTGGGCCGCACCGTTCGTCTGACCGCGCCGCATGGATTGACCCGGCCCACGATCATGGATGCGACCGTGACCCAGGGCGACGCCTACCGCTTTGTCTATTTGCTGCCCTTCGACGAAAGGACCGTGCTGGTTGAGGATACCTACTACGTCGACGGCCCGCGCCTGGATCGCGAGACCCTGCGCCGGCGGGTCGACGACTACATCCGCTCGCGCGGCTGGACCGTTGAGGCGGTGCTGGATGAGGAGGAGGGCGTCCTGCCTATCGCGCTGGATGGCGACATTGACGCCTTCTGGGCCGAGGGACCGCCGGTCGCCCGAGCCGGACTGTCGGCGGCGCTGTTCCACCCAACGACCGGCTATTCCCTGCTGGACGCCGTCGCCACGGCGCGGCTGATCGCGGCGGCCGGGGATCTGTCCTCGGCCGGGTTGCGGACCCTGATGGAGGCGCGGTCGAAAGAGGTCTGGGCCGAAAGGGCCTTCTATCGCCTGCTGGACCGGATGCTGTTCCGGGCGGCCGAGCCGAAAGACCGGTGGCGGGTGATGCGCCGCTTCTACGGTCTGTCCGAACCGCTGGTGCGGCGCTTCTACGCAGGACGGAGTACGGCGCTGGACAAGGCGCGTATCCTGACGGGAAAACCGCCTGTGCCCATCCATCGGGCCTTGAAACAACTCCGGGAAACCGGGCGAGGAAGAACCGCATGAGAGACCAGACGGCGAAACGGGCGGTGGTCGTCGGGGCCGGCTTCGGCGGCATCGCCCTGGCCATCCGGCTGCAGCGCGCGGGCGTGCAGACCACTCTGGTCGAGAAGCGCGACAAGCCCGGTGGCCGCGCCTACGTCTGGAAAGAGCAGGGGTTCACCTTTGACGCCGGTCCAACGGTCATCACGGACCCGGCCTGCCTGACCGAACTGTTCGACGGCACGGGCAGCGAACTGAAGGACTATGTCGACCTGCTGCCTGTCGATCCCTTCTATCGGCTGTGTTGGGAGGACGGCGCCAGCTTCGACTACAACGACGATCAGGCGGCGATGGAGCGCCAGATCGCGGCCTTCAATCCGGCCGATGTCGAGGGCTACAACCGCTTCCACGCCTATTCCGAGGAGCTTTATCAGGAGGGCTATCTGAAACTGGGCGCGGTGCCGTTCCAGTCCTTCTGGTCGATGATCAAGGCGGCTCCGGAACTGGCCCGGCTGGAAAGCTGGAACAGCGTCCACGCCATGGTGGCGCGCCATATCCAGGATCCACATCTGCGGCAGGCCTTCAGTTTCCATACCCTGTTGGTCGGGGGCGACCCCTTCAAGACCAGCTCCGTCTACGCCCTGATCCATGCTTTGGAGCGGCGCGGAGGGGTCTGGTTCGCCCGGGGTGGAACCAGCGCCCTGATCGGTGGGCTGGTGAAGTTCTTCCAGGACCTGGGCGGCGACGTCCGGTTGAACAGTCCGGTCGAGCGGATCGAGACAGAGGGCAGGCGGGCCACCGGCGTCACGCTTGAGGGCGGTGAGATCATCGTGGCCGACATGGTCGCCTCGAACGCCGATGTCGTCCATACCTACGACAAGCTGCTGGGCCGCACCCCGCGCGGCAAGGCCAAGGCGAAATCGTTGAAATCCAAGCGGTTCTCGATGTCGCTTTTCGTGCTGCATTTCGGGACGTCCAAGCCCCAGCCGCAGCTGGCCCATCACACCATCTGTTTCGGCGCGCGCTACCGCGAACTGATCTCGGAGATATTCGCCGGACCGTCGCTGCCGGAGGATTTCTCGCTCTATCTCCACGCGCCGTGCGCCACCGATCCGTCGATGGCCCCCGAGGGCATGAGCAGCCACTATGTCCTGTCGCCCGTGCCGCATCTGGGCGCCGCCGACATTGACTGGTCTGTTAAGGGGCCGGAATACCGCGAGAAGATCATCGACTACCTCGAGGAACGCTACATCCCGAACCTGCGTCGCGACCTCGTCACCACGCGCATCTGGACGCCGCAGGACTTTAAGGAGGACCTCAACGCCCATCTGGGCTCGGCCTTCTCTCTGGAACCGGTCCTGACCCAGAGCGCCTGGTTTCGGCCGCACAATCGCGACGACGTCATAGCGAATCTCTATGTCGTCGGGGCGGGCACGCATCCGGGCGCGGGCATTCCCGGCGTGGTCGGCTCGGCCAAGGCCACGGCTGGCCTGATGCTGGAGGAGGCGGGACGATGACGGCCGCTGACGCCGTCCTGCAGGCTTCCAAAGAGTCCATCGTCAAGGGCTCGAAGAGCTTTCGGTCGGCGTCTCGCCTGTTTGATCCGCATGTCCGCGAGGACGCCTGGCTGCTTTACGCCTGGTGCCGTCGTTGCGACGACGAGATCGACGGTCAGGACCACGGTTTCGGGCATGAGGAGATGACGCCGGAGGAGCAGCGACGGCGTCTGACGCGTCTGTACGATTTGACCCGCCGGGCCATGGCTGGAGAGCCGACGGACGACCCGACCTTCGCGGCCTTCCAGCGGGTCGCGCGTCGCCATCGCCTTCCCGAGGAATTGCCAATCCATCTGATTGACGGCTTCGCCATGGACGTCGATCACCGCCAGTACCGGACCATCGACGATGTGATGTCCTACTGCTGGCACGTCGCGGGCGTGGTCGGCGTGATGATGGCCCGGGTCATGGGCGTCACCGATACCGAGTTCCTGCGGCGAGCGCAGGATCTGGGCTTGGCGTTCCAGCTGACCAACATCTCGCGCGACGTCATCGAGGACGCGCAGGACGGGCGTGTCTATCTGCCCGCCGACTGGCTGATCGAGGCAGGACTGGAGCCGACGTCGGAAGCCGTGGCCGATCCTGCCAATCGTGAAGCCGTTCATGGGGTGACGCGGCGGCTCCTGGAACACGCGGAACCCTATTATGACAGCGCGCGTGACGGCCTGAGAGGGCTACCCTTCCGGTCGTCGATGGCGATCGCGGCGGCGCGGGGTGTCTACCGCGAGATCGGTCGAAAGGTCATGCGGCGTGGGTCGGGCGTCTGGCGCGAGCGCGTCTCCGTCGGTCGGGCGATGAAGCTGTGGCTGTTCGGTCGTGGCGCGCTGATGGCAATCTGGATTCAGACTCTCGACCGGGGGAAGCCGCCCCCGCCCCGACCGGCTCTGTGGACACGGATGTAACCGGCGGGCGTCGCAGTTGAGGCAGGCGCCACCACGGGGTCGCGGGCGACAGATGATGTTCGTGGTGCAGGCCGAAATGGAAGCAGGTCAACAGCGAGCCGATCCAAGGCATGGGCAACGTGCGGGAATTATGGTGATCGGCGAATGCGGGTGCTCGTGCATCGTGCCGGTGGGGCAACCAGGTACCGAAGACGAACAGCTGCAGCGCGCTAAGGACGGCCGGGAGGCCCCAGAACAGGGCCACATTCAACGGATCGGCTGCTAGGACGAATAAATAGACCGCCAGCACCACCGTCACGATCAAGAACTCCCGCAGGCCGAAGTAGCGGTTAAAGAAGGCTTTGAACCAAGGCAGGAATGCCTCGGGCCTGTCGGCGTTGAAGTCGGGGTCGCTGGCCGTGC
>NZ_JBDNHO010000109.1:0-5737 GCF_041688735.1 Brevundimonas sp.
CACGAGTTTCGACCAGGGCGGGCTGGTGACGCTGTGATTTTTGAAGGGCGCGCAAAATCAGGGGGTTGGCTGGGCGAGATGTGACGACGATCGACGGATTGCCAGCAGAGTGTCGACCCCCGATCCGCTATCGTCATTCCGGGCGGAACGCAGCTGAGACCCGGACCCGAAGGGCGGCGCGTAGCCGTCAACCCATCGTCATCCTTCGGCCGAGCAAAGCTCGGACCGGGGGAGGTGCCGAAGGCGGCATGGAGGGCGCAGCGAAGCAACCAAATGACGGACACAGTCTCGTTCCCGACAGCTTCGCGCTCTCGCGCGCCGCTGGGTCCCGGCCTGCGCCGGGATGACGACAGCGGGGGAGAAAGAACGAAAGGGACGGGCCTGCGGAAACAGCCTCTCATCCGCCCCTCCGGCCTACCCGTCGTCGGATTGGCTTCACCGATCCATCCTCCACCCGTAAGGGAGAGGGACCTGCGTTTACTCTGCGGGAACCGTCATCGGCGTCAGCGCCGTGGCGACCGCGCGTTGCGTTAAAAGTTCGGCCTGGAGCAGGGGCACCAGGCCGCGATCCTGGAGATAGCCGCCGCGACCGGCGGCCGCTTCGCTCATGAACTCCATCACGAACTGCTCCAGCCCCGGCGTCACGCCTACGTGCTGCTTCTTGACGTAGATGAACATCGACCGCGAGACTGGATACTCGCCCGACGCGATCGTCTCCAGCGTCGGCATGACGCCGTTCACACTGTGGGCTTTCACCGAGTCGTTGTTCTGCTCGAGGAAGGAATAGCCGAACACGCCGGTCGAGCCGGGGGTGCGGCTCAGGGTCTGGACGATGGCGTTGTCGTTCTCTCCGGAATCGACCCAGGCTCCATCCTCACGCAGCGTATGCGCCAGGCCTTCAAAACGGTCAGCGTCACTTTTGGCGAGCGCCGCCATTTGCGGAACGGCCTCGGCCGAGGGCGCCATGGCCAGCTCCAGCCAGGAGTCGCGCGTGCCCGAGGTGGGCGGCGGACCGTAGACCTGGATGCGGGTCGCGGGCAGGCCGGGATTGACCTGGCTCCAGTTGGTGTTCGGATTGGCGATGAAGCTGCCGTTCGGTCCGGGCACCTGCTTGGCCAGCGCGAGGTACAGATCGTCGCCGGTGAAGCCGTAGTCGGGCGCGTTGCGGGCCGTGGCGATGACCAGGCCGTCATAACCGATCTTGATTTCGACGATGTCGGTGACGCCGTTCGTCCGGCACAGTTCGAACTCCGAGGCCTTCATCTGGCGCGAGGCGTTGGCGATGTCCGGGGTCGAGGGGCCGACGCCCTGACAGAAGGCCTGGATGCCACCGCCGGTGCCCAGCGATTCGACGCGCGGCGCCGCTCCGCCCGAGGTGCGGGCGAAATTCTCGGCCACGCGGGTGGCAAACGGGAAGACGGTCGATGAGCCGGCGGCCCAGATCCCGGCGCGCGAGCCTTGCGATCCGGCGCCGTCGCCGCAGGCCCCGAGGGCGAGCAGGGCGACCGCTGAGGCGGCGGCGAGTAGGGTGCGGGTCATCGTCAGTCTCCGGACAACGGTGGAAGTCGCGCCGCTTAGACCAGAGGATTGTGACGGTTGGGAGAAACCGCCTGTTCGTTCCGGAGCATCGCCTTACGGCTGGGACGCCGGGCGCGTTGGCGAGGCCAGACCGGTCGCACCGCGCGGAGGCACGCGCCAGTCGTCAATGATATAGCCTCTTCCGCCAGACAGGTCGTCATGGCGGTCTGGATCTCGCGCTCCTTGTTCGCCCGCTGGATGCGCGAGACGCCAAAGATGGCCAGCGGCGCGAGCACGATCAGTCCGGCGGCCAGGCCCGCCGCTCCGGCTGCACCCGCAAGCATGCCGGCCCCCGAGGCCGCAGACGCTCCCGTCGCCAGTGCCGCTGCCCCGCCGATGGCCAGACCGCCCGCTGCCGAACCGCCCCGACCGGAGCGGAAACCTTCGCGCCGACCGGACGCGACCTCGGCGCTGCAAACGTTGAATGCCGCCTCGAATGCGGCTTGATCGGCGGGCGTTTGCGCCATCACGGGCGCGAACCCCCGCGGTGACGACGCGCAGCCCGCGAGCGCAAAGACCGCGATCAATGCGACAGACCGTTTGAACTTGATCATTTCCCGCCCTCCCAAGCGCGGCGTGACCGTAGCGGGTCCTACCGAAATGTCGAACGATGTTATATGTGGATGGCGTGCCCCAGCGCGCGCAGCGACGCCTCGTGGAAGGCCTCGCCGAGGGTCGGGTGGACGTGGATGACGCCGGCGACGTCCTCCAGCACCGCGCCCATTTCCAGCATCTGGGCAAAGCTGTTGGACAGTTCGGCGACGTGCTGGCCGACGGCCTGGACGCCCAGCAGACGGTGGTCCGACTTCGATGCCAGCACGCGGACGAAGCCGCCGTCTTCGCCGGCCTCGATGGCCAGAGCGCGGCCAATGGCGGCGAGCGGGAAGATCGCGGTGATCACGTCGTCGCGGCCCTCGACGTCCAGCGGGCCGAGGCCAGCGGAGACGATCTCGGGCTCTGTGAAACAGACGGCGGCGATGGTGACGGGGTCGAACCGTCTTTCCTGTGCCCTGTCGCTCGCGACGCGGTCGCTCGCTGGTTGAGGGCGTTCACGCGCCGCGATAATCTCGGCCACGATCTCGCCCTGGGCCGAGCCCTTGTGGGCCAGCATCGGTTCGCCGGTCAGGTCACCGACGGCCCAGACGTTTTTCATCGAAGTGGCGCAGCGGTCGTCGATCTTCACAAACGGCCCGGCCATGGCCACGCCCATGTTCTCGAGGCCCCAGCCCTGGGTGCGCGGCTTGCGGCCGACGGTGACGAGGACCTTGTCGGCCTTGAGCTTGATTGCTTTGCCGTCCTTCGTGGTGACGGTCAGTTGCCCCTTGTCGAAGCCGCCGGCCCTCGCGCCCAGATGCAGTTCGACGCCGTGCTTCTCCAGCCATTTCTGGACCGGATCGGTCAGAGCCTTGTCGTAGAGCGGCAGCAGGCGGTCAGCCATTTCGACGATGGCCACCTCGGCCCCCAGCTTGCGGAAGGCGATGCCGAGCTCCAGCCCGATATAGCCGCCGCCGACCACGACCAGCGTCTTCGGCACGGCGTCCATCGCCAAGGCCTCGGTCGAGGACATCACATCGCCGCCAAATTTCAGGAACGGCAATTCGACCGGCTCGGAGCCGGTGGCGAGGATGACGTGTTCGGCTGAGATGACAATGTCGCCCTCGGCCGTCTTCACCGTGCAGGTCTTGGCGTCGGTGAAATTGGCCCAGCCCTTGATGACCTTGACCCTGGACTTCTTCAGCAGGGCGGCGACACCGTTGTTCAGCTTTTTGACGATGCCGTCCTTCCACGCGACCGTCTGGGCCAGGTCGATGGCCGGTTTGGCGGCGGTGATGCCGAGCGTGCCGCCGTTGGCCGCCTTGGCCACCGTCTCGAATTTCGAGGCCGCGTGGATGATGGCCTTGGACGGAATGCAGCCGACGTTCAGGCAGGTCCCGCCGAGGCCGTCGCCGCCGTCGACGAGCACGGTGTCGAGCCCCAGCTGGCCGCAGCGAATGCCTGCGACGTAACCGCCGGCGCCGGCGCCGATGATGAGGACTTTGGTTTTGATCTGCTCAGCCATCAAATCTCTCAGATAATCCGCTCATCCCCGCGAAAGCGGGGACCCAGTTCTTTCGTTACGCACTCTGCGCCGGGATCGACACCGAAGCGAAATGGTCAGCACCGCTCTCCCAAAACACTGGGTCCCCCCTTTCTCGGGGATGTGCGGGGTGTGGGGTTGGGCTTGATTCACTCACGATCGTTGGTCCCGTCCGTTTGATCCAAAGGCGGTTTCCAGTCCTTTGCATCTTTTAGATCACCGAGGCGAAGCCGGTCGTGAAGATCGTCCCAGCCGGGGTTGGTCTTCTCGATCAGCTCCAGCTTCCAGGCCCGGTTCCATTTCTTGATCTGGCGTTCGCGTTTGAAGGCGGTGGATCGGCTCTCAAAGACTTCATACCAGACCAGCTGGTCCACGCTGTGTTTCGCCGTGAAGCCGGTGAATGTCTTGTTCTTGTGCTGGAACACACGGGTGACGAGGTCATCGGTCGAACCGGTGTAGATCGTCCCGTTGCGCCCGCTGGCCACCATGTAGGTGAAGAACGCCATCCCCTAAATCCGCTCATCCCCGCGAACGCGGGGACCCAGTTCTTTCGCGCGGCAGGGTGAGCGGGATTACCGCCTGCGCCAAGTTTCCAACACCGATCATCCAAAACACTGGGTCCCCGCTTTCGCGGGGATGAGCGGAATGTGGGGTGCGGTGGCGAGCTCCCGCTGACCGCAGCGGATGCCGGCGACATAGCCGCCGGTGCCGGTAACGATGATGAGGACTTTGGTTTTGATCGCGTCAGCCATGGTTCTTACCCCATCCATAGCGTCGCGGGGTGCTCCAGCAGGCCCTTGATGCGCTGGACGAAGACCGCCGCGTCGTGGCCGTCGACGATGCGGTGATCGAAGCTGGAGGACAGGTTCATCATCTTGCGCACGACCATCTGGCCGTCCTTGACCACCACGCGTTCGGCGATCTTGTTGGGGCCGACGATGGCGACCTCGGGGCGGTTGATGATGGGGGTGTGGACCACGCCGCCCAAGGTGCCCAGCGAGGTGATGGTGATGGTCGAGCCCGACAGTTCGTCGCGTTTGGCCGAGCCGTCTTTCGCTGCAGTCGAGACGCGGGCGATCTCCAGCGCGGTGTCGTAAGCGTCACGGGCTTCGGCGTGGCGGACGACCGGCACCATCAGGCCGTTCGGCGTCTGGGCGGCGATGCCCAGGTGCACGGCGGCCTGGGTGGTGAGGACGCCGGCCTCGTCATCGTAGTGCGAGTTGATGGTCGGCTGGTCGCGCAGGGCGACGACGATGGCGCGGGCGATGAAGGGCAGGACGGTCAGCTTTGGCTGGTCCTTTTTCTTCGTGGCGTTGAGGTGGGCGCGGAGCTCTTCCAAGGCGGTGACGTCGATCTCTTCCACATAGGTGATGTGGGGGATGCGGCGGACGCTCTCGGCCATCTTCTCCGCGATCTTGCGGCGCAGGCCGATGATGCGGGTTTCGGTGGTGCCTTCGGCGCGGGCGTAGGTCGAGGAGGGCGATGCTCCGGGGACGGACGATCCGATGCCCGAAGCAATGTATGCGTCGAGGTCGGCGTGTTCGATGCGGCCGGCGGGGCCGGAGCCGGGGACGAACGGGAGTTCGATCCCGAGGTCGCGGGCGCGGTTGCGCACGGCGGGGGAGGCGAGCGGGCGCTGGTTGCGATCGGAGAGGGCGCGGGCCTTGCCCCCCTCCCCCGCTTCGCGGGTACTCCCCCCGGCGGGGGGAGATTTGGGAGCGGGTTTCGCCGCCAATCCTCCCCCATCGGGGGAGGGGGACCGCGAAGCAATGGAGGGGGCGGCCGCAGCGACGGTCACTGCCTGATTACCCTTGCCCTCGACCTGAAAGCTCACCAGCGGGCCGCCGACGGCGATCTGCTGGCCCGCATCACCGTGCAGGGCGACGACCGTGCCGCTGACGGGCGAGGTCAGTTCGACTGTGGCCTTGTCGGTCATGACCTCGGCGAGCAGCTGGTCCTCTGCGACGACGTCGCCGACCGCGACGTGCCAGGCGACCAGCTCGGCCTCGGCGGTGCCTTCGCCGACGTCGGGCAGTTTGAAGATGTGGTTGGCGGGGGACGGTACGGCGGCGGCCCCCTCCC
>NZ_JBDNHO010000110.1:0-23120 GCF_041688735.1 Brevundimonas sp.
CTAGTTGCGGCGCGGCCGCTGGGTCGGATCGCGCAGCTGGAACAGGCTGGCGGCCAGGCCCGAGGTGCGTTCCAGGGAGGTCAACTGGGTGCGGGTTCGCGCGCCCTGAGCGTCCGTGATCGTCCACTCCTGCAGACGCAACGGAGTGCCGGCGAAGGACAGGATGACCATGCCGTCGCCGGGGCGAGACTGGTCGCGGGCGGTGATGGCGAAAGCACCCGAGGCCATGCGGGTGACGCGGGTGATCGTCACGCCACGGTCGAGACGGATGTCGCGGGCCAGGAAGGTCGACAGCGGCGTCGCACTCAGCGGCACCTGGCGGAAGACGTTCAGGCGGGGATCGAAGCGCTTCACGTTCGAGCCGTCGGCGACCACCAGCAGGCCGGCGGGGATGGTGTATTCGAACCGCATCCTGCCCGGGCGCTGCAGCCAGAAGCGCCCCTCGCGGCGCTGGGCCCCGGAGGTCTCGACGAAATTGCCCTGGCCGGCCGACAGGCCCTGAAGATAGGCCTGCGCCTGGGTGACGGCGCGCCGGTCGTCCACCGACAGCGCGTTCTGTGCGGCGGCGGGCAGGGCGGCGAATGCCGTGATGGCGGCTGAGCCCAGTGCAAAGGCGCGGCGCGACAGGTCGGGGTTGGAGATAGGCATGGACGGTTTCCCGTTCGGGATGGTTGTCGAAGAGGGCGTTGATGCCGGATCGATCTGTCAGCGGCGTGACCTGAGCCTGACCATATTCCGGCGACGGGATGAAGCGCCATTCATGAACGACGGTTCCCGCGAGCTGTCAGGTTCAATCACTCCGTCATCCTGGGACAAGCCGAGGCTGAAGGGTCTCATGTTGTACAGGCGGCGTATCGATCGCCGCCTTCACGTCTACATCGGCGGCGGACCCGCCAGAATGTCCCGCTTGCCGGCGTGGTTGGCCTGGCTGACGACGCCCTCCTGCTCCATCCGCTCGATCAGGGAGGCGGCGCGGTTGTAGCCGATCTGCAGGCGGCGCTGAATGTAGCTGGTCGAGGCCTTGCGGTCACGGGTGACCACGGCCACGGCGCGGTCATAGAGGTCGTCTCCGGACCCGCCACCACCACCCTCGTCGCCGAAGGCCGCGTCGCCATCGCCGTCCGGATCGTCGGTGATGAGGTCGAGATAGTCCGGCTCGCCTTGGCCGCGCAGGTGTTTGCAGACCTCGTCGACCTCCTGATCGGTCACGAACGGCCCGTGCAAACGGGTGATGCGGCCGCCGCCGGCCATGTAGAGCATGTCGCCCTGGCCAAGCAGCTGCTCGCCGCCCTGTTCGCCGAGGATGGTACGGCTGTCGATCTTGGACGTGACCTGGAAAGAAATTCGGGTCGGGAAATTGGCCTTGATGGTGCCGGTGATGACGTCGACCGACGGACGCTGGGTGGCCATGATCAGGTGGATGCCGGCGGCGCGGGCCATCTGGGCCAGACGCTGGACCGCGCCCTCGACGTCCTTGCCGGCGACCAGCATCAGGTCGGCCATCTCGTCCATGACGACGACGAGGAAGGGCAGGGGTTCGGGGCGGATCTTCTCGGATTCATAGATCGGGCGGCCCTGGTCGTCGAAACCGGTCTGGACCGTGCGTTCGAAATGCTCGCCCTTGGCCACGGCCTCGCGGGCGCGTTCGTTGTACGAGGCGATGTTGCGCACGCCGAGCTTGGACATGCGGCGGTAGCGGTCCTCCATCTCGCGCACGGTCCATTTCAGGGCGACGACGGCCTTCTTGGGGTCGGTGACGACCGGGGCCAGCAGGTGCGGGATGCCGTCATAGACCGACAGCTCCAGCATCTTGGGGTCGATCATGATGAAGCGGCACTCGGCGGGGCTGTGGCGGTACAGGATCGACAGGATCATGGCATTCACCCCGACGGACTTGCCCGACCCCGTGGTGCCGGCGATCAGCAGGTGCGGCATGCGCGCCAGATCGGCGACATAGGGCTCCCCGCCGATGGTCTCGCCCAGCGCCAGCGGCAGCAGATGGGCGGGTTTGTCGTATTCGGTCGAGGCCAGCAGGTCGCGCAGATAGACGGTCTCGCGTCGGGCGTTGGGCAGTTCGATGCCGATGGCGTTGCGGCCGGGCACGACGGAAATGCGGCAGGCGCGCGCGCTCATCGACCGGGCGATGTCGTCGGACAGGGCCACGACGCGACCATGCTTGACCCCAGGGGCGGGTACCAGTTCGTACAGGGTGACGACAGGGCCGGGCCGGATCTGGTCGATCACGCCGCGCACGCCGAATTCCTGCAGCACGCCCTCCAGCATCTTGGCGTTCTGCTTCAGGGCCTCTTCATCGACCGAGGCGACGCGCTTGGCGGGCTTGGTCAGCATGGACAGGGGGGGCAGGTCGAAACCGCCCGAGGGACGAGCGAAATCGAAGGCGGCCTGGCTGTCGTCGGCCTCCTTGCGCGTCTTGGGAACCTTGGCGGCGGCGACCTTCGGCTCGGGCACCCCGCGCGCGGGGACGGGTTGATCCCAGCGCGGGCCGTCGGCGGTGCCGAAGGCGACGCCGTCGTCCATCCCGGGTTCTGGCGCGGGCCGGGCGCGCGGCGGGGCCTTGGCGCGGTCGCGACGGGCGTCGGCGGCGGGCGCGGGGTGGCGTCGCCCTCCGCTCGCCCAGGCCCAGCCGTCGCCCAGATCGGCGAAACGCAGGCCGATGGCGTAGCCGATGCCCCACAAGGCCAGAGGCAGGAAGACTACGGCGGCGGCGATCGCGGCCCCGGGAAGTCTGAATCCCGCGAAGGCCATGCGGAACAGGCTGACGATGGCGTCGCCCCACAGGCCGCCAAGGCCGCCGGCCAGCGGCCATGCGGCGGGCAGGGCCAGGGCCGACAGAACGGCGGACAGGGCCAGGACGCCGCCGGTCGCGGACAGGGCCTTGATGGCGGTGGGCTTGAGCCGCTGCTGGATGGCGTCGCCGATGGCGCCGGCCAGTCCGAAGGCGATCAGCAACAGGGTCGCGGGCCAGGCCGTCAGCCCCAGAGACTGCATGAACAGGTCGGCGAAAAGGGCTCCGTTGGCGCCCAGCCAGTTGGTCGCCGTCGCGCCCGAGGCGACATTCAGGCTGGGGTCAGACGGATTCCACGAGATCAAGGCGACCAGAAGCAGGGTCGACAACAGGGCCTGAAGGACGCCCCGGAAACGCACGACGAAGGGCGCGAACCAAAGGATGCGGGCACCGTCGAAGGCGCGCTGGCCGATGGCGAGGGCGGCGGACATGCGGCGGGAGCTCCAGGCAGTCGATCAGTCCCGCTGTTGTCGCCCGCTCAGGGTTAAGAGGCTGTTTACCTGGCGAGGCGCGAGAGGCGAAGGCGACCCACTCCCCTCGCCGCGCTTTGCCGCACTGGACGTTCGGGCTCTGCGGCGCGACAAACGGCCCATGAATACGACCGACCATTATGACGTCATCATCGCCGGAGCCGGCATGGCCGGGGCGACTTTCGCCCTCGCTGCGGCACAAGGCGGGCTGAAGGTCGCGCTGGTCGATCCGCAGCCGTTCGCGACCCAGTTGGCGCCGACCTTCGACGGCCGCTCGACGGCCATCGCCTTCTCGACCTTCCGCATGCTCGACGCCCTGGGCGTCGGCGAGGGCTTGCGGCAGCACGCCTGCCGGATGGATCGCATTCTGGTCACCGACGGCCGTCGGCCGGGCGCGGCGTCGCCAAACCCCTCCTCGGCCTTCCTGCGCTTCGACGCGGACGAGATCGGCGACCGCACGGCGGGCGAGCCGCTGGGCTATCTGGTCGAGAACCGCCGCATCCGCGCCGCCCTCGCGGAGGCCGTGACCGCCGCCGGGATCGAGGTTCGGACACCCGCCGCCATGGCCGCGATCGAACCCGGTCCAGCGCGGACACGGGTGACGCTGAAGGACGGCGCGACGCTGGAGGCTTCGCTGGTGGTAGGGGCCGAGGGCCGCGTCTCGCTGGTCCGGCAGATGTCGAAGATCGACGTCGTTGGCTGGGGCTATGGCCAGAGCGGCGTCGTGGCGACCGTGTCCCTGGGACGAGACCATGGCAATGTGGCGCACGAATATTTCCTGCCTTCAGGCCCCTTCGCCATCCTGCCGCTGACGGAGCGTCGCGCCAGCCTGGTGTGGACGGAGACGACGCGCCGCGCCGAAGCCTTGGTTGCGGCGTCGGACGCGGCCTTCCACGCCCATCTGATGCGGCGCTTCGGCGACTTTATGGAAGACGTCACGGTCGTGGGACCGCGCGTCGTCTATCCCCTGACGCTGCAACTTGCCGAGCGGCTGACCGCGCCCCGCGTCGCTCTGATCGGTGACGCGGCCCATGCGGTACATCCGGTCGCCGGGCAGGGGCTGAACATGGGGCTGAAGGACTCCGCCGCCCTGGCTGAAGTGCTGATCGAGGCCATGCGGCTGGGCGAGGACATCGGTTCGGAGACGGTGCTGGACCGCTATTCGCGCTGGCGGCGGTTCGACAATACGGCGCTGGCGGCCGGGTTCGACGGCTTCGTGCGGCTCTTCTCGAACGACTTGCCGCCGATCCGGTTGGCACGCGACCTGGGCATGGCGGCGGTCAACCGCATCGGCCTCCTGCGCCGCGCCTTCATGCACGAGGCGGGCGGCGCGTCCGGTGACCTGCCGCAGTTGTTGAGGGGCGAGGCGGTGTGACGTCTGCTGCTTGTTCGCTCAGCGCATGGGCAGGAGACCGTCAGTCCAGCGTCCGCGCCTCTTCCGGAAGCATGATCGGCACGCCGTCGCGGATCGGATAGGCCAGTTTGGCCCCCTTCGAGACCAGTTCCTGGCGGTCGCGGTCATAGGTCAGCCTGCCGCGCGTGACCGGGCAGACCAGCACCTCGAGCAGGCGGGGATCGACCGAGGCGGGGGTGTGGAAGGCGTCACTCATGAAGTCATTCTAGGGGCCAACCGTGCTCGGTGCCAACTCGGCACCGGTAGCCCCTCACTGCATCGACTGGGGTTCGCCGTCGCTGTTGTCAGCGGCGTCTATGCGCATCAGGGCGGTCAGGACGGCGGCGCGGTCGTTCAGGCTGACGGCCTCAAGCAGCGCCTGTTTCTCGGGCGCCTCGAACGGCAGGGCCATGGACAGGCTGTTGATCAGGGCTTCGGGCGGGGCGCCTTCGGCCGTGTCCCAGTCGATGTCGAGGCCGCGCGTCTCCAGATAGGCACCCAGGGCTTCCAGCAGATTGTCGCGATCAAGCGCCGCCCCGTCGGCGTCTGGCGCGCCCAGATCCGCTTCGAAGGGGGTGAAGTCGGCGCGGATCTGGCGATAGGGGGTCTGGGTCGGCAGTTCGCTGGCCAGGCGGAAGCGGGCACAGCCGGTCAGGGTGACCAGATAGCGGCCGTCAGACGTCTCGGCGAAGCTGGTGATGCGTCCGGCGCAGCCGACGGGCGACAGGCTGGGCAGCCCCCGCGAGCCGGCGGTGGGCTGTATCATGCCGATGATGCGGTCCCCGGCCATGGCGTCGTCGACCATGTTCAGATAGCGCGGCTCGAAGATGTTGAGCGGTAGCTGGCCGCGCGGCAGCAGGATCGCGCCCGGCAGAGGGAACACCGGAATGACCTGCGGCAGGTCGATGGTCTTCACATAACCCTGGGCCACGACGGTCTCCTCAGGCGAAAAGGATGGAGGACAGGCGACGACGCCCGTCGCGCGCGATCTCGGACGTGGCCCCGGCGGCGTCGAAGACGACCAGGAGCTGCTTGCGGGCGGCATGGTCGTTCCAGTCGCGGTCGGCGGCGACGATCTTCAGCAGATGATCGACCGCTCCCGATAGGTCGGCGGCCAAGGCCAGGGCCAGAGACAGGTCGAAACGGGCCTGAAGATCGGTGGGATCGGCGGCCACCCGGGCCTCCAGAGCGGCGCTGGCACCGACGGGCGCGGACGAGGCGAGGGCCAGCCGGGCCCGGACGGACTGGACGGTCGGGTGTTTCGAATCCACCGGGGCCATGGCGATGGTCTGGCGCGCCTGATCGGCGTCGCCGTCGGCCAGATAGACCCGCGCCATGCCGGCGATGGCCGTTTCGTTGGCCGGTTCCAGCGTCAGGACCTGGGCGAAGGCTTGGGCAGCGCCGCCGGAATCGCTCAACGACAGGGACTCTTCGCCCATCGACAGGAATTGCTCGACGTCGGAGTTGATGCCGGGTCCGCCGGTCAATTTCTCGATGAAGGCCTTCAGCTGGCTGTCGGGAACCGCGCCCTGGAAGCCGTCGATCGGCTGGCCGTCGACGAAGGCAAAGATGGTGGGGATAGACTGGACGCGGAGCTGGCCCGCATAGGCCGGGTTCTGATCGACATCGATCTTGACCAGCTTGACCCCGCCCTGCGCCGCGCGGACCGCTTTTTCCAGCGCCGGAGTCAACTGGCGGCAGGGGCCGCACCAGGTGGCCCAGAAGTCGACGATGACCGGCTGTATCTTCGACTGGGCGATCACATCGTCCATGAAGCCGGCGTCGGAACCGTCCTTGATCAGGTCGTCGGAGGTCGTGGTCGGGTCGGCGAGGCTCATCGTTCGGTCCTGTAGACGGAAAGGCTGTACCGCGTGGTGGTCAGATGGTCTCTGACTCCGGCGGCCTCAAGTGGCGCGGCATAATAGCCCGTTGCGCCGTGAGGCGAGAGGCGACCTTCAGGACGGGTCGCTTCCCGCGCCGGCGGGGCTCAGCTTCCAGCGGATCTTGGTCTCGGAATCGGTGCGGGCCGAGCCGCGCACGACGATCTGCAGCGAGCGGCGCGTCAGGCCGTCGACGATGTGGACCGCCGGCTCGATGGCCACGTCGGGTCCGTCGGTGCGGAACCACCAGCCGCGGCCCGAATGGCCGCGCAGCAGGATGGAGCGCCGGTCGCGGGCCAGCGACGCTTGGACGCCCGGCTCAAGCTGGAAGCGCACGGCATACGGGGCGGCTATCGCGCGCACCACCTCCCTCTGGCCGGGGGCGGGGTGCAGACGCTCCTCGGCGCGCAGTTCGTCGAGGCGCTGGTCCAGATACAGGCGGCGTTGGTGCAGCAGGCCATAGTCGTGCACCCAGCCGTCGTGCTCGACCTCCAGCCAGACCGCGCCCTCGCCTTCGCGGTGGTGAGTCTCCAGGTGCAACGGCCGCCCGATCAGGCGCGCGCCCATCAGATCGGCCTTCCAGCCGCCCAGGGGCTCGGCCATGGAGCGTTCTCCCAGCGTCAGGGTCGAATGGCCCGGCGGCAGGCGCAGGCCCTGACGCTCAAGGGCGCGCGGCGTCCAGCCGCAGCCGGTAACCAGCCGGTCCTTGCCGCACACGATCTCGAGCGCCAGAGGCTGGGCGCAGGCGCCGGTGGACCAGGCGTCGCGCGCCGGCGGGGCCGTGTCGGTCACGACCGTCAACAGAGGGCTGCGGATGCG
Organism: Brevundimonas sp.; assembly: GCF_041688735.1. Lineage (GTDB taxonomy): Bacteria > Pseudomonadota > Alphaproteobacteria > Caulobacterales > Caulobacteraceae > Brevundimonas. The sequence goes on from NZ_JBDNHO010000110.1 coordinate 7,369, forward strand.
GACCACTCCGCCCACCGCGCCGGAAGGATCGGCGTCCTTGCCGCGCGCGCTCTCGTCGTGCGTCCGGGCGGCGGCGACGCGAGCGGGGGTGGAGGGGCCGCCCCCCTGCATGGTCGTCAGCCGCCCGTCCGGCAGGGTCTGGACGCGGAGCGCGCGGGTCAGGCGCTGGATCGCGCCGCGCACGGCGTCGGGCGTGGGTTCGGAGACCTGGGCCAGGGCGTCTTCCAGCGTCAGCAGGTCGAGCAGCAATTCAAGCCCGGCTTCCGGGCTGCGCGAGGCGTGGCCACCGTCGCCAGCGATCGCGCGAGCCAGAGCCTGCGGCAGGCGGCCGAGAGCGCGGCGGCGGACCGAGGCGCCGGGCGGACCGGACAGGGCGCAACCGGCGATCGCCGCTGCGGTCAGGCGCTCGGCCATTCCAGCCGCGCCGCCGGGCGGCCGAAGAAGCTGGCGCGCCTGACGGCCGAGGACGTCGGCCAGCCGGAGGCGTTCGGCCTCGGGCGCGACCTGCGACATGCGCCGGGCCGCGCAGGCGATTCGGTAGGTCCGGCGACCGAGGATGTCCGGTCCCCAGGCGAAGGGCGACCAGCGCGCGAAGGTCGTGGCCCACGCCAGCGTCAGGCGCAGGGCCTCGCGCGCGCCAACCTCGCCCTGAAGCATCAGGGCGGGCATCCAGGCGAAGCCGTGGAGCTCGCCGGCGAAGGCCCGGGTCGGACTCGGCCGGTTCCACGGATCCTCGGGGGCGGGGGCTTCCAGACCGGATCCGGCGAGAATGAATTTGCCGCCGAGCAGGCCTTTGCCCGAGGTGGGATCGACGGGGCGGAAATCGCGCGGCGTGGCGGCGAAGCCTTGGGCGACGCGGCCCTTCAGGGTCATCGCGTAACCGGGCAGGCCGTAGAGTTCGATCCACACCTGTCGGGTCAGCAGCCGAGCGACAAGGCCGGGCCACTGGTCCGCCGCCGTGGCGGCAGCACCGGCGCGGACGGGGGTCCGCATCGGCGCGCCGCGCAGACCAGGAATCTCTCCCTGCGGCGTCGCGTCGTCTTCGGCGCGGGCGAAAGGACCGAGCGGGCTCACGCTGTCTTCAGCGCCCGGATGTTGGCGGCATAGGCGGGCGGGCCGCCGCGGAACACAGCGGTGCCCGCGACAAGCGCGTCGGCCCCGGCGGCGACGCAGGCCCCGGCGTTGGCGGCCGTGACGCCGCCGTCGACCTGGAGATGCGCCTTCGACCCGGCCGCGTCGAGCAGGGCGCGGGTCCGCTCGATCTTGCGCAGGCTGCTTTCAATGAAGGACTGACCGCCGAAGCCGGGATTGACCGACATCAACAGCACCAGATCGACCCGGTCTATGACGTCTTCCAGCACAGCCAACGGCGTGCCGGGGTTCAGCACCACGCCGGCCTTGGCGCCCAGATCGCGAATGCGGCCCAGGGTGCGATGCAGGTGCGGGCCGCTTTCGGGGTGGACGGTCAGGATGTCGGCCCCGGCCTCGCGATAGGCCTCCAGCCAGTTGTCGACCGGCGCGACCATCAGATGGACGTCGAAGGGCAGCGAGGTGTGGGGACGCAACGCCTTCACCACATCGGGGCCCAGGGTGATGTTGGGCACGAAATGCCCGTCCATGACGTCGACGTGAAGCCAATCCGCGCCTGCGGCTTCTAGGGCGGCGACCTCCTCGCCCAGACGGGCGAAATCGCTGGCGAGGATGGATGGACAGATAAGGGGCTCGGCCATGCGCCGGGGATAAGGCGGGTCGCAGGCGGGAGCAAGCGCGCCGGGCTTTATCTCGCACCGCGACAGCTACACGGTTCGGTCATCGCGGGTGATGTGGCGGCCGAACGATCCGGAGATCGCTATGAGCGAACACCTCGCGACCGTGGAATGGAGCCGGTACGGCCAGGCCTGCGCCGACAACCGCTACAGCCGCCGGCACGCTTGGACCTTCGACGGCGGCGCGGTCGTGCACGGCTCGTCGTCGACCGCTATAGCGCGAATTCGATCCGGGCTGACGTCGTGGTCGAGCCGCGCTGACGGCGGTCCATTCGACCGTTCACACGGCGGTACAAAACGGGCACAAGGCCGCGATGCCGACCGACTCGCTTCTCGCTCCCGCCGCCGCGCCCTCGCTCGCGGACGCCCGCGCGACGCTGGAGCGGGTCTGGGGCCACGCCGACTTCCGCGGTCTGCAGGCCGAGGTCACGACCGAAATCCTCGCCGGCCGCGACGTCGTCGCCGTGCTGCCGACCGGAGGCGGAAAGTCGGTCTGCTACCAGATTCCGGCCATGCTGCGCCCCGGGCTGGGGCTGGTCATCTCGCCCCTGATCGCCTTGATGACCGATCAGGTCGAGGCCTTGAAACAGCAGGGCGTGGCGGCGGCGCGACTGGATTCCGGCGTCTCCATGGACGACCGCTCGGCCATCTGGAGCAGGGCGCGCGCGGGCGAACTGGACCTGCTCTATGTTTCGCCCGAAGGTCTGGCCCAGCCGCATCTGATCGACCGGCTGCACGACCTGCCGCTGAGCCTGATCGCCATCGACGAGGCCCATTGCGTCAGTCAGTGGGGCCACGACTTCCGCCCCGACTACCGCACCCTGGGCCGTCTGACCGAACTGTTCCCCGGCGTGCCGCGGATCGCCGTGACCGCCACCGCCGATGCCCGCACCCGCGACGACATCGTCCGCTCGCTGAGGCTGGAAGGCGCCAGGGTCGTCGTCGACAGTTTCGCCCGCCCGAACCTTCAGCTGTCGGCCGTGCGCAAGGAGAACGCCTCGCGGGCCAAGACCGACGCCGCCGTCATCGATCTGGTGCGCGCCCGGCGCGGCAAGTCCGGCGTGGTCTACTGCGGCTCTCGTGACGGCTGCGAACGGGTCGCCGATGCCCTGAAGACCGCCGGGACCAACGCCATCGCCTATCACGCCGGCATGGACGCCCGCGATCGCGACCGGCGGCTTGAGCGCTTCCTGGCCGAGGACGGGGCCGTCATGGTGGCGACCATTGCCTTCGGCATGGGGGTCGACAAGGCCGACGTCCGCTTCGTCATCCACGCCGATCCGCCTGGCTCGCTGGAAGCCTATTGGCAGGAGATCGGCCGCGCGGGCCGGGACGGCGAACCCGCAGAGGGCATCACCCTGTACGGCCCGTCCGACATCGCCTGGACCCTGAAACGGCTCGACGGCCGCCCCATGGCCGAAGAGGTCAAGGCCGTACAGGTCAGGAAGGCCCGCCAGCTGTTCGCCATGCTGGACGGCGCGACGTGTCGCCCTCAGACGGTGCGGCGTTATTTCGGCGAGACAGACGCCCAGCCCTGCGGCGTTTGCGACATCTGTCTGGACCCGCCCGCAGTGTTTGATGCGAGCGTCCCGGCGCAGAAGGCGCTGGCGGCCGTGCAACGGCTCGGCGCGCGGTTCGGCAAGACCCGCGTCATCGACCATCTGCTGGGCAAGACCAAGGAGGTACAGCCGTGGGAAACCGCCCTCTCGACTTGGGGCATCGGTGCCGACATCGCCCTGCATACCCTGCGCGATGTGGTCGATCACCTGATGTTCGAGGGCCTGCTGGTCGAGGACCCCAACGAGGGCAAGCCGCTGGTCCGGATCGGCGATCCCGAGGCCGTCCGCGCCGTCTATCGCGGCGAACGCGTCGTCGAGGTGCGCCTGACCCCCGCCCGGGTCGTCGGTTCCAAAGAACGTGTCCGCACCGGACGCAACGCCGCGCTGGAAACCATGGACGCCGACGTCCGCGCCCGCTTCGAGACCCTGCGCGCCTGGCGCCGCGACCGCGCCGCAGAACAGCGCGTCCCGCCCTATGTGATCTTCCAGGACAAGACATTGCTGGAAATCGCCCTCGCCGAGCCGGAAAATCTCGAGACGCTCGGCCACATCTCGGGCGTCGGCCAGACCAAGCTGGACCGATACGGCATGGGCGTTCTGGCCGCCTTGGCGCAGACTGTGGACTGAAACCACCGTTCGCGAGGTAAGGTTCGCGCAAGGTCTTGGAAGGGGCACCTTAAACTTTCGCCGTCACAGTCCCGTTGTGATCCCAAGCCGAGCCCAGATTCCGGTCGACAAACTCGCTCTGGCCGTGGTGCACGCGCCGGACCGGGCCATTCCCGCGCCCGCCGGAGCGCGTGAGGAATCGCTGCGTTTCCTGCTCCAGACCGCCGCCGATTCCGGCGTCAACCGCATCGCCACCCGACCGGACGGCGACAGCGAGCGCTGGCTGGGTCAGGCCTGGCCCTTCCCTTCTCCTTTTCAGGTCACTGTGCGGACGGTGCCCATCGCCGACGGGGTGGATCGTGTCGAGGCCCGCGCCCGTCGCTCGCTCGAGCGTCTCGGCCTGCCGCGCGGGGACACCTTGCTGGTGTCCAGCGCCTCCGATCTGGCCGGGGCCGAAGGCCGCGCCTTGTGGGATCGTCTGCTGGCGCTGAAGGATCGCGGTCTTTATCGGCGCATCGGTTTCCGTGCCACGATCGAGGACGGCCCCGCCTTGCTGGCGCGACGCTTCCAGCCGGACGTGGTGCAACTGCCCTTGAACATGCTGGACCAGCGCGCGGAACACAGTGGCGTCCTGTCCGAACTGGCCGGGCTGGACGTGGCCGTGCATGCCTCCGCGGTGTTCGCCGGGGGGCTGCTGTTCATCAGCGGCGAGGCGTTGCCGCCGGAGATGCACCGCCACGCCCCGACCCTGTCGCGTATCCGTCTCCGTCTGGCCGAGGCGCGAATCGATCCGATGCAGGCGACCCTGGCCTACGTCATGGGTCGCCCCGAGGTTTCCGCCGTGGTGACCAGCGTGGGCTCGGCCGCCGAGTTGCGCGCCGTCATCGCCGCCGCCCACGCCCCCGCCCCCGCCCTGGACTGGGCCGCCCTGCAGCTTGAGCCGGCGACGGCGATGGCCGCCGCCGGCCCCAATTCCCAAGGACGTGGTCGGGTCAGTAGCGCAGCCTGATCCCGACATAGGCTGACCGGCCCGGCTCGCCGTAGCCCAACACCTGCTGATACCGCTCGTCCGCCAGATTCTCGATCCGCGCCGTCAGCTTGACCGTTTCGGTCAGGGTGTAAGACCCGTTCAGATGAGCGGTGACGAAACCCGCTCTGACCCCGCCGGCGTCATCCTGATCGCTCTCGCCCCGCAGCGTCAGCGCACCCGACAGCCGTTCACCGCTCCAGCCCAGGGTGGCCGATCCCGACTTTTCCGGCACGCGCAACAGCCGTGCGCCGGTGGTTTCGTCCCTGGCTTCCGACCAGCTATAGGCGAGCGTCAGATCCAAGCCCGCGCCCAGCGCCGCCCGGCCCTCCAGTTCCACCCCGTCCGTCGCCGTCTCGGCGACGTTGACGTAAGCGCTGTCGAAGGTCGCGGGATCGAAGACGTAGGTGATCTGGTCCTCGACGGTCAGACGATACAGGGTCGCCCGTCCATCGATACGTCCATCCGCCGAGCGCCAGCCGATCGCGCCCTCGAGGCCTTCCGCCGTTTCGGGGCGCAGGACGGGGAAGGGGCTGGACGAGAAGCAGAAATCGCACACCGCCTGACTGATCGACGGGGCCTTGAATCCCGTCCCGTAAGCCGCCGACAGGGCGAAGCCCGCGCCCGCGTCAAACGCACCCGAGACCCGGCCCGTAATCTTCGAGCCGAGATCGTCGCTGTCGTCGAAGCGCAGCGCGCCGGTCAAGCTCAGTCGGTCCGTCGGCTCGATCCGCGCCGTGGCGAAGGCAGAGGTGGTCCCCAGGTCCTCGGCCAGGCCGGTGGACAGGCTGCCTTGGGTGTCCTCGCGCTCGGCCCCGATGACGAAGTCGACACCCGCGGTCGAGCCATCGGCCTGCCAGCGCAGGACCCGCCGGTCAGCCTCGAAGGTCGAGGGGAAGGCCGAGACGGTTTCACGTGCAATGTCCGACGCCGAAACGCTGAACTGATGTGCCAGGCCGAGCGCGTTCAGCCGCAGCCGGCCGAAGCCGGACCACTGCTCGCTGGACTGGGTGTCCAGCGTGTCGGCCAGGGCGAAGGTCGGAGCGGGGAAGCCGTCGAGGTCGGCGTCGCTGCCGGTCCAGCGGACCGATCCATCCACGTCCACGTCTGGCGCGAAGGCGTAGCGGCCCTTGGCGCCGATCGTGGTCGAGGTGAAGCCGTCGGCTTCCGGGTTGCCGTCCGCCGTGTCGGCTGCGGAGATGCCGTCGGTGTCGAAATGCGAGACCCAGGCCCCGAAGCCGTACTGTTCGGCGGATACCCCCGCCGCCAGCCGGCCGCGCAAGGTCTCGAAGGACCCCGCCTCCAGTTCAGCCGCCAGCCCGTCGATCTCGCGGGTGGTGAAGGCGATCACGCCGCCGATGGCGTCCGACCCCCAAAGCGATGACTGCGGACCGGACAGCACCTCGATCCGCTCGATATCCGACAGCTCCAGACCCGAGACGTCGAACGCCCCGTTGACCTCCGCCGGATCGTTGATGGGCACGTCGTCGATCAGCACCAGCGTCTTTCCGGGCGAGGCGCCGCGTATGCGCACCTGGGCCACGCCGCCGAAGGCGCCGGACCGCACCACCGACAGGCCGGGCACGTCGCTCAGGATGTCAGCCGCGAACACCGCCCCCCGCTGCTCGATCGCCGCGCGGTCGATGACCCGCGCGCCCGGCGTATCGGCGACGATGGCCGGCAGGCGGGTGGCGGTGACCACCACCTCGGGCAGGGTCACATTGGGGTCGTCCGCCTGCTGGGCGTGCGCGGACAGGGGAAACAGCACGGCCGCGGCCGTGGCATAGAGAATGGATCGCGTCATGCGCGGATCTCCGTCGGCCCCGCGCTGGCGCTGCGCGGCGGCAGGTGAACGCGACCGACCCGGCCCTGAAACAGGGCACGGCGCTTGGGCCGGGTCGCTTCGACGGAACAGCTTCCGCGCAAACGGAAGGGTTGGTCCCACGCCTCTGTCTGGTCCCGGACAGCGGGCGAGCGACGTCGGCGGCCAGGTCTCCTGGCTTGCGGGTCAAAAACTGAGGATCACGCCTTCCCGGCAATTCCCGAAGGAATGGGCCAGTGACGCCGAAGCCGAAGCTCGGGATCGATCGTCAGTCTCGCCGCCTACAGTTGCGGGCACAGCCGCGGTGTCTGACCGCGTTCCCTTTACCGCCTGCCGGGGTTGTCGCAGCGTGGCACAGCTTGCGCAAGACGCTTGAGCGCGCCCGCGCAATCCTTCACCTTGCGGCTTTCCCATGAACGCGCCCCTCGTCCACCCTCCGAAAGCCGACGCGGTCCCCTCTTCCGAAGGGACGACGCCGGTCATGGCCCAGTTCCTGGCGGCCAAGGCCAGCCAGCCGGACGCGATAGTCTTCTTCCGCATGGGCGATTTCTACGAGCTGTTCTTCAAGGACGCCGAGATTGCGTCCAAGGCCTTGGGCATCACCCTGACCAAGCGCGGCAAGCACCTGGGCGAGGACATCCCCATGGCCGGGGTGCCGGTGCATGCGCTGGATGGCTATCTCGCGCGTCTGATCCGGCAAGGGTTCAAGGCCGCCATCTGCGAACAGCTGGAAGCGCCGTCCGAGGCCCGCAAGCGTGGCTCCAGGGCGGTGGTGCATCGCGACATCGTCCGCGTCGTCACGCCCGGCACCCTGACCGAGGACAGTCTGCTGGACGCGCGCGGGGCCAACCGGCTGGCGGCCGTGGCGGTGCGCAAGGGCCGGGCCGCCGTCGCCGTGGTCGAGCTGTCGGCGGGCGCGGTCGATGCCGTCGCCTGTTCGCTGGAAGACCTCGGCGCGACCCTGTCGTCCTTCCGCCCGTCCGAAGTCCTCGTGCCCGACCGCCTGTTCTCGGACGAGGCGACCAAGGCCGCGCTCGACGGCTCGGGCGGCGTGGTCCAGGCCCTGCCACAGGCGCTGGCCGAGCCGGTCGGGGCGCGGGCCCGCGTCGAGCGGCTGTACGGCGTCGCCGCGCTGGACGGCTTCGGTGCCTTTGAGGAGGCCGAGGTTTCGGCCTTGGGCCTGATCGCCGCCTATCTGGAAACCACCCAGGCCGGCAAGATCCCCGCCCTGTCGCCGCCGCGCCGCTCGGGCGACAGCGGCTTCCTCGCCATTGACCCGGCCACCCGGCTCAGCCTCGAGATCGATCGCACCCAGCGCGGCGAGCGCGACGGGTCGCTGCTGGCCTGTATCGACCGTACCGTCACCTCGGGCGGGGCAAGGGCGCTGGCCGAGCGGATCGCCCGCCCGCTGCGCGATCCGTTGGCCATCAACCATGGACTCGACGCCGTCGAATGGCTGGTTGAACGGCGCGACCTGCGTCGGGACCTGCGCGACGGGCTGAAGGCGTCGTCGGACGTGGCCCGCGCCGTGTCGCGGCTGGTGCTGGGCCGCGGCGGGCCGCGCGATCTGGGGGCCGTCCGCACCGGCCTGTCGGTCGCCGAAGGTATCGCCGGCCTGTTTCCACCCGCTCGCGACCCGCTGAACGGCCCGCCCGCCCGCATCGTCGCCGCCCTCGATCGGCTGGCCCTTTCGCCCGATCTCGGCCGTCTGCTGGTCGATCTGGCCGAGGGGCTGGTCGCCGAGCCGCCGCATCTGGTCCGCGACGGGGGCTTCGTCGCCGCCGGCTTCCGGCCGGAGCTGGAGGAGGCGCGAACCTTGCGCGACGACAGCCGCCGGGTCGTCGCCGATCTTGAGGCGCGCGCGGTCGCCGAGACGGGGGTGCCGTTCAAGATCCGCCATAACGCCGTGCTCGGCTATTTTCTCGAGACCTCGGCCAAGGCGGCCGAGCCCCTGCTGCGACCGACCGGCGACAGCCCCTTCATCCATCGCCAGACCCTGGCCAACCAGGTCCGCTTCACCACCGTCGAACTGTCGGAGCTGGATGCGAAGATCAGCCAGGCCGGATACCGCGCCCTGGCCATCGAGGGCGAGACCTTCGAGATGTGGCGGCGCACAGTCCAGTCGCTGGCCCAGCCGCTGCAGGCCGTGGCCGAGACCCTGGCCGAGCTGGACGCCCATGCGGCGCTGGCCGAATGGGCCGAGGAGGTCGGCGCGGTCCGGCCGGTGGTGGACGACACTCTGGGCTTTGAGGTCGCGGGCGGTCGCCACCCGGTGGTCGAGGCGGCGGTGAAGGCGCAAGGCGACCCCTATACGCCCAATGACTGCAGGCTGGACGGATCGGGTGCCGCCAGTTCTGAAAGGACGGGGGCCCGCCTGTCGATCGTCACCGGCCCCAACATGGCCGGCAAATCCACCTTCCTGCGCCAGAACGCCCTGCTGGTCGTTCTGGCCCAGGCGGGGGCCTTCGTGCCCGCCCGGTCGATGCGGCTGGGCGTCGTCGACCGGCTGTTCAGCCGCGTCGGCGCGGGCGATGACCTGGCCCGTGGCCGCTCCACCTTCATGACCGAGATGGTCGAGACCGCCGCCATCCTGACCCAGGCAACCGAGCGGTCCTTCATCGTGCTGGACGAGATCGGGCGCGGCACGGCCACCTACGATGGTCTGGCCATTGCCTGGGCCACGGCCGAGGCGCTGCACGACCACAATCGCGCCCGCACCTTGTTCGCCACCCACTATCACGAGCTGGCCGGGCTGGAGACACGGCTGGCTCATGTCTGCAACCTGTCGATGCGGGTCCGCGAATGGAACGGCGAGCTGGTCTTTCTGCATGAAGCCGCGCCCGGCGCCGCCGACCGCAGCTATGGCGTTCAGGTGGCCAGGCTGGCCGGGGTGCCGCCCGCCGTGGTGGCCCGCGCACGGCAGGTGCTGCAGCGGCTGGAGCAGGAAAAGACGGCAGCGATCAATCTGGACGACCTGCCCCTGTTCGCGGTCGCCGAACGCGCCGCGCCGCCACCGTCCAGCCCCGTCGAGGACGCCCTTTCGGTCATCGAGCCGGACGAACTGACGCCGCGCGAGGCGCTGGAAGCGCTCTACCGGCTGAAGGCGATCAAGCGCTGATTTCGGCCCGGGCGAAGTCCAGCACGCGGACGCGGCGTAATCCGGGATGCGGGCCGCGCATCGTTCGCATCGGGAGCGGCGGCGGTCTATACTCGGGGCCATGAGCGTCCGGCCTCGCCGCGTCCCCGATGTCGTCCCTGCCGCCGCGCCGGGACCGGAGCTGTGGGCGCAGGCCGCCGTCGCCGCCGATCCGCGCGGCGCCGCCGTCTCGATCCTGCGCCAGAGCTGGGACGCGGCCCGCGCCCGGGCGGCTCGGCGTCTGGAGGCGGGCGGCGACGGCGTCGAGGTCGCCCGTCTGTATTCCGCCGCCGCCGACGACATGCTGACCGCCCTGTGGCGGTTCGCCACCGAAGCCCTCTATCCGGCGCCCAATCCGACCGAGGCTGAGCGGCTGAGCCTGATCGCGGTGGGCGGCTACGGGCGCGGGGTGCTGGCGCCGTTCTCGGACCTGGACCTGCTGTTCCTGCGACCGTGGAAGCCGATACCGCGCACCGAGCAGGTGATCGAATTCATGCTTTATGTCCTGTGGGATCTGGGCGTGAAGATCGGGCAGTCAGCGCGATCGGTCGACGAATGCCTGTCGCTGGCGAAATCGGACATGACGGTGCGTACCGGCCTGCTGGAGGCGCGCCATCTGGCCGGCGACACGGCCTTGGCCGAGGACTTCATCGCCCGCTTCCGCGCCCTGGTGGTCAAGGCCGACCCGCGCCCCTTCATCGCCGCCAAGCTGGAAGAGCGCGACCTGCGACACCAGAAATCCGGTGCCGTCCGCTATCGCGTCGAACCCAATGTCAAGGACGGCAAGGGCGGTCTGCGCGACCTCAACACCCTGTTCTGGATCGCCCGCTCGCTGGCCCCCGACAGCCCGCTGGGCGCGCGGGTCATGGACGACCTGCTGACCGCGCGCGAGCGACGGACCTTCGAAGAGGCGTTCGACTTCCTGTGGCGCACGCGGGCGCACCTGCACCTGACCGCCGGGCGGGCCGAGGAAAAGATGACCTTCGACCTCCAGCCCGAGGTGGCGCGGCGCATGGGCTGGCGGGGGCGAGGCGACGAGCCGGCGGTCGAGCGTTTCATGCGCCGATATTTTCTGGTCGCCAGAGACGTCGGTGCCCTGACCCGCGCCCTGTCGGCCAAGCTTGAGGCGCGTCAGCAAAAGCCGACGATGAGCCTGTCGCGCCTGATCCCGGGCCGCAAGCGCAAGCTGGGCGTCGAGGGATTCATCGAGGATGCGGGCCGCCTTTCGGTCAAGGGGCCTGAGGTGTTCACGGCCGATCCAAGCAAGCTGCTGACCCTTTTCCGGGTCGCGGACGAGCATGATCTGGACCTGCATCCCGAGGCCTTCTCGGCGGTCAGCCGGTCATTGTCGCTGGTCACCCCGTCGCTGCGCCGCGACCCGGAGGCGACGCGCGATTTCCTTGACGTGCTGGCGCAGGGTCAGAGGCCCTATCGCGTGCTGACGCTGATGAACGAGACGGGCCTGCTGGGCCGGTTCCTGCCCGAGTGGGGGCGGATCGTCGGCCAGACCCAGTTCAACATGTATCACGCCTATACGGTCGACGAGCACACGCTGCAGGCCATCGGCATCATCAACGACATCTGGCGCGGCAAGCTGAAGGCCGAACATCCGACGGCGACGGAGATCGTCCACCGCGTCGACGACTTCGAGGCCCTGATGCTGGCCATGCTGCTGCATGACGTGGGCAAGGGCGGCGACCGGGGCCAGCTTGAGGACGGGGCCATCGCCGCGCGGCGCGCCTGCGACCGGCTGGGCCTCGATCCGCGCCGCACGGAGTTCGTGATCTGGCTGGTGCGCCACCATCTGGCGCTCAGCGACTATGCCCAGAAGCGCGACGTGTCGGACCCCGGCACCATCCGCGCCTTCGCCGATCTGGTCGGTGACCCGGAGCGCCTGCGGACGCTGCTGATCCTTACCGTGGCCGATGTGCGCGCCGTGGGGCCGGGCGTGTGGAACAGCTGGAAGGGACAGTTGATGCGCGATCTCTATCAGCGCACAGAGGCCATGTTCCGGGGCGAGGACGTGACCCGCGCCGACCCCTTGGCTGATCATCCGGAACTGGTGGCGCGGGCGCGCGCATCGGGCGCGGCGGCCGAAGCCCTGTCACAACGGGGCGACGGCGACGACATCCGCTCGGCCACCCTCGTCGCCGTCGCCGCGCGCGACCGTCCCGGCCTGTTCGCTGACCTGGCCGGGGCATTGGCGCGGGCCGGCGCCGACGTGGTCGGGGCCAGGGTGGCCACGGCCGACGACGGCATGGCGCTGGACGTGTTCGAGGTTCACGACGGCGCGGGCAGCCCTTATGGCGAAGCGGAGCCCCGCCGCCTGACCCGGCTGACAACCCTGCTGGAAGCCGCCGCCAGGGGCGATGCGCCCCCGACCGCCGCCGCGCCGCCACCCGTGGTCAACCCGCGACGCGCCGCCTTCGACGTGCGCCCTACGGCCATGATCGATCTGGACGAGACCGCCACCGCCGCCGTCGTCGAGGTGTCGGGCGCCGATCGGCCGGGCCTGCTGGCCGAGCTGGCGCAGGTCTTCGCCGACCACGGCCTGTCGATCCGCTCGGCCCACATCGCAGGTTTCGGCGAGCGGGCGGTGGACAGTTTTTACGTTACCGACCTGAAAGGCCGGAAGCCGAAGCCGGGGCGGAAGCTGGACCGGCTGCGCGAGGCGCTGGAAAGGGTTCTGGACCGCCGCGCCCCCGGCGCGCCCGGCGTCTCCGCCCCCGTCAGGGCTTCCATGCGCGACGTTTCGGAGTTCGGCCGCGCCAAACCATGGCCACGCCCCGTATCGCGGGGACCGGAAGCAGGTTAAGGCGCTGACGAACCTCCAGTCGAAGCCCCCGTGACAGTCCAGACGCCGCCTCCTTCCCCGCCCGCGCCTCCGCCCGAGCCCGGCGACCTGATTTCGCCCGCCCAGCCCGAGGCGGCCGGGACCCCTCCGGTCCGACGCGGCGGCATGATGCGATCGTCGGCGATCTTCAGCGGCCTTACGCTGATCAGCCGCTTCGCCGGCTTCGCTCGCGACCTTGTCATATCCGCCGCGCTGGGCGCCTCGAACGGTCCGGCGGCGGACGCCTACAACACGGCACTGAGCTTCCCCAATCTGTTCCGCCGCATCTTCGCCGAGGGGGCCTTCGCGGCGGCCTTCGTGCCCGCCTACGCCCGGACGCTGAACACCGACGGCGAGGCCGCCGCCGATCAGGTGGCGACGGATGCCCTCGCCGCCGTCGCCGTGGTCACCGTGCTGCTGACCATCGTCGCCCAGCTGGCGATGCCGTGGATCATGACGGTGATCAACATCGGCTTCCTGGACGATCCGGCGCGCTTCAAGTTGGCCGTGATCCTGACCCAGATCACCATGCCCTATCTACCCTGCATGGCGGTGGCCGCTCTGCTGTCCGGCGCGCTGAACGCGCGGGGCCGGTTCATCGTCTCGGGAGCCTATCCGATCCTGCTGAACCTGATCATGCTGGTCGCCGTCATTCCGGCGGCGGGCGACCAGATCGGGGCGGCCCACGCCGCCTCCTGGGCGGTGCTGGTCGCGGGGATCGCCCAGGCCGGACTGTGCTGGTGGGCGGTCAGGAAGGCCGGGGCGAACATCCGTATCGGCCTGCCGCGCCTGACCCCGGCGGTGAAGGCCATCATCATCACCGCCGTGCCCGCCGCGATCGGCAATTCGGCGACCCAGATCAACGTTTTCATCTCGGGCAATCTGGCCAGCTTCGAGGCCGGGGGCCGGTCGTGGCTGGCGACGGCGGACCGGTTGTACCAGTTGCCGCTGGGCCTGGTCGGAGTGGCCATCGGCATCGCCCTGTTGCCGCGCATGTCCGCCGCCGTGGCCTCGCAGGACCATGATCAACAGCAGACGGCGATGGACGAGGCCCTGACCCTGTCCATGGCCCTGACCCTTCCGGCGGCGGCGGCCTTGATAGCCATGCCCTATTTCCTGATCGACGCCCTGTTCACGCGTGGAGCCTTCCTTCAGGTCGATGCCGTCGCCACCGCCCAGGCCCTGTTCCACTTCGGCTGGGGCGTGCCGGCCTTTGTGCTGATCCGCATCCTGGCCCCGGCCTTCTTCGCGCGCAGCGACACGCGTTCGCCGATGACCTTCGCCCTGGTCAATGTCGCGGTCGGGGCAATCTCCATGCTGACGCTGTACAACGTGGGCCTCGGCGTGCCCGGTATCGCCGCGGGTATCAGCATCGGGGCCTGGGCCAATGCCCTGATGCTGGGCGGTGCCCTGTGGCGACGCGACCACTACCGGCCGAGCTTGGCGGCCACCTCGCGCCTGCTGCGAATCCTGCTCGCGGCCGTGGGGCTCGGCGTCGTCGTCGCCGCCGCCTCGTGGGGGCGACCATGGTTGCAAGGCCCGGTCGAGCAGATGCTGGCGACCGTCGGATCGGCACACGGGGCCAAGGAGATCACCCTGCTGCTGGTCACCGTCGTCGGCGGGCTGGTCTATATCGGCCTGGCCTTCGCCACGCGCGCCATGACCCTGGCCGAGGTCAAGGGTCTTTTCCGCCGCGGCCGATGAGTCCGTCGCGCGACTGACGTCTTGCCCCGACGGGTCCCTTGGGGCATTGCCGCCCCATGCTCGAAGTCCCCGCGTCCGCCCCCGCCGCCTCGCCTGTCTATGAGGGCCCGCGTCGCGTCCTGTCCGGCATTCAGGCCTCCGGCGCCCTGCACCTGGGCAACTATCTCGGCGCGCTGAAGCGGTTCACCCAGCTGCAGGACACGGGCGCGCCCTGTTTCCTGTTCGTGGCCGACCTGCACGCCATCACTGTGTGGCAGGATCCGGCCCTGCTCACCGCGCAGACGCGCGAGATCGCCGCTGCCTATCTGGCCTCGGGGCTGGATCCGGCGCGCTCGATCATCTGGCCCCAGTCGGCCGTGCGCGCCCATTCCGAACTGGCCTGGATCCTCAACTGCGTCGCCCGGCTCGGCTGGCTGGATCGGATGACCCAGTTCAAGGAGAAGACCGGCAAGCACAAGGAGCGCGCCTCGGTCGGCCTCTACACCTACCCCGTGCTCCAGGCCGCCGACATCCTGCTCTACAAGGCCACCGAGGTGCCGACCGGCGAGGACCAGAAACAGCATCTGGAGCTGACCCGCGACATCGCCCAGAAGTTCAACACCGACTTCAACGCGCCCGGCTTCTTCCCCCTGCCCGAGCCTCTGACCCAGGGTCCGGCGCCGCGCGTCATGTCGCTTCGCGACGGCATGGCCAAGATGTCTAAATCAGACCCGTCGGACCAGTCGCGCATCAACCTGACCGACGACGCCGACACGATCGTCGCCAAGATACGCAAGGCCCGCACCGATGCCGACGCCTTGCCTGAGACGCTGGACGGCCTTGAGGGCCGCGCCGAGGCGAAGAACCTCGTCACCATCTATGCGGCCTTGGCCGACATCAGCCGCGAGGCCGTGCTGGCCGAGTTCGCCGGCCAGGGCTTCGGCGCCTTCAAACCGGCCCTCGCCGACCTCGCCGTCGCCTCCATGGCCCCGGTCACCGCCGAGATGCGCCGACTAATGGACGATCCCGCCGAGATTGATCGCGTGTTGAAAGACGGGGCCGAACGCGCCGCCGCTCTCGCCGATCCGGTGGTCGACGAGGTCAAGACGATTGTGGGCTTCTGGCGGGCCTGATCTTCGCCCTCGAGCGGACCGCAGCCCTGCGGTGCTGGACAGCGCGTCCTAGAGCGTTCGCCGCTCAAGTTGACGTATAGCCATCATGCCGGAAGTAGTTGGCGCATTCCTGGGGTGTGAAGGCCTTGAGGATATCGCCGATGCGGTCCCAGAGGCCCGTCATTGTGGTCTCGGCGGCGGCTCGCAG
>NZ_JBDNHO010000012.1:0-12978 GCF_041688735.1 Brevundimonas sp.
CACGAGTTTCGACCAGGGCGGGCTGGTGACGCTGTGATTTTTGAAGGGCGCGCAAAATCAGGGGGTTGGCTGGGCGAGATGTGACGACGATCGACGGATTGCCAGCAGAGTGTCGACCCCCGATCCGCTATCGTCATTCCGCCTCTTCCGGTGGGACCCAGTTGGGATCGTTCTCGGGAAACCAGTCCGCCGCCAGATCGCGCCACTGCGGGTTCTCCCGTTCGATCAGCGCCAGCTTCCAGTCCCGGAGCCATTTCTTGATCCGCTTTTCGCGCCGGATCGCCGCGACCACCCAGGCGTGGCGCTCGAACCAGACAAGACGCGTGCAGTCATGGTCGTCGGTGAATCCTGAAAAGGCGTGGGTCTTGTGCTTCCACACCCGCGCATGGAGGTTCGCCGTCATGCCGGTGTAGAGCGTCCCGTTGCGATCACTGCCCATGATGTAGGTCGCGATAAAGGTGCGATGCGTCCCCATTCGCACAACCTATCCGATATTCCTGCTTTCGTCATCCTCCGGCGACCCCCGCGAAAGCGGGGGGAGACCGGGGGACCCATCGTCATCCTCCGGCTTGACCGGGGGGAGGCGCCGAAGGCGACCTGTTCAGGCAGGCTGTGTCCGACGATGGCGCTCCCGACAGTTTCGCGTTCACGCGCGCCGCTGGGTCCCCCGGTCTGCGCCGCGAAGGCGCGGCTTGCCGGAGGATGACGAAAGGGACGGGGGCGCGTAACCCTTCGTTTCTCGCTATTCGGCCAAGGCGAGATTTCGATCGGCTTGCGGCACCCCTTCGATCCGCCCTCTTCCTTTCGTCATCCTCCGGCGAGCGTAGCGAGACCGGGGGACCCATCGTCATCCTCCGGCTTGACCGGGGGGAGGCACCGAAGGCGACCTGTTCACGCACGAGGTTTCCGCCTTGGGAGTCCGCGACAGGTTCGCGCTCCCGCGCGCCGCTGGGTCCCCCGGTCTGCGCCGCGAAGGCGCGGCTTGCCGGAGGATGACGAAAGGGAAGAGAGCGGCGCGGCCGTGTGAGGGGCATGCGCTCTTGGCGGTGTTTCCGTGCGATGCGACGGTGGTGATGCCGATGTTGGGGGTGCGAAGCACCAGTCTCACCCCCTACCGGATGGCGGGCCACTCTTTCGTAGAAAGGTAGTGCTCATGACCAACCACCAGCGTTCGCACGCGCTGTTGCAGATCCGCAAGTGCCGGATGGAAGCGAGCCTGGAGCGCCTCGTCCCAATATCCGAAGAATTCATCGACCGTTGCGGCGACGAGAAAAGCCATGCTCGTTAGAAGCTGTGGTCGCGGATATCCCCACTCTGGGCTCGGCGTAAAGCGTTTGCCGTCTTCTGTTTCCAAGTGAAATTGAAGCAAGTCTCCCCAACTTCCGTGGACTGACTGAGACATTCCGCTGAACGCGCCGATGTAAGCCAGGTCGTCGCCGAATACCTCTTTGGCCTTCGCTCTGGTGTTCTGCCCTCCCCAGTCTCGCCGCTTCGTGCTGACGTCGTCTAAGGACAGGTTGGCGAGGCTGGCCGCCCGGTTGATCGACCTGAGCATGCGATCCTCGACCGGCATGACTTCGCCGCCCCGCTCCGCGATCCGGTCCATGATTTGGTCGTGAAGAATCCGTTCCTGACGATATGAGGACTTCACGAAATCGTCGCCGAGCTCAGCGTCGAGTTTTCTGACGAGATAACGGATGTCCACGACCGTCTCGAAAGCAAGCCGGCACATGATCTGAGCGATTTCAGCCCGACGCTGACATATCTGGTCGAGTAAGGCGCTAAGTAGCTTGTAGAGCCGGACCATTAGCCCGCCCAAGATCGCCTCGTCTCGCTCCCAGCCGCCTCGATCGTCCATGATGCTGTGAGCAATGATTGTATAAGACGCAGCTTCAACGACCAGTTGGACAGCCAAGTCTATAAAGTCGTCCTCGTCGTCGAACTCTCGCAATACAGCTGCATCGATCTTCACCGGATCAATGTGAGGAAGCGCGTCCTCGTTCAGGATTGTCGCCACCTAATGCACCCGCGCCTTCCCGATCTCCAGCCCGTCTCCGCCCGCTGACACCGCGATCACGCTCCCGTCGTCGATCTCCCCGGCCAGCAGTTTGCGCGCGATCGGGTCGACCAGGTCTTTCTGGATCACGCGCTTCAAGGGCCGGGCGCCATAGACCGGGTCATAGCCCTTGTCGGCCAGCCAGGCGGCGGCGCTGTCGTCGAGGGACAGGGTCAGGCGGCGGTCGGCGAGGAGCCGCTCGAAGCGGGAAAGCTGGATACGGACGATCCCCGCCATCTGGTCGCGCCCCAAGCGGCGGAACAGGATGATCTCGTCGATGCGATTGAGGAATTCGGGGCGGAAATGGCCGCGGACCTGCTCCATGACATAGGGGCGGACGGTTTCGACGTCAGCTTGCTCTCCATCGGGGCCCTCCCCCTGACCGGCCAGAGCCTCTGAGCCCAGGTTGGAGGTCATGATGATCAATGTGTTCTTGAAGTCGACGACGCGGCCCTGACCGTCGGTCAAACGGCCGTCGTCGAGCACTTGAAGCAGCACGTTGAAGACGTCGGGGTGGGCCTTTTCGACCTCGTCGAACAGGATGACCTGATAGGGACGTCTGCGCACCGCCTCGGTCAGGGCGCCGCCCTCGTCATAGCCGACATAGCCGGGAGGGGCGCCGATCAGGCGCGAGACGCTGTGCTTCTCCATATATTCCGACATGTCCATGCGGGTGATGGCGGCCTCGTCGGCGAACAGGAATTCGGCCAGGGCCTTGGTCAGTTCGGTCTTGCCGACGCCGGTGGGGCCGAGGAAGAGGAAACTGCCCAGCGGGCGGTTGGGGTCGTTGAGGCCGGCGCGGGCGCGGCGGACGGCGTCGGAGACGGCCTCGAGCGCCGGACCCTGGCCGACGACGCGGGCGGACAGGGCGTCCTCCATCGCCAGCAGTTTTTCGCGCTCGCCCTCCAGCATCTTGTCGACCGGGACGCCGGTCCAGCGCGAGACGACCTGGGCGATCTGTTCGGCGTCGACGACTTCGGGCGTCAGCGGGCCTTTGCCGTCCGTTTCGGCGGCCTCGGCCTCGGCCAGCTGTTTCTCGATCTGCGGGATCTGGCCATAGGCAATCTCTGACGCGCGGCCCAGGTCTCCGGCGCGCTGGACGGCGACCAGTTCGGCGCGCAGGCGGTCGAGGGTTTCGCGCAGTTGCGCGCCTTGGCCGACCTTGTCCTTTTCCGATTTCCAGCGGGCGGTCAGGTCGTCGGACTGGCCCTCCAGATCGGCGATTTCGTCCTCGAGTTTTTCGAGACGGGCGACGGAGGCCTTGTCGGTCTCCTTCTTCAGGGCCTCGCGTTCAATCTTGAGCTGGACCAGACGGCGGTCGATCTCGTCGAGGGATTCCGGCTTGGAATCGACGGCCATGCGGACGCGGGAACCGGCCTCGTCGATCAGGTCGATGGCCTTGTCGGGCAGGAAGCGGTCGGTGATGTAGCGGGCCGACAGGGTGGCGGCGGCGACGATGGCGCTGTCGGAAATGCGCACGCCGTGGTGGACCTCGTATTTTTCCTTCAGTCCACGGAGGATCGACACCGTGTCCTCGACCGAAGGCTCGTCGATGAACACCGACTGGAAGCGGCGGGCCAGGGCCGCGTCCTTCTCGATGTGTTTGCGGTACTCATCCAGGGTGGTGGCGCCGACGCAGTGCAGCTCGCCGCGCGCCAGGGCGGGCTTGAGCAGGTTGGAGGCGTCCATGGCCCCCTCGCCCTTTCCGGCGCCGACAAGGGTGTGCATCTCGTCGATGAACAGGATGATGCCGCCCTCGGCCGCGGTGACCTCGGCCAGCACGGCCTTGAGCCGCTCCTCGAACTCGCCACGGTATTTTGCGCCGGCGATCAGCGAGCCCATGTCGAGCGACATGACGACCTTGTCGCGTAAGGATTCCGGCACGTCGCCGTTGACGATGCGCAGCGCCAGACCTTCGACGATGGCGGTCTTGCCGACGCCGGGCTCGCCGATCAGGACGGGGTTGTTCTTGGTGCGGCGGGCCAGGACCTGAATGGTGCGGCGGATCTCCTCGTCGCGGCCGATCACGGGGTCGATCTTGCCGTCGCGGGCGGCGAGCGTCAGGTCGCGGGCGTAGCGTTTCAGGGCGTCATAGGCGTCCTCGGCCCCGGCCGAGTCGGCGGTCTTGCCCTTCCTGACATCGGCGATGGCGGCGTCGAGCTTGTCGGGCGTGGCGCCGACCGATTTCAGCACTTCGGCCGCCACGCCGCCTTCGCGCGCGATGGCCGAGAGCAGGCGTTCGGTGGTGACGAAGGCGTCGCCGGCCTTTTTCGAGGCGGCCTCTGCGGTCGAGAAGACCCGGGCGGTGTCGCCGTCCAGATAGATCTGGTTCGAGCCACCCGAGACCTGGGCGCGTTTCTTGAGGGCGGTTTCGGTGGCGGTCTCGGCCCTGGCCGCGTCGCCGCCGGCGGCGGTGATCAGGTTGCGGGCCAGGCCGTCGCGCTCCTCCAGCAGCACCTTGAGCAGGTGTTCGGGCGCGAACTGCTGATGCCGCCGGGCGAGGGCCAGCGACTGGGCCGATTGCACGGCCTGTTTGGCGCGGTCGGAATAGAGGTCGAGGTTCACGGCAGTCCCCTGTGTCAGGCGGAATCCGCCGACGCGCCCTCTGATGCAAGCAACGCGCCGTGCGGCTGGGGATCAGGTGGGTGTGGCGGGTGGGACACACAAGGGGTGTCAGGACGGGGCCGCGAGGGTTAGGGTCGAGGCCGGAGAACGCCCCTTTGATCTCTCATTCCGCCTGGCCGGTCGATCCCGGCGTGATCGTTCCGTTCCTCCTGGCCGTGGCCCTGATCGAGCTGACGCCCGGGCCGAACATGGTCTGGCTGGCGCTGGTGTCGGTGGCCAATGACGGCGCGGCGCGCTCGGTTCAGGTCGACGCCTTTGTGAAACAGGCCATGGCTGTCAGTCCGGACGCGGACTTTTCGTATGACGATCACGACCTGCGGCTGACCAGGGCGTTACGGGTCAGTCCATCGGCATGATGAAGACGCGTTCGTAGCCGGACTTTCCGTCGCTGACGGGCAGGGCGACATAGTCCGAACCCGACCGGTCGATCGCCTCGCGCGCCAGGGCGTTGAACGCGTCTTTCGCCATCCCGTCGGCGCGCACGATGAAGAAGCCGCCTTCGGCCTTTTCCAGGCGGCAGAAGCGGCCGGGCTTCCGCAGGGATTTGAGAAAAGACATGACGCCCTCTGGCGCGACCGGGGCCTGCGCCCCGCCAGAACCATACTACAACTTTCAGGGACCGGGCCGCCTCATATTTGCGTTACCGCGCGAACCGCCGTTTGGCGCCGCCGCGAGGGCGGGGTCAACAGGGCGGCGGCGGCGACCCCTCCAAGCGAAATGCGCGCCCGGGGGATCAGCTCTCTTCGACGGGGGCCTCGACCTTGCGACGCGGCGCACGGCGCTTGGGCGCGGGAGCCTCGCCCGCCTCCTCGACGGACGGGGAGGTCTCGGCCTGAACGGGCGCGGGGGTGGCCGAGCGGGTCAGGAAGCCAGGCAGGGCGGTGGGGGCGTCTTCGGCACCAGCCGCGTCGCTGGCGGCATCGCGTCGCGGGCGACGCTCGGCGCGGGCGGGACGCTCTGCGCGCTCCGGACGCTCCGGACGCTCGGTCCGCTCTTCGACGGGTTCGAAGGCGGTTTCGGCGGACGCGGCCTCGCCCTCGGCCCGGGGCTCGCCGCCGTCGCGGTCGAAACGGGCGCCGCGCTCCTGCTGACGACGCTCCCAGCGTTCACGGCGGGTTTCGCGGCGGCTGCCGTCGGCGTTGGTGGTCGCCTCGCCTTCGGGACGGGGCTCGCGCGGTTCACGTTCGGGGCGCGGCTGCTCGTCGCGATCGCGCCATTCGCGGCGCGGCTGTTCGGCCTGACGGTCGTTGGGGCGATCGCCAGAACGGTCGTTCGAGCCGCCGTTCTGGCGCTCTTCGTTCTCGCGCTGGCGGGACTCGATCTGGGCGACGCGGTCTGCTTCTACCTTTTCGGCGGCCATGATGGCGGCGGCCTGGGCGCCGGTTTCGTCCTCGAAGTCGATGTCGAAGCCCTGACCGGCCAGTTCGCGCTGGGCGATCTCGGACACGGGGCGCGAGGGCTGAAGGGCGCGCAGGACGCGGAAATAGTGTTCGGCGTGCTGGGTGTAGTTCTCGGCCAGGACGCGGTCACCGGCGGCCGAGGCGTCGCGCGCCAGCTGCATGTAGCGCTCATAGACGGTCTGGGCGTTGCCCCGGACCTTGATGTTCTCCGGGCCTTGCGAATCCCAGGACCGGTTCGGATTGGTGGCATTGGCGGTGTTGTTGCTTTGGCTGCCGCCGCCGGGCTTCCTGTTGCGTCCGCGCTGACGCTTCATGCCCTTGAAATCTCTCATCGGACGCTACCGTGCTTTGTATGAGGGACAGTCCCGGGCGATGGGCCTCGGGCGCTGTCCGTGGGGTCGTTCCGCTTCGTTCCGGGGCCAATCCCCGCTGACGATGTAATCGGAAATCCGTTGCCGCCCCGGACCATTGGAATCAATGGTCCGTGTGACGTTGGGTCGGAAATCTGAGTTTGGATGCGAGAGCACCCAAACCGATTTCGTCCCCGGTCCGCCGGGCCGATCTGGCCAGACCTTCACATGCCCTGAGCGCGCGTGGATGGGCCAGAAGCGGACCAAGGCGTGCGTTTTGGGTGGGAGACAGAGGAAGACTTAGCGCGGAGGGGGGCGGTTTCCAAGGGGTTTGTTGAGGCAGCCATCCTCCCCCGGTGGAGGAGGGGACCACAGAGCGGTGGAGCGGCCCCACTTCAGTCACCGGCGTTTGGGGCCGGCCCCCTCCACCACCCTTCGGGCGGTCCCCCTCCCCCGGTGGGGGAGGATGGCTACATCCTGGGGATCGGGTTTGTCCGGGGGTCAGGCCCGTTGGTCACGACGCGGTCGCGGTCGGACAGGTCCTTGACGACGATGACGTGGTCGAACCCTGCAGCCTCGAACAGGGCCTTGACCTGGGGGCCCTGATCCCAGCCGATCTCGACGGCGAAGATGCCGTCGGGCCGCAGGATGCGGCGGATCTCGGGGGCCAGTTCGCGGTAGGCCACCAACCCGTCGGGGCCGCCGTCCAGCGCGAGATGGGGATCATGCTCGCGCACCTCGGGGTCGAGGCCGACGATGTCGCCCGAGGGGATGTAGGGCGGGTTGGACACCACCAGGTCGAAGCTGTGGTCGCCGAAGCCTGTGGCCCATTCGGTGCGCAAAAAGGTGGCGCGGTTGTCGAGCTCGAGGTTGGTTGCATTCTCTTTCGCCACCGCGAGGGCCTCGAACGAGATGTCGGTGCCGACCCCGCGCGCCCCGGCCCGCTCGGCCAGGGTGGCCAGCAGGATGGCCCCCGAACCGGTTCCCAGGTCGATCATCTCGAACGCCTGGTGCGGGGGATAAGCCAGCATGACGACGTCGAGGATGGCCTCGGTGTCCGGGCGCGGGCTGAGCACGTCGGGGGTGACGTTCAGCATGATCTTCCAGAAGCCCTTTTTCCCCAGGATGCGCGACACGGGCTCGCGGCGCAGGCGACGTTCGACATAGCCGTCCAGCTGGGCCTGCTGGTCGACGGTGACGACGCGGTAAGGGTCGGCGATGATGTCGGTGCGGCTGGCGCCGGTGGCGACCTCGAGCAGCAGGCGGGCGTCGATCGAGGGGCTGTCGATCCGGCCCGCCTTCAGCGCGGCGGTCGCGGCCTTCCAGGCGGTGACGAGGGTCGCGTCGGTCATGGCAGGATCTCCAGGGCGTCGCTGACGGCGATGCGCCCGCCCGCCTCGCTCAGCAGCTCTGGCGTGAACCGATTGACGGGGTGGCGATACAGGGCAGTGACGACGGCGGCGGTCATTCTCATCGCTTGACGTGGACGCAGGCAGATTTCAAGTCGAAGCGAGACGGAACGTCGCCCCGTCCGTAGCCGTTGTCGCGTCGATGCGGGAACCGTCGAACCCAAAGGCCGGAACCGGCCCCTGGAAGGCTCTGGCGGCGCTGGCCGGCGGCCTGGCCGCCGGCGCCGGCGCGGCGCATATACTCTATACCCGGGGGCACAAATTCGGGCTGGAGCTTCGGCCTCAGCGTCCCGAGGTCGTGCCGCCCGCCGCCCCCACCCCGGAAGAGGTGGACGCCACCGAGCCCGGCCGCGGGCGTCTGGCCCAACGGCCCGAACATATTCCGCACAAGGGTTGGGTCGACATCTTCTGGCGGGTCGGGGCCTCATATTTCGGCGACCGGATCGGCTTTATTGCCGGCGGGGTGACCTTCTTCGTGGTGCTGTCGCTGTTCCCGACGCTGGCGGCTTTCGTCACCCTGTATGGCCTGTTCGCTGATCCGGCGGATGCCTGGAGTCGGCTGCAATTTCTCTATTCGGTCCTGCCTTCGGGGGTAGCCCAGTTCCTCGGTGGCGAGATGCAGCGGCTGGCCGAGAACGCCACCACCACCCTGACCTTCACCCTGGTCTGGACCCTGGCCCTGTCGCTTTGGACCGCCAACGGGGCGATCAAGGTGCTCTTCTACGGACTGAACGTCGCCTATCACGAGGTCGAGCGGCGCAATCTGGTCAGATACAATCTGACCTGCATGGTCTTCACGGTGACGGGGCTGATCAGCATCCTGGTGACGGCGGGCCTGATCGTGGGCGTGCCGGTGGTGCTGGGGGTGTTCGGCCTGGCCGATGAATGGGCCCATCTGGCCCCCCTGCGCTGGCCGGTTCTCGGTGCCGTCTATGTGGCCGCCCTGACCGTGATCTATCGCTTCGGCCCCTGCCGGGCGCGGGCGCGCTGGCGCTGGCTGACGCCGGGAGCGTTGTTCGCGGCCGTACTGAGCCTGGTGCTGTCGCTGCTGTTCAGCTGGTACCTGCAGACCTTCGTGCGGACGGCCTACTATGGCCCGCTGGCGGCCATGATGGGCTTCCTGCTGTGGACCTGGCTGAGCGTGCAGATCGTACTGATGGGAGCCGAGCTGAACGCCGAGATCGAGCACCAGACGGCGATCGACACGACGACGGGCGATGCGCGGGCGCTGGGCGCGCGCGGCGCGGTGGTGGCCGACACGGTCGGTCCCAGGCGCGGCAATCCGGCGGCGCTGGCCTTTACCCTTAAACACGCCGAGGCCCTGTCCGACCGGCTGCTGAAGCGCCGCATCCGGCGCGACTGAGCGGTCGTTGGCGCAGCGCGAACGGACACGCGCGGCCGTTCGCGAAGGGAGGGTGCCCAAACGCGTAATCCCGGTGGCGGTGGACCCGGCGCCGGCACACGGTCGGTGGATCGAAACGGCCCGGTCGTCGGGCCCCTCACATGAAGGACTTCGCCATGATCGGCTTCGCCGCCGCCGCCGCCGCCCTGCTGCTGACCACCACCCCCACCTTCGCCGGCCCCGCCTTCGCCGGCTCTGACGAGTCCAGCGTGGTCTTCACCTTCGAGACGGTTGCCACGACCGGCACCGTCATGGTGGCCCTGTTCAGTTCCGAAGCCGACTATAACGGCGGTGCCCCCGTCGCCGAGGCCGCCATCCCCGCCTCCGGCCCGGTCGTCGCCCGGTTCGAAAACCTGCCCGCCGGCGACTATGCCATGAGGGCCTTCCATGACGTCAACGGCGACGGCCAGATGAACACCAACCCGTTCGGCATGCCGACCGAGCCCTATGCCTTCTCCAACAACGCGGTCGGCAACATGGGTCCCGCCCGCTGGGACCGCGCGCATTTCGCCGTCTCGGGCGAGACCGCCCAGACGATCAGCATTCGCTGATCTTCCTTGTTGGCCTAACGCGCGTCGCGCTGCTTGAGGCCCGGTTTTTCGGAGACATCTGATGCTCGCTTCCCGCCGCCAGTTCCTGATGGGCGCCGCCGCCCTTTCAGCCGCTGTCACCACCCCCGAAACCGTCCGCGCCATGGCCGCCATGCAGGCGTCTGCCGACTGGGCCCTGGCCACCGCCGACCTCGAGGCCGACGTCGCGCCCCGGGCCATGCGGCTGGTCCACGGCCGGGCACCGGCGGGCCTGACCGGGACCCTGTTCCGCAACGGCCCGGGCAAGTTCCGGCGCTCCGGCGGCTCGGCGACCCACTGGTTCGATGGTGACGGCCTGATGCGGGCCTTCCGCGTCAATGACGGTCAGGTCACGCTCGACGCCCGTTTCGCTGACACGCCCAAGCGGCGCTGGGAGACCGAGATCGACGCCGTCGTCACGCCCGGCTTCGGCACCGCCGGAGACGCCCGCGCCCGCATCGGCTCCAACGACGACGCCAATGCCGCCAACACCGCCGTCATGACCGCCGGCGACGAGGTCTGGGCCCTGTGGGAAGGCGGCGCGCCCATGGCGATGTCGGCCTCGGACCTGTCGACCAGACGCTTCGTCACCCTGCGGGACGACCTCAAGGGCATGCCCTTTCAGGCCCACCCTCGCTACGACCCCGACGGCACGATCTGGAACATCGGCCTGAACGGCGACAAGGCCGTGGTCTGGCATCTGAACGCCGACCGCAGCCTGAACACGGCCCGGGTCATCGACCTGCCGCGCGCCAGCTATATGCATGACTTCACCGCCACCGCCCGACATCTGATCCTGGTGCTGCAGCCCTGGGTCTTTGACCAGCGCGGCATGCCCTATGCCTCACAGTTCGCCTGGCGGCCCGAGCTGGGGACCCAGGTGCTGGTCATCGACAAGGCCGACCTGTCGCGCCGCCGGATCTATGAGCTGCCGACGTTCAGCTATTTCCATCTCGGCGACGCCTGGGAGGACGGCTCGGGCACGATCCGGTTCGACGTGGCTGCGGGCAAGGACGTCGCGTTCGCCGTCGCCGGCGCGCGCGTGCTGGTCGAGCAGCGCGGGGTCGTGCCGGGCGAGCATGCGGTGCTGAAACTGGCCACCCTGCACACCGACGGCCGCGCCGAACTGGCGTCCAGCGGTGTCACCGCCGAATTCCCCAAGAGTGACCCCCGCCGCGCCGGCCTGCCGCGCCGCCTGACCGTTCATGTCGCCGGCGAGCGGCCGGATCGGCCCTTGCCGACAGGTTTGGCGACCTGGAACTGGGACACGGGACGTTCGGACGCCTTCACCTTCGGCGACACCCAGATCGTCGAAGAGGCGGTCTTTGTCCCGCGCGGCCCGGACGAAGCCGACGCCTGGCTTATCGCCCCGTCGATCAACCTGGCCGAGGGCGTCACCGAGCTTCACGCCTTCAACGCCGCCCGCGTGTCCGACGGCCCCGTCGCCACCTGGCGCGCCGACATCGCCCTGCCCGCCGGCTTCCACGGCATCTGGGCGGGATAAGTCATGGCCTCAAGTCGCGCGAAGCGCGGCAGGCCAACCGGAGAGGCCTCTAATACCAGCCAGCCTCGCGCAAAGCCTTGGCATAGCGGCGGCTCACCGGCGCAGCCAGTCCGCCCTCAAGCGTCAGGGTCGCCCGGCCGTCGCCGCGGCTGACACCGCGCACCGAATCTTTCGCGACCCACCAGCTGCGGTGCGTCTGGGCGCCCTCCAGCCCCTCCAGCTCGGTCAGGGCGTCGGACAACCGCATCAGGATCAGGTCCGAACCGCGGTCGGTATGGATGCGCAGATAATGGTCCTCGGACTGGACAGCGCGAATGGACGCACCCTTCAGCTTCATCGGCAACCGTTCGGGAAACCGGGCCGGGGCGGACCCGGCGGTGGCCGCGTGGGTCTGGACCGGCTTCGCCTTGCTGACGAAGACATTGATGGTGCACATGACCGCCGTGATGGTCAGGACGGGGCCGATCAACAGGGGCAGGGTCCGCAACGGATAGGCCTGGCCTTCGAACACCAGCCCCGTCACGAACCAGACCAGCAGCGAGACCGGGCCGGTGATGGCGGCGGTCAGGGCCAGGACCGCCAGCCACGGCCGCTCGTCCATGTCGATCCAGCGGTCGATCAGCCGCGAGCACACATGGCCCCACGATTCGCCCGCCACCATCACCGGCACCCAGTAGACAAGCCTCGTCCAAAGGGGGGCATTGCCGGTGTTGAACGGGCCCAAGACGGCCAGCACCACCCCGGCGATGGCGGCGATGCCGAGCCCGCGCAAGAGACCCAGGGTCGCCGACCGGATCGCTGGCGCGGGATTAAAGACGGTCGGCGCGGTCATGGCTGGACGAACGTCTCCGGCAGGTGCTTTGTCGGGCAGGGGCCCAGACCACGAAAAGGCGTTTCGATGAAGTTGGCAATCGCCGCTGTGACGATCGTGCTCGGGTTCGCCCCCGCCGCGCAGGCCGCAGACCTCACCCTGACGCTTTCAACACGGGGGTCGGGCGGCACCATCGCCGTGGCCATCTATCGCGACGCCGAGGCCTTTCGGCGCGGACAGGCACCGGTCGCGACCCGCGTCGTCCCCCGCAGCGGAGCTGTGACCTCGGTGACGATTCCGGGACTGGCCCCTGGTCGCTATGCCGTGGCGGCGTTTCACGACACGGACGGCAACGGTGAACTGACGCTGTGGCCCATCGGCCTGCCGCGCGAGGCGTATGGCTTTTCCAACAACGCGCGCGGGCGGTTCGGCCCGCCCCTCTTCGCCGCGGCGGCGTTCGATCTTCCGGCGGCGGGTGCCCGTCAGGCCTTCACCCTGCGATAGGGCGTGGCGGGATCACCGGCCTGTTCGTCGGTGCCCTGTTTATCGCAGGCATGCTCATCGTCTTTACGGCCGCCTGATGTGGCGGGCGTTCCCCGGCTAGACCATTTTTGTTTCAGGTCGAATCGACCTGAAACCAAAAAATGGTCCAGAACCATGCTGGAGCGAAATCTGAGCCTTGATGGACTGCGTCCATCAAGACCGATTTCGCCCTAGAGCGTTCGCCGCTCAAGTTGACGTATAGCCATCATGCCGGAAGTAGTTGGCGCATTCCTGGGGTGTGAAGGCCTTGAGGATATCGCCGATGCGGTCCCAGAGGCCCGTCATTGTGGTCTCGGCGGCGGCTCGCAG
>NZ_JBDNHO010000111.1:0-7045 GCF_041688735.1 Brevundimonas sp.
AGGGCATCTTCTGGGGCGAGGGCGAAATGTATCTGACCGCCACCTCGGGCGGGCCCATCAAGCGCGGACAAATCCTGCGCTATGTCCCGTCGCGTTTCGAGGGCTCGGTCGGCGAGCGACTGCGCCCGGGACGGATCCAGCTCTTCGTCGAGAGCACCGACGAGAAGACCATCAATATGGGCGACAATATCTGTGTCGCGCCCTGGGGCCATCTGGTCGTCTGCGAGGACAACTATTCGAACCAGATCCGGAACCATGTGAAGGGCGTGACGCCGGACGGGCAGCTCTACACCGTTGCCCGCAACGTCTTCACCGGGAACAGCGAGTTCGCGGGGGCCTGCTTCTCCCCGGATGGTCAGGTGATGTTCGTCAACATCCAGTACCCTGGGATCACCTTCGCGATCAGAGGCCCCTGGACCTCGGTCCGGACGTAAACAGCCGGGTCTGCGAGCGGCGGACCAGCCACAGGTTGACCGTCGCCGCCGCCAGCACCAGGGCGGCTCCGGCCTGGTGCTGGGCCCCCAACCACAGGGGGGTGGCGCTCATCAGGGTCACGATCCCGAGCAAGGCCTGCAGCCACAGGGCCGCCGCCACGGCGAAGGCTGACGCACCCAGCCCCCCGGCCAGCCGCCAGCGCCACGCCTGAACCGCATAGGCTGTCCCGCCGATCAGCAGGACGTAGGCCCAGATGCGGTGATTGAACTGGACCAGAGCTTGATCGTGCAGGAAGGCCAGACCACCCTGGCTCCATGACACGGGCGGCAAGATCGCGCCGTTCATCAGCGGCCAGTCAGTATAGACAAAGCCCGCCTTGGCTCCCGCCACCAGCCCGCCAAGCAGGCACTGGAAGAAGATCGCCCCCAGCAGCACGGTCGCGGCACGGCTCCAGCCAATCGGAGACCGCGAGTACGATTCGCCATTCCAGGCCTCCAGTCCGGTCCAGATCAGTCCCATGAAGATCAGCAGGGCGAGGCCCAGATGAACCGCCAACCGTTCCGGGGCCACATCGACCCGCTCGGAGAGGCCACTGGACACCATCCACCAGCCGATCAGTCCCTGCAGCCCACCCATGGCCAACAGTACGCAGCAGCGCACAATCAGCCGTCGGGGCATCTGGCGCAGGATCAGGAAGACCGCGAATGGCAGGGCGAAAGCCGCGCCGATCAGCCGACCCAAAAGCCGGTGCGCCCACTCCCACCAGAAAATGCCCTGGAACTCGACCAGGCTCATACCGGCATTGACCTGGGCGTATTGCGGGATGGCGCGATATTTTTCGAATGCCGTATTCCAGTCAGACGCATTCATCGGCGGCAGAGCGCCCATGATCGGCTGCCATTCCGTGATCGACAGCCCTGATCCGGTCAGACGGGTGATTCCGCCGACCACGACCATGGCGAACACGAGGCCGGCGCATGCGAACAGCCAGAGGGCGACCGCGCGATTCTGATCGCCACCGATGAAACGCTTCATTCGACGCCTGCTATCCTAACCGCTAGAGTGTGTACGCGTCCGTGGATCGCGCCGACCTCAGCGGTATGCCCGCACGGTGAGGCGAGATCGAGTCGCTTATCGGCGTCGGATCGCCGCAAGTCTGGAGAGGCCGGTTGCCCTACGTCGAAATCATTGTCGCCGTCCTCGGGGCCTTCGCCCTGGCCTGGCTGGCCGATCTGGTCAGCGGTCGCCGCGGCCTTTTCGCCACCTCCCTGGTCTCGGCTGTCGCCGCCGTCACCGGCTGGTTCCTGGCCGTACGTGTCTTCGCCGTCGGCACGATGGACGAGTGGACCTGGGTGCTGTGGTCCCTGGCCGGCTCGGCCCTCGCGCTCGGGGCTTTCTTCCTGTTCCGGAGCAAGCGCTGACATGGGCCCGCGAACCCGTCGTTTCATCGCCGCAGCCGGGGCTCTGGCCTTTCTCGCGGCCTATGTCTGGGCCGTTATCGCTATCGGTGACCGCCTGCCGGACTCGATGTGGATCGATCTGCTTTTCTACGGGGTGGCCGGCATCGCCTGGGGTGTGCCGTTGTTCCCCCTGATCAGCTGGGCCGAAGGCGGCAAGAAATAGACTCTGCATCCAATTGCAAAGGGGCCGCCCGAAAGCGGCCCCTTCAACCAACCGTCTTCATTGAGGAAGATGGTCGGAGCGACAGGATTCGAACCTGCGACCCCTTGACCCCCAGTCAAGTGCGCTACCAGGCTGCGCCACGCTCCGAGAGGCGCTCCCTATAGACGGGGGGCCGTCGCGCCGCAAACCCAAAAACGATCCGTCAGGCGGTTCTCGAAAGAACGACCTCGAGACGTGCGCGCGCCCCTTCCAGATCAGCGAGAACCTGCCGTAGACGGGCCGAGGAGACGCCTTTCGCAATAGATTCTTGCGAGCCACCTTCCGGCTCGAACGACACCGCGCCGGCCGGATCGCCATAGACGGCCAGACGCTTGACGCCCAGTTCGCGATGCAGGCGCTGGACGCCCTTGATAGTCAGGCCTTCGGCATGCAGCAGACGCTTCACGGCCTTGAGCAGCACCAGGTCCTGAGGGCGATAAAAGCGCCGCCCGCCCGCGCGCTTCAGCGGCGTCAAGAAGGTGAATTTGGTCTCCCAGAACCTCAGCACATGCTGCGGCGCGCCGACTTCGTCAGCGGCTTCAGAGATGGTGCGAAAGGCGTTGGGGCTTTTGGCCACGTGGGATCAGGCCTCCAGGACGGCGTCGTGGACCCGGCCCTTCATGATCTGGGAGGCGCGGAAGCTGATGACCCGGCGCGGGTGGATGGCGGCCGGCTCGCCGGTTTTGGGATTGCGGCCCATGCGAGCGCGTTTATCGCGGACCTGAAAGACGCCGAAACCAGACAGCTTCACAGTCTCGCCACGTTCCAGAGACTCGATAATGAGCTCGAGGGTGCGCTCGACCATGGCCGAGCATTCCTGACGCGAGAGCCCGACTTCCTCGTGGACGGCCTCGCACAGATCTGCCCGCGTGAGTGTCTGGTGCTGCGCCACTGGTCCGCTCCCCTGGATTGCTCCGTCCCGCGCATAAAAGGGCAAGCGCGATCAAATGGAAAGGCGAATTACGCCCTACAGACGAAAGGCGCATGCGCCCCAGGTCAAACCGCCGCCCATGGCCTCCAGCAGCACCAGGTCGCCACGCTTGATCCGTCCGTCGTGGATGGCCGCGTCGAGGGCCAGTGGGATGGACGCCGCCGAGGTGTTGGCATGCATGGCGACGGTCGAGATCACCTTGTGTTCGTCGAGACCCAACCGGTCGCCGACGCCCTTGATTATGCGCTGGTTGGCCTGGTGCGGCACGAACCAGTCGACGTCCGCAACCTCGATGTTCGAGGCGGCGCAGGCGGCGGTGATGGCCTCGGCGATATTGACCACGGCTTGCCGGAAGACCTGATTTCCCGCCATGCGCAGATGGCCGACCGTACCGGTCGTGGCTGGGCCGCCGTCGACGTACAGCAGGTCCGTCTTGGTCCCGTCGCAGCGCAAGGCGAAGCCCAGCAGGCCCCGATCGGCCTTGGTCCCTTGCCCTTCGCGCGGCTCGACGACTACCGCGCCGGCACCGTCGCCGAACAGGACGCAGGTCGACCGGTCGGTCCAGTCCATCAGCCGTGTCATCTCCTCGGCGCCGATGACCAACGCGCATTTGGCCAAGCCGCGGGCGACGAAGCCGTCGGCCACGCTCAGCGCATAAACGAAGCCCGTGCACACGGCCTGAATGTCGAAGGCGATGCAGATCGGCGCGCCCAACTTGCGCTGAACGATCGAGGCGACCGACGGGAAGGTCATGTCCGGTGTAGTCGTGGCGACGATGATCAGATCGACTTGGCTGGCCGTTCGCCCTGCGTCGATCAAGGCCTTCTTGGCGGCCTCGACCGCCAGGTCGCTGGTCGGCTGGTCGTCGCGGGCCTTATGGCGCTGGCGGATGCCGGTCCGCTCGACGATCCATTCGTCGGAGGTGTCGACGAACTTGGCCAGATCGGCGTTGGTGATGACCTGTTCCGGCAGATAGGAGCCGACGCCCGTCACGACGCTGCGAATGACGCTCACTGAGCAGGCTCCGTCACCGGCTCGACCAGCGCGGGCGACTGTTCAAGCACCGTGGTCAGTCGCTGCAGGCTGGTGCTGACCTTAACCAGATAGTCGCTGCGGGCAAGATCGACGGCGATGCGGATGGCGTTGCCGAAGCCCTTGGCGTCCGCACCGCCATGGCTCTTCACCACGATGCCGTTCAGGCCCAGCAAGGGTCCGCCGTTGATGGCGCCGGGGTCGATCTTCTGGCGCATTCGCTTCAGCGCCGGCAACGCCAGCAGCGCCCCGGCCCTGGCCATCGGCCCTGACGACAGGGCCTCCTTCATCAGGGCCGAGATGAATCGCGCCACGCCTTCTGCGGTCTTGAGGGCGATATTGCCGGTAAAGCCGTCGGTGACGATAACGTCGACCGTGCCCTTGGCGATGTCGTCGCCCTCGACGAAACCCTTGTAATCGAGGTTCAGCCCGGCCCCGTCGGCGCGCAGGATGCGGTGGGCCTCGCGCACCTCGTCGTGGCCCTTCATGTCTTCCGAGCCGACATTGAGAATGCCGATGGTCGGCCGCCCGCCGTGGCTGTGCACTGCGGCATGGAAAGCCTCGCCCATAATGGCGAACTCAACCAGTTGCTCGGCGTCGCTCTCGACGTTGGCGCCGACGTCCAGCACGGCCGTCACACCCCGCAGCGTCGGCCAGCTGGCGACGATCGCCGGTCGTTCCAGACCGTGAGCCGACATGCGCAGGATCAGCTTGGAGATGGCCATCAGGCCGCCGGTGTTGCCCGCCGAGACGACCGCCCCCGCCTCGCCCAGCTTTACCGCCTCGATGGCGTTCCACAAGCTGGAGCCCTTACCTCGTCGCATGGCCTGCGCAGGTTTCTCGTCCATGGCGATCACCTTGTCGGTGTGCCGCACCTCGCAGACGGACTCGTCGAGCCCGCAACGGAGCAATTCGGCGCGGATGGCCGTTTCGTCGCCGTGCAGCAGGAAACGCACGCCTTCGCCGCCGTGGCGCTGGCGATAGGCCCGGACCCCGGCCACCACGACGGGCGGACCTTGGTCCCCGCCCATGGCATCGAGCGAGATCACAGTTGAGGAAGGCAAGCCGCTACGACTCCGTCGCGCCGTCAGCCCCGGCGCTAGTTTGGCGGCGACGATAGCGCCGCGATGGGGGGATGCAACCAACTGGTCGTTGCGTCAACCTTCGCCGTCGGGACGCCGAGTCTTGAGCACAGCGAAGGGCGAAATCTCGGCCGGCTCGGGCGGCTGAACGAACTCCGCGCCAAGCTTGCGGGGGAAGGGGTCGAGCTGAAGGGCGAGTTGCTCAACCACATATTGCCCCAGGTCGATCTGGCCGTTCTCGATCAGGTCCGGCGATTCGTCGTCGAGCGTGATGACGATTTCCTCCGAGTCCTCATCCACCGCCTCGGCCAGCGGGAAAGAGAACCGGGTGTCGATTTCAACTGGAAGCCGCTCCAGCGTGATCCCGCAAAGCTGCGCCAGGCTCGCCATGACGTGGCCCGACAGCCGCCAGCCGGCGGCGGTCGGCTCCAGCTTCACATCCGCGACGAAGCTGTCCAGCGAGGCCAGGTCCAGGGCCTTGGCGATTCGGCCACGCGTCGCCGCATCGGGCTCCAGCCTGCGGTTGACGCCCCCGGGACTCAGATGCAGGCGGACCGGATCGCTGAAGGGCAGTGCAGGAACGGTCATGCGCTCAGATCACCCCAGTTCGGCTTGATCGTCAGTTCGGCGAAGCTCTGCGCGGCCAGACGGCGGCGGCTGTCCAGCGCGTAACGGGCCAGCGCCATTCCGTCGGACACGTTCTCGCTCACCAGCACGTTTCGGGCGAGGCTCGCGGAAAGGCCTTCTTCGTCTTCCGCTCTGAGGGGGCCTTCATAAGCGGTCATCCGTCCGTACATGGCCTCGCCCAGCTTGCGCATCTTCTTACCGACGGAGGTATCGCCGACGCCCAACTCGCGCAGCGCGTGATCCAGTGCCGAGACATAGGCGTTGAACAGGTCCTGCGCGACCTCCGCGCCCCGCTCACCCTCGTCCCTCGTCCGCATGACCAGCAGAAGGACATGAAGCGTATACAGCTCGAAGCGCGCGTCGATCTCGTCTGCCACGCCCATCTGGGCGTAGAAGGCTGGTTGGCGCGCCTGTGCCACCGTCAGTTCATACAGCGGCTCGCCGAGGCGTTCACGGGAGCGGGTTCGGAAGAGATTCTTGAGCATGATGAGGCGGCCCCTTTTCCGCCGCGGCGTTGAACTAAGGCTCGGCTCCGGTTAGGTCAAAGACCTTGTTCTGTCGCAGGCGCCGCCCATGGTCCGTTCCAAGCTCGTATTCGCCGCTCTTTCGGCCGCCGTCCTGATGACGGCCTGCGCTCCCATCGTGGGCCAGAACGGCTTTCAGGCCATCGACGCCAAGCCGGCCGACATCATCGCGGGAACGGACAGCAAGCAGACTGTGCTGACAAAATTGGGCACGCCGTCGACGACATCGACCTTCGAGCGCGACAGCATCTGGTACTACATCAGCCAGGTCACCGAGAAATATACCTACAACCGGCCACAGGTGACCCAGCGCAGCGTTACCGAGATCACCTTCAACGATGCCGGTCAGGTCGCGGAAGTTCGTACCCTGGGCCTGGACGACGGACAGCGCCTCGCCATGAACGGTCGCGAGACTCCGACCCGCGGACGTCAGTTGACGATCCTCGAGCAGTTGCTCGGCAACGTCGGCCGCGGCCAACTGCCACGCACGGACGAGAACGAGCCGGGCCAACGCCGCCCCGACTAGAGCGAAATCGGTCTTGATGGACGCAGTCCATCAAGGATCAGATTTAGGTCCAGCATGATTCGGGACCATTTTTTGGATTCAGGTCGATTCGACCTGAAGCAAAAGTGGTCTAGGCTCAGGACCCATTAAAGGGATTCACACGGTCGTGGCGATCTGATTCACTGGTGGCAGGAGGAGCCTGTCATGAGTGATCTGTTTTGGCTGACGAACAAGCAGATGCGTCGGA
>NZ_JBDNHO010000013.1:0-17747 GCF_041688735.1 Brevundimonas sp.
CTAGCCTAATACCCCCGTCACGCTCTCCGCCGTCGCCCGTTGCAACACCCCCATCAGCGTCGCCCGCGTCTCGCCGTCAGCCACGCCGTCGACCTGCCCCGGCCGCCAGTGGCGCTGGAAAGCCTCGACGGTCAGACGGGTGGCCTCGTCATAGTCGCCGCCGGGGATCAGGGCATAGCCCAGCCGGTGCAGGCCGGCGCGCAACACAACCACACCCAGCCCCTCGTCCCCGGCATTCAGGGGCACGCCGAGAGCGGCGATCCGCTCCTGCGCCGGCTCGAACCACAGGCCATGCCCGACCGAGGCCAGCCGTTTCCAAGGGAAGCGCTCGCCGGGGTCCTGTTTGCGCTCAGGTGCCAGGTCGGAGTGGCCGATGATGCGGGCGTCGGGGACGGTCCACCGCGTGCGAATGTCTGAGATCAGGCTGATCACCGCGTCGATCTGGACGTCGGGGAAGTCGCGATAGCCGAACTCATGGCCCGGATTGACGATCTCGACGCCGATGGAGGCCGCGTTGCAGTCCGTCTCGCCCTGCCAGGCCCCCGCGCCCGCGTGCCAGGCCCGACGCTCTTCGGAAACGAGGCGCAGGATCGAGCCGTCCTCGTCGACAACATAGTGCGCCGAGACCTTCGCCTCTGGATCGCAAAGGCGGGTGACCGCCGCCTTCACCGTCCGCATGCCGGTATAGTGCAGCACCAGCATGTCGGGCGGGGCCCGCCGGCTGTCGAAATTCGGGGATGGCGCGTCCTTGACGACCAGCACGTTTACCGGCCCGGCCGCTCCCAGCCGTAAGCGACCCAGGCGCCGTCGACCTTGCGGGCTTCGATGACGTCGTCTGACCGGCGCGCGCGGACGGTGCGGCGCGCGCGCATGGCCAGGCCGGCGAGGAAGACCAGCGCTCCGGCGAACAGGGCGATGACGGCCACGGCTACGGCGGTGAACACCGCCAGCACTGCGCCGATCGCCATGGCGGCCAGCGTCGCGACCAGTCCGCACAGCCACATTATCGAGGCCAGCAGGCCATTCGTCGGGCGGCGGGCACCCATCGATGCAGAACTGGCACCGAAAATCGGACGGTCGGACTCGGTCATGGCGTCACCTTCTCATGCGTCGGGAAGAACGCAGAACCTTCAATGTCGGTCCATCGGCATGAACGGTCAATGACCGAACCCTTCACAGGCGAGTGTCCGGCGCGCGTCCGCCCGCTCAGTACGGCTGGTCCGCCAGCACCGAAGCGCCCGAAGCCCGGGCGCGCTCCGTCTGCACGCGACGGAATGCCGCTTCGGCCTGGGGGTCGTTCATCAGGCCGCCGATGCCGACCAGCACGCGCGCCGCCTCGCCGGAGACACCGAACGCTTCGGACAGGGCCTCTAACGGCGAGCTGGGCTCGGGATAGCGTTGGAAGCGGACGGATTCACTGGCCGGGATGCGGGCCAGTTCGCGCGCCTTGGCTATGGCTTCCTCCAGGCCACCCAACTGGTCGACCAGGCCGATGGACTTGGCCTGGGCCCCGGTCCAGACGCGGCCGCGGGCGATCTCGCGCACCCGGGCGGCGGGCAGGCGACGACCGACCGAGACGCGGGCGATGAACTCTTCATAGGTGCGGTCGACGCCAGCGGCGAAGGCGGCCCGATCCGGTCCGTCGAAGGCTTCCGAGGGCGAGAAGGCGTCGGCGTATTCGCCGCCGACGGTCAGGTTGCGGATGTCGACGCCGAACCGGCCGAGCGCCTCGGCCAGGGCGAACTTGCCGCCGAACACGCCGATGGAGCCGGTCAGGGTCGAGGGCTGGGCCACGATCCAGTTGGCTTCAGAACTGACCCAATAGCCGCCGGACGCCGCATAGTCGCCCATGGAGACGACCACCGGCTTGCCCGCCGCCTTGGCCGCGCGAACGGCGGCGAGGATCTGCTCGGACGCGTCGGGCGAGCCGCCGGGCGAGGAAACGCGGAAGACGATGGCCTTTACCGACTGGTCCTTGATCGCGTCGTAGATGGCCCTGGCGATGTCGTCGGACATCATGGCCGAGCCACTGTCGAACGGGTTGGAGCCCCCGCCGCGGCCGGTCAGGATGGCCCCCTCGCCGCCGACGATGGCGATGGCGCTGCTGCCCGAGCCAGTGCGCTCGCCGCGGGAGTCGGCGTAGTCGTCGAACTCCATGATCTCTGCACCGCGACCGGCACGGCGCTTGATCTCGGCCTCGGCCTCCTCGACCTGTCCGATTTTGTCGATCAGCCGCCGTTGCAGGGCTTGGGCCGAGGAATGCGGCCCCGCTTCCATGGCGGTGCGCAGGGCCTGCGGCGTGGTCTTGCGGTCCTGCGCGGCGTTGGCCAGGGCCGAAGTGTAGATCGACGTCATCCAGGCACCCATCGCCTCGCGGTGCGCGGGGGTGAAGTTGCTCTCGGTATACTCGTTGACGGCGTTCTTGTACTCGTAGCGCTGCTCGAACTGCGCGTTGACCCCGTATTTCTCGAAGGCGCGGCCCAGGAAGATGGCGTCGCTCGAGAAGCCGGTCAGCTGGAAGCTGGAGGTATTCTGCATCCACAGCTCGGACGCCGAAGCGCCGACCATATAGCTGGAAATGGTCGTGCCGATCGGCTGGAAGCCTTGGGCGTGGGCGATCACGACCTTGCCCGAGCGGCGGAA
Organism: Brevundimonas sp.; assembly: GCF_041688735.1. Classification (GTDB taxonomy): domain Bacteria; phylum Pseudomonadota; class Alphaproteobacteria; order Caulobacterales; family Caulobacteraceae; genus Brevundimonas. The sequence continues at coordinate 2,644 of NZ_JBDNHO010000013.1, forward strand.
TCGACGGACGGCCTGACGGATCTCGTCGGCGGCGGCGGGCGTGATGCCGGCTTCCGGCAGGCGGATCAGCAAGCCCTTCACGCGGGCGTCTTCCTCGGCCTGGGCCAGAACGTCGACGATCTGCAGCGTGGACAGGCCTGCCCCGCCGAACGCGGCGAAGGGATTGGTCGGGCTCTGGTCCGTCACGCCCTCGCGCAGGTCCAGTTCCAGCACCGTATTGTTCGGCGCCGGTTCCTTGGAGGAGGCCGAGCCGATCGCGGCCATGATCAGGATAAAGGGAACGACGACGATGAACAGGAACAGACCGGCGAAGACGCCGAGTATGGTCAGGAAGAAATGCTTCATGTCGAAGGTCGTCGTCCGGATCGCGGGCCGGGCTGGCCCTCGCCGACCATAGGGCGGAAGCGTGCGCCGTCAAATGAACGTCCCGTAACGAGCGAATGCGTCGCGCGAGCGCTTTTGTTGCGTCGCAACAGGAATGATTGTCGAAAGCGCGGGAAATCTCTATATCAGCCTCTTGCGAGCGGGGGCCTACGCCCCGCGTCACATCCGGACCGCGCTCCCCATGCTGGTCACCATGATGAAGGCCAAACTGCACCGCGCCACGGTGACCCAGGCCGACCTCGACTACGAAGGCTCGATCGCCATCGACTCCGACCTGCTGGATGCCGCCGGGATATTCCCGCATGAGCAGGTCGATGTGCTGAACATCACCAATGGCGCGCGCTTCACCACCTACGCCATTGAGGCCCCGCGCGGCTCCAGGGTCATCGGCGTCAACGGGGCCGCTGCACGCCTGGTTCAGAAGAACGACAAGGTCATCGTGGTGACCTACGGCCAGATGCCCGAAGAAGAGGCCCGCCAATGGTCGCCGACCGTGGTCCTGCTGGACGACGGCAATGCGATCAAGAGGGCGGCTTAACCGCCAACCACCAGGAACCGGCTACCTGGCGAGATCATAGATCCCGGTGATGTCGATCCGCACCGCCAACTGACCCGCCGCGACCGGGGTGGATTCAGCGGAGTCCATCGACACGGCGCGAGCCTGATACATCGGCATCGGCGGTTGTGGCGCATAGCCGCCGCCCTCCGACAATGAGCGGATGCCCGCCAGTTCGACGCCCAGGGCTTGGGCATAAAGGGACGCCTTGGCCTGCAGATTGCGGACGGCCAAGCGACGCGCCTCGTTCTCGGCCGCGCTGGGGTCCTTCAGGCCGAAGCCGATGCCGTCGATCTGGTTGACACCCGCGGCGACAACGGCGTCGGCGGTCGTGCCGACGCGGGTCAGATCATTGATCGTCACGGTGACGCGGTTATTGGCCTGATAGCCGCGCAGCCGGGGCGGCTCGTTCTGGACATAGTCGTATTGGGCCGACAGGTTGAGGCCCGACGTCTGGACATCGCGCGTCTCGATCCCGGCGCGGCGCAGGGCGGCCATCACCTGGGTCATGCGACTGGCGTTCTGGCTCATCGCCTCGGCGGCGGTGGTGGCCTCGGTGAGCACGCCGAAACTGATCGTGGCCATGTCCGGCGCGGTCTTGACCTCGCCATAGGCCGACAGGTTCAGCGACGGCGCGGACTGCATCATATGCATGCCGCCCTCCCTAGGCGTCTGGGCCAAGGCGGGTGCCGCGAACAGGGCGGCGGCAGCCATCACGGCACCGCTGAGCAGCAACAGGCGGTTGGACAGGGCGGGCTTTACGGCGACAGCGGCACGGGCGGCGACGGGACGGGTCATGACGTCAAAACTCCTGAAAGGAAAAGGTCGCTGGCTCGATGCTAAGCGAGGACCATGGCTGCAGCTTGACTATTCTAATCTGAATGAACGCTCGGCCGGTGGTGGCAGGTTCCATTCATCGGCGATAAATCCGCGACAGAGCGGCGGCGAAGGCGTGGCGCTTGGCAAGCCGCCGCCACGCCTGCTAGAGCCTGATCGGTTGAGGAGGAATCGCTTCGCGATTCCGCCGATGCCGTGAATCAGGCTCCAGCATGATCCTGGAGCGAAATCTGAGTTTGGACGCGTTCGCCTCCAAACCGATTTTGCTCTAGGCCGACGCTACGGCGGGCGCGTAGCTCAATGGTTAGAGCCGACCGCTCATAACGGTCTGGTTGGGGGTTCGAGTCCCTCCGCGCCTACCACCCTAACCCGAGGACCCCCGCCCCGGCTCCAGCGGTCGTCGCCGCGGTAGCGGTCGTCGCGGATGTAGCGGCCGTACCAGCCTGTGCCGTCCCGATAGTCGCCGTAACCGTCGGGCTGATAGCCGTTATCCTGATAGGGCAGGCCCGGCAGTCCGTCCTGGCTGTCCCACCCGTCGCGGGGACAGGAACTGTCCTCGCAGGTCCAGCCGTCGCCGGGCCGCCACCGGGGCTCACACCGGGCGCGGTAACGGTCGCGGAACTGGGGTGCGCAGACATTTTGCGACCAGACGCGGTTGCCGCTCGCCTGAACATTGGCGCGAGCCGCGGCGTAGACGACCTGGCGCACGCCGCCGAAGCCGCCGCGATCGATGCGGTTGATCGGGACGTAGCCCTCGTCGTTCGACAGGGCCATGGCGAACCAAGTGGCGCTTTCGATCGGGTCCTTGATGTTCTTGTCGGTGGCGCGGATGACCGCATGGCACGCGCCCGGTTCCAGCTGGGCGAAGACGTCACCCCGGAAAGCGGCGGGGGCGCGCAGGCCCGTCTCCTCGGTTTTGAACTCGGACCCCGTCAGCGAGGCGGGGCGCGGGGAGATGTTGGCCGCCGCGTTGCGCTACCAGAAGCGAACGCAGCCCCGGTCGCCGCAGGACGCATGCCCAGAACCGTCAGCGCGAGGACGCCCGAGATGGCACAATGGGCACGGGTCCCCTTGACCGGCCATGCTCGCGCGTTTCCCTGGACCGGTCTCGTCGCTCGGCCATGCTTTCCCTCAAACACTACCAAACGGGTCGAACCCGCCCGTAAGCCCAAGCTTGAATGGAGCGGACAGACCGGTCCAGTTGACCATCTTTCAAGGTTGAAGTGGGTTGCGACAAAGCGTTGCCGCACGGCGAGCCTTTTGAGCCGGCGCGCGTACTTTTTCACACGAATTACCCACTTGCCGACTTGCCTCGCAGGGGAAGGACGGCCTCTCGTCAGCGTGGGCGGGCGTCCCTATATGCATCGGCCAGACCCGATCGGAGCCCCTCCTATGGCCTATACCGCCCGCGACGACCGTCCCGCCGACAAGGCGGCGCGCTATGCCGAGCTGGAGCACGAGATCCTGGCCGTTCTGGACGGCGAGCCCAACCGGGTCGCGCGCATGGCCACCGTCGCCGCCATGCTGGCCGACGCTTTTCCGCTATTCTTCTGGACCGGTTTCTACGTCGTCGATCCGGACAAGACGGACGAACTGGTGGTCGGACCCTATCAAGGCACGCTCGGCTGTATGCGGATCGCTTTCGGCCGCGGGGTCTGCGGTACGGCGGCGCGCGACCGGGCGACCCGGATCGTCGACGACGTCCACGCCTTCCCCGACCACATTGCCTGCGACGCAAGTTCGGTCAGCGAGATCGTGGTGCCGGTGTTCGACGCGGCCGGAGAGCTGATCGCCGTGTTCGACGTGGACGCCACGGAAAAGGCCGCCTTCGACGCGATCGACGCCGCCGCGCTGGAACGTATGATGGGCAAGGTGTTCGCGGCCTGAGCCGGGTCTGCTAAGCCGACCCTCCAACAGGAGACCATCATGTCGGAACGGGTGATCGCGATCACGGGCGGCCATGGCGTGCTGGGGCGCGCCGTGGTCGAGGCGGCGCTGGCCGACGGGCTGAAGGTCGCCGTCATCGACCATGCGAGCGGCCAGTCGGTGCCGGACGGGGTGCTGGAACTGGGCGGGGTCGATCTGACCGACGCGCCCTCGGCGACCCGGGCCGTCGACGCCGTCGCCGCGCATTTCGGACGGCTGGACGGCTTGCTGAACGTCGCTGGCGGCTTCGTCTGGCAGACCATAGACGACGCCGATCCGGCATGGGGCAAGATGTTCGCCCTCAACCTGACCACCGCACTGAACGCCAGCCGCGCCGCCCTGCCCCATCTCAAGGCTTCTCCCGAAGGCCGCATCGTCAATGTCGGGGCCAATGGCGCGCTGAAGGCCGCGGCGGGCATGGGTGCCTACGCCGCATCCAAGGCGGGCTTGCATCGCCTGACCGAAGCCTTGGCCGAGGAGCTCAAGGACACCTCCGTCACGGTCAACGCAGTCCTGCCCTCGATCCTGGACACCGAACAGAACCGCAAGGACATGCGCGACGCCGACCCGGCCAAATGGGTCGCCCCCGCCGACCTCGCCCGGGTCATGCTCTTCCTCGCTTCGCCTGAGAGCCGCGCGATCACCGGGGCGCTGATCCCCGTCACGGGGAAGGTCTGATGCTGTCTTTCTTCCGCTCATCCCTGCGAAAGCGAAGACCCAGTGCCTTGGGCGACCGGCGCCTGAAGGGTCCCACCCAGGATCATCCCGCGCAGCCTGCCTTGCACAAGAACCATGTCCCCGCTTTCGCCGGGACGAGCGGAACAAGGGGGGCTCCCCCTTGACCGCCCGGCCGACCCTCTTCCGCTCCGTCCTCTATCTGCCCGCCTCGAACCCGCGCGCGATCGAGAAGGCGCGTGGCCTGAACGCCGACGCGGTGATTCTCGACCTTGAGGACGCCGTCGCTCCCGACGCCAAGTCCGAGGCGCGGCAGGCTGCAGTCGCGGCCCTGACGGCCGGTGGTTTTGGCTCCCGCGTCGGCGTTCGCATCAACGGCCTCGATACGCCCTGGGGCGCAGAAGATCTGGCGGCCTTGACCGGCCTGAATCCCGTCTTCGTGGTCGCCCCCAAGATCGAGAGCGCGGAGGCGGTCCGGGCAGTCGCCGCCCGCCTGCCCGACGGCGCCGCCCTGTGGATCATGGTCGAGACGCCGCTGACGGTGCTGCGCCTCGACCAGATCGCCGGAGCCGGGGCGCCGCTGGCGGCGCTGATGCTCGGGATCAATGATCTGGGCGAACGGATGAACCTCGTGCTCGGTCCCGACCGCGACCCGATCAAGCCGTGGCTGGCGGCCGTCGTCGCCGCAGCGCGCGGGTACGGCCTGCTGGCCATCGACGGCGTGGTCAACGCCACCGACGACGCCGACCGCCTCAACGCCGAATGCCGGCAGGGCCGCGCCTTCGGCTTCGACGGCAAGAGCCTGATCCATCCGGCCCAGATCGACGCCGCCAACACCGCCTTCTCGCCCTCGCCGGAGGAGGTCGCCAAAGCCCTCGACGTCGTCGCTGCCTTCGCCGCCGCCGATGCCGAGGGCAAGGGCGCCATCCGGGTCGGCTACCGCATGGTGGAGCGCCTCCATCTCGACGCCGCCCACCGATTGCTGGCCCGCCACGCCGCGGCCTCGACCCCGCCCCAAGACACGCCTATCTAGTCCGTCCAGAAACCGAACTCAGCGCCCCGCCCTCAAGCAGCGAGCGGCAGCGCCGCGAGCGATAGGGCCCCGCCTCTTATGTCCCACGCCGTCATCGCCGCCACCGGCTTGTTCACCCCGGAACAGTCGATCTCCAACGCCGAACTGGTCGCCGCCTACAATGATTACGCAGAGCGCTTCAACGCCGACCACGCCGCCGAAATCCTCGAGGGCGACGTCGCCGAACTGACCCCGTCCTCTGTCGAATTCATCGAGAAGGCTTCGGGCATCAAGAGCCGGTTCGTGCTCGACAAGGCCGGTGTGCTCGATCCCGCCCGCATGGCCCCCAACATCCCCGAGCGCGGTGACGACGACCTGTCGATCATGGCCGAGATGGCCGTCGCCGCCGCCCGAGATGCCATCGCCGCCTGGGGCAAGCCGGTCTCGGAAATCGGCGCCGTCCTGTGCGCCGCCTCCAACATGCCCCGCCCTTATCCGGCCCTGGCCGTCGAGATTCAGCAGGCCCTCGGCATCGACGGCTTCGCCTTCGACATGAACGTGGCCTGTTCCTCTGCCACCTTCGGCATCAAGACGGCGGCGGATTTCATTGCCTCGGACTCGGTCAAGGCCGTGCTCATGGTCAATCCGGAGGTCTGCTCGGCCCACCTGAACTTCAAGGACCGCGACAGCCATTTTATCTTCGGCGACGTCGCCACCGCCGTCATCATCGAATCCTCGGATCAGGCCGGACCGGGTGGCTGGGACATCCTCGGCACGCGGCTGAAGACCGTCTTCTCCAACAACATCCGCAACAATTTCGGCTTCCTGAACCGGACCGCCGAAACGACCGAGGCGCTGGTCGCCCCGGCCTCAAGCAGCGAAGCGCTAGGCCAAACGGACAAGCTTTTCGTCCAGCAGGGACGAAAAGTGTTCAGGGACGTGGTGCCGATGGTGTCGGACATGATCATCGGCCACGCCGCCGACCTCGGAATCGACCCCGCGACCCTGAAGCGGATGTGGCTGCACCAGGCCAATATCAACATGAACCAGTTCATCGGCCGCAAGGTGCTGGGCCGCGAGCCGACGCCCGAGGAGAACGTCATCATCCTCGACGACTACGCCAACACCTCCTCGGCCGGCTCGATCATCGCCTTCCACCTGCGCCAGCAGGACATGGCTGCCGGCGACACCGGCCTGATCTGCAGCTTCGGTGCCGGCTATTCGGCCGGCACGGTCTTCGTCAGGAAGCGCTGAGTCCGCACGCGATACCGCTCATCTGGCTCGGTCCCTGTTGAGTCTGCACCCCACAGATCAAGCCGCCGCCACCGCCTCGATCTCGACCAGCCAGGCCGCGTCGAAAATGCCGGTAACGATCACCGTCAAAGCCGGCTGGCGGCCCGCCAGCCGGGCCACGCGAACCTCACGGTTCTCCAGTGCATGCTGGCGGTCGGACAGGAAGGTCGTGACCTTCACCAGATTGTCCAGCGTCATACCGGCCGCCGTCAGCTGGGTCTCGAGATTGGTCCAGACTTGCTCGCACTGGCTGCGGAAATCAGCCGCCAGCGCGCCGTCCGGCCCGACCGGGATCTGACCCGACAGGTATAGCCAACGGATCGCCCCCGTGACCTCGACGGCTTGGGGATAAGACCCCTGGACGGGCGGCGAGCCGTCGCCAGTCAGGGGTCGCAGCTTCAGGGTCACTGACGTGCGGCGTCCGTGCGGGCGCGCACGCCGGCGAACTCGGACGTCGGCTTCCAGCCCGGCCAGTCCGCGCTGTTGGCGAGGTCCAGCCCCAGCCGATACAGCAGGGCCAGGTTCTCGACCGCCGAGGAGAAGTCCAGCTCTGCCGACCATTCGTCACTGGCCTCGTGATAGTCGGCGTCGAATTTGGCGCGATAGGCGGGCAGACCGACGGCGACGCCGCCCTCGTCCAGATCGACCCCATGCCAAGGCATGATCGCCGGCACGCCCGCCCGGACGAAGGGAAAATGGTCCGACCGATAGTAGTAGTTCTGTTCCGGCTCGCGGTCGTCGGTGACCACCCGGCCCTCGGCGGCGGCCAGCACCTGAAGCCGGTCTTCCAGATCGTTCTGGCCCTTGCCGAAGATCGGCAGGTCGCGCGTCGGTGCCGACAGTGGCAGCATGTCGATGTTGATGTTCGCCACCGTCGTTTCCAGCGGCCAGACCGGATCGGCGGCATAGCCGTAGGCACCCAGCAGACCCATCTCCTCGGCACCCATATGGGCGAAGACGATGCTGCGCGCCGGGCGTGGGGCGGCGCTCAGCTGGCGGGCCATCTCGACGACGCCGACGGTGCCCGAGGCATTGTCCCAGGCCCCGTTCCAGATGGCGTCACCCTGCACGCCCGGATGCTGGGCCTCGCCGCCCACGTGGTCCCAGTGCGCCGAATAGATGATCGTCTCTTCGGGATAGGTCGCGCCGGGAATGCGGGCCAGCAGGTTGTGGGTGCGCAAGGTGTCGATGGTCTCCTCGACAGCGACCGAGAGGGTCAGACCGTTCAGCGCCACGGCCTTGAAGGCGCCGTCGCCGACCGCGCTCAGCAGGCTCATGTCCAGCCCGGCGGCCTGCGCCCACTGCATGCCGACGTCGTGGTTGACGGACCCGGTGAATTCGACGTCCGCCGCGCCGGGGGTGGCCATGCGCTGGCGTCCGTTGCCCTGCGTTCCGCGCCGCCAGCCGGCGTCGGTGCCCGCCACCGGCACCAGCGTGATCACGCCGACGGCCCCGCGGCGGACGGCCTCGTCATTCTTGTAAGCGGCCGAGGCGTAGGCGGTGCTGTAGGCACCGTTGAAGCGTTCGTCGGCCGGTTCCCCGCTGACGACGACCACGACCTTGCCGCGCACGTCGGCGTCGCCGTAATCGTCCCACTGACGCTCGGGCGCGTGGATGCCGTGACCGACGAAGACCAGTCCGGCGTTCTGGATCTGGGCGCGTCCGTCATTGGTCATGGCGCGCAGCGTAATGTCGCCATCGGTCGTCAGCGCATGGACCTGGCCGTCGGCACCGGTCCAGCTGGCCGTACCCGGCCCGGTCGGGGTGTAGCGCTTCAGGTCGATCGGCTGGCGCCACTGGCCGTCAGGTCCGCCGGGCTGAAGGCCCATGGCTTCGTACTGCGCCTGCAGCCAGACCAACGTCTTCTCCTCGCCCTCGGTACCGGGATAGCGGCCCTGATAGTCGTCGGCGCTGATGGTTCGGATACCGGAACTGATGCGGTCCGCCGAGAAATCCTGCGCCGAAGCCATGGCGGCGGCCAGAACCACGGCGGCGACAGCCACGCCGCCCATCATCTTGCGAAACATTGGGAGAGGCTCCATCCCCGGATTGATGGCGCGCACCTTAGGGATCGCCCGGGACCTTGCGCGTGAAGTTTTCGTCATCTGCTCCCCTCTCCCAATGGGAGAGGGCTTGAGTGCACGGCGGCGGAACCGTCGTTCTGGCGCGAAAGGGTAAGGGTCGTTCGTCCGGGGGCGGCTTTGCCGCCCGCACCAGCCGACCCTCATCCGGCCCATCGGGCCACCTTGTCCCAATGGGAGAAGGAGTCAGACGATCACCGCCGCTCGGCCGCGCTCGCGGCGCGGGCGGGGCCGAACTCAGACCCCGGCTTCCAGGCCGGCCAGTCGCGGCTGTTGGCCAGGTCGCGGCCGATCCACAAGGAGACTTCCAGATCCTCGACCTGACCGGCCAGGTCCCAGTCCGCCGACCATTCGTCGTCGGCCTGGTGATAGCGTCTTGAGCCGTACTCATTCCGCGCCGCGTTGCGGGCCGCCAGAGGTTCGTCGCGGAACTCGCCGCCGCCCTTGGCATAGGCCATCGGCACGCCGCGCTTGGCCAGGGGGAAGTGGTCGCTGCGGAAATAGATGCCCGCCGCCGGGTTGCCATCGGGCTCGATCGTCCGGCCCTGAAGTTAGACCGCCGCTGCCAGACGCTCGTCCAGATCGGACTGGCCGTAACCGACGACGCCCAGATTGGCGGTGCGGCCATAGACGTTCATCGCGTCCATGTTGAAGCCGGCCACCGTCGTTTCCAGCGGATAGACCGGGTTGGCGGCATAGAATTCCGAACCCAGCAGACCGCTCTCCTCGGCGGTGAAGCTGATCAACACGATCGACCGTTCCGGACGCGGACCGGCAGCCCAGAGACGCGCCAGCTCGATCAGACCGGCTGTGCCGGTGGCGTTGTGGACGGCGCCGTTGAAAATGCGGTCGCCGTTGGCATCGGGCGCGCCGACGCCGATGTGATCCCAGTGGGCGGTGTAGAGAATAGTCTCGTCCGGATGGGTGGAGCCCGGCAGCCGGGCGAGGACGTTGCGGGTGACGATCTGGCTGGTCGCCACGTCGAACATGCCGCTGAAGGTCGCGCCGGCCAATTCCACCGGCCGGAAGTCACGGCGGCGCGCGGCGACTTTCAGCGCCTCGAAATCCTGGCCCGAGCGACGGAACAGGTCGACCGCCACATCGCGCTGGATCCAGGCTTCCAGACCGACCCGTTCGGCCGCCGCATTGGCGCGGACGATGTCGAACTGCGACCCGGTCCAGCTGTTGGCCACCGTCGTCCAGCCATAGGAAGCCGGGGCGGTCTCATGCACGACGATGACCCCGGCGGCCCCCTGACGCGCCGCCTCCTCGTATTTGTAAGTCCAGCGGCCGTAGTAGGTCATGGCCCGACCGTTGAAGGTGTTCAGCGCGGGCTCCTCGAAGTCAGGGTCGTTGACCAGCACGACGATGATCTTGCCGCGCACGTCGACGTCCTTGAAGTCGTCCCACTGACGCTCGGGCGCGTCGATGCCATAACCGACGAAGACCAGCGGCGTGTCCGTCAGCATGACGTGGCTGCCCGGCAGGCGCGTCGAGATGGTGATCTGCTGGCCCTGCGCCAGCGGGATCGTCTCGCCGCCGACGTTGAATCGCACGCCCTGGAAATGGAGGCGGTGAAGCGGTTCAGCGTCACGTCCTGCGTCCAGCCGCCATTTGTGCCGCCCGGCTGGAACCCGGCGGCCGCATAGTGTTCGCTGAGATAGCGAATGGTCATGTCCTCGGCAGGCGTGGCGATACCGCGGCCCTGGAAACTGTCATCGGACAGGATGCGGGCGTGTTCGGACAGGCGTGCGGCGTCGAAGCCGATGGGCGCGGACGGCGCCGCCGCCTCCGTGGTGGCGCAGGCAGACAGCAGCGCGCCGGCGCAGAGCACAGCGGCGGAAACAAACAGACGCATGGACGAAAACCCTCAGTCGAAAACAGACCCGCTGGGACGTTAGGACGCTGCGCCCGCACTGTCGACCGTCTGGGCACGAGCGGATTCGCCGCCGGCCGCCCGTTATCGCCGCGACGGCGCAGGCACAGTTCGATCACGCGCATCGGGTCTCGCCCCGGCGTGACGAACCCACCTGCGCGGGCGCGGGCGGGTCATTCGATCGGCGGTATCGCGAAGCGAGCCCCCTCAACCGATCAGGCGCTAGACCACTTTTGCTTCAGGTCGAATCGACCTGAATTCAAAAAAATGGTCCAGAATCATGCTGGAGCGAAATCTGAGCCTTGATGGACTGCGTCCATCAAGACCGATTTCGCTCTAGTGGGCCACGCCCTTCCAGATTTTGCGGTAGCTCAGATAGGTGATGCCCGCGAACAGGAAGAGGAAGATCAGCACGCCAACCCCCGCCTGCTTGCGCTGGACCTGTTTGGGGTCCGACGTCCAGGCGATGAAGGCGGCGACGTCCTTGGACATCTGGTCGACCGAGGCGACGGTGCCGTCGTCAAACGTCACCTGACCGGCGCTCAGCGGCGCGGCCATGGCGATAAAACCGCCGGCCGGGATGTCTTCCTTGGCCGTGCCTTCCGGCATGAACGGCGTCAGGTCGCCGGCCATATAGGGGTTGTAGTACTGACCCGGGCGGATCTGCAGACCGGCCGGGATTTCTCCATAGCCGGACAGCAGCGAGTAGATGTAGTTGGCGCCGTCTTTACGGGCCTTGGCCATGACCGACAGGTCGGGCGGTTGGGCCCCGCCGTTGGCCGCTGCGGCGGCCGTGGCGTTGGGATAGGGGTTGGGAAAGCGATCGGCGGCCGTGCCGTCACGCAGCATCGCCTCGCCCGTCTCCGGATCGATGTCGGCGATCTGGGCCTCGGCGGCCAGAACCTTGACGAAGCGGTTGGCGGCCGGGCTTTCCTGATCCGAGGCGTAGAAGGGTCCGCCCGGCTCCGCCAGCGTGCGGAAATAGAGCAGGTCCATGCCGTGGCAAGCCGCGCAGACCTCGCGATAGACCTTGTAGCCGCGCTGCAGCTGGCCCTGGTCGAAAGTGCCGAACGGCCCTTCGAAACTGAAGCCGCCCTTGCGCGGATGAAGGGCCTCGCCCTCGGCCAGCGCGGGTTGCGCCGCCGCCAGCGACAGGCCGACGGCCGCCGCGACCAGAACCAGGGTCTTCTTCATGGAGTGCATCGAAGTCTCAAGGGTCAACATCGCGCTCAGCCCTTCTTCTCGGGCGAGGCCGGGGCCGCCGCCGTCATGGCGTAACCGCCCGACAGCACCGGCTCGGAGATGGTCGCCGGGATCGGCTTGGGCGTCTCCTTCAGGCCGACCAGTGGCATGATCAGGAAGAAGAAGGCGAAATAGTATGCGGTGAACAGACGGGTCAGCCACAGATAGCTGTTCAGTTCGCCGTCGATCAGGGTGAAGCTGGGCATGCCCGGCACCACCTGGGCGTCCGGCAGTTGCCCGCCGCACCAGCCCAGGCCGATGCCGACCACTACGAAGATGACGAAGAATGTCCGCATGGTCGGGCGGTAGCGCATCGACCGCACCTTGGACGTATCCAGCCACGGCAGGATGAACAGCACGCCGATCGAACCAAACATGGCCACCACGCCGCCGAACTTGTCCGGGATGGCGCGCAGGATGGCGTAGAACGGCAGCATGTACCACTCGGGCACGATGTGCGACGGCGTCACCAGCGGATTGGCCGGGATATAGTTTTCGGCGTGGCCCAGTGCAGTCGGCATGAAGAAGACGAAAATCGCGAACAGGATGATGAACAGGATGATCGCGAAGCCATCCTTGACCGTGTAGTAGGGGTGGAAGGGCACCATGTCCTTGGCGTGGCGCTCCTTGGGGATCAGGATGCCGACCGGGTTGTTCTGGCCCGCCGTATGCAGCGCCCACAGGTGCAGAACGACGCAGCCGAGGATCACGAACGGCAGCAGATAGTGCAGCGAGAAGAAGCGGTTCAGCGTCGCGTTATCGATCGCCGGGCCGCCGCGCAGCCAGATCAGGACCGGCTCGCCGATGACGGGGACGGCCCCGATCAGGTTGGTGATCACCTCCGCGCCCCAGAAGGACATCTGGCCCCACGGCAGGACGTAGCCGAGGAAGGCCGTGGCGATCATGAGGAAGAAGATCAGGCAGCCGATGATCCAGATCATCTCGCGCGGCGCCTTGTACGAGCCGTAGTAGAGCCCGCGCAGCATGTGCAGATAGACCGCGACGAAGAACATCGAGGCGCCGTTGGCGTGGGTGTAGCGGATGATGTCTCCGCCGTTCACGTCGCGCATGATGCGCTCGACCGAGGCGAAGGCCATTTCGGTGTTGGGCACATAGTGCATGGCCAGGACGATGCCGGTGACGATCTGGGTCATCAGGCACAGCGCCAGGATGGCTCCGAAGGTGTACCAGTAGTTCAGGTTCTTCGGCGTCGGCAGCGACAGATAGTCAGCGCCGAAGCGGACGATGGGCAGGCGGGTATCGAGCCACTTCTCGATACCGGTCTTGGGAACGTAGGTGGATTCGTGCTCGCTCATCGTTCTCAGCCGATCTTCACGCGGGTATCGGACACATACTCATAGGTCGGCACGACCAGGTTCAGCGGCGCTGGACCTTTGCGGATGCGGCCCGACGCGTCGTAATGCGAGCCGTGGCATGGGCAGAACCAGCCGCCGTAGTCACCGGCGTTGAAGGTCGGGACGCAGCCCAGATGCGTGCACGAGCCGATCACCACCAGAAACTGCTGGTGACCTTCCTTGGTGCGCGCGGCGTCGGTCTCGGGCGGGCTGCCCGCATTGGGCTCGGCGCGCACGCGTTCCAGCTCTGCCGGGGTGCGATAGCGCACGAACACCGGCTTGCCCTGCCATTTGATGACGACTTGCTGGCCTTCCTGAACCTTGGTCAGGTCAAACTCGATAGACGCCAGCGCCAGGGTGTCGGCGGCCGGGTTCATCTGATTGATCAGCGGCCACACGACCATGGCACCCGCGCCGACGGCGGCCGCGCCGGCGGCGATGTGGATGAAGTCCCGGCGGGTGGCGTCTCCGCCCTCTCCGTTCTGCACGCCCGGTTCGGCCACGTCTCACTCCTGATGCGCCGAGGTCCGCGCCCGAAGGGGAGCGCGGTGGCCGCAGCATGGATCCTCTAGCGGAGACCGGACTGTCTTGCGCGGCCCTGATTTGCGGCTCATCGCCGCAAACCGCTCTGCCTCCGTGAGAAACAGTCGCATTCCAAGCCGCGACAAGCTTCCGGGCCGCGCGTAAGAGGGCCTTAGAATGCGTCTCGCCCTTTTTCAACCGGCCATTCCCCAGAACGTCGGCGCCTGCATCCGGCTGTCGGCCTGTTTCGGCATGGAACTGCACGTCATCGAGCCCACCGGTTTCCGGTTCGACGACCGCGCCATGAAGCGCGCGGCTTTGGACTACGGGCCGCTGTCGCACATGACGCGGCACGCGGATTGGGCGGCGTTCCAGCGTGATCGCGGCACCGGTCGGCTGGTGCTGTTCACGACGAAGGGCGCGACGCCGTTGAACGAATTCGTCTTCCAGCCCAACGACGTCCTGCTGTTCGGCAGCGAGCCATCGGGCGCGCCTGACTTCGTGCACGCCGCGGCGGATGCGCGGGTCGTGATTCCGATCCAGCCGGACGCGCGCTCGCTGAACCTGGCCGTCAGCGCGGGCATCGCGCTGTGGGAGGCAATCCGGCAGACGCCGGGATAAAATCCTCCTCCCGCTTGCGGCACAGGTGGCCCGTCTTCGAGCGACGCAAGAACAGGGTCGATGAGGGAATTTCTCATTATGCCGGACCATCCCCGGCCGGTTCGTCTCCCTGACCACCCGCTCCCCGAACGGCGATAGCCCATCCCATTCGTCATCCCCTCCACCGCTTTCGTCATCCCGACGAAGGGCGGAACCCGGCGGCGCGCGAGAGCGCGAAGGTGTCGTGAGCCTCGGCGCCTGAACCGATCGCCTTGGGCACCGCTGGGTCCCGGGGTTCGCTCGCGCCCCGGGATTACGAAAGGGAGGAGGAGGCTGCCGCCAAAGGCCATTCTCTCCCGGCCGGGAGAAGGAAACCCATGACGCTGTGCTGGCAATCCGCGGACTCATAGTCGGGTTGACGCGAAAATCTCCAACCCGATCAACGCCCCGACGCGTTCTCAAACTCTATTTATAGTCGCCCTGAAACCGCGCGTAGACTCTCCTCATCCCGTCGGTGGGGAGGGCGTCGGATCCAACGCCCCGATGTCGGCGGGCTGTGGTCGAGCGATGAAGCCCGGGGGATGGAGACTCCGGGGGTCCTTGGGGTCGGTGATGGATGCCGACCGCCTGCTCGCCGCGCGCTGAAGGAGGGACCGCCGACCTTTGTCATGTCCCTCCCTCGTCGACGACAGCAATGTCGGCGGCGGTGATCCGGTAAGGCCCGAACTCAGGGCCGCCAGCCGGA
>NZ_JBDNHO010000112.1:0-1132 GCF_041688735.1 Brevundimonas sp.
GCGCCTCGGGTTCATCACATGCCGCCCTCGCCGGATCGCTGGAAGGAGCGGTCGCGGTTCTTTCCGGGAATCGCGAAGGCGATGGCGGAACAGTGGAGTGCGGTAGGAGAGGCGTAGATGGATATGCCCGCCGATCTAGGCGGTGTGGACAAAGAGGATTCCCAAATCATCTGATCACTGATTCAACGCTGTTCTTTGCGGAGAGCAGCGTTGGTTCGTGGATTGATGTCGGATGCGGAATGGGCGTTCTTCGAGCCCTTCGTGATTGAACGGGGGCCGAGGCGGGGTCGTCGGCCTCGTGATCACCGGCTGGTGCTGGACGGGGTATTCTGGATCGCCCGGACGGGGACGGCCTGGCGGGATCTTCACAGCCACTTCGGCACCTGGAACTCGGTCTACCGCCAGTTCCGGCGCTGGACGCTGGCGGGGGTCTGGGACGTGATGCTGGAGGGGATGAACGACACCGGCACGGGCAACGACAGCCTTCAGATGATCGATTCCACCATCATACGCGCCCACCAGCACGCCGCCGGCGCGCTAAAAAAGGGGGCGCGGACCAGGGTCTTGGCCGCTCTCGCGGTGGCTTCTCGACCAAGATCCATCTCCGCAGCAACGCTCAAGGCCTCCCTGTCGCGGTCACGCTGAGCGGCGGGCAGGTCTCCGATGTGAAAGGCTACGCCCCGGTCATGGACCAGCCCGGTCCAAAGCCCTGCGTCCTGCTCGCTGACAAGGGATACGACGCCGACTTCATCTTGGCCGACCTGGAGGCCCGAGGCGTCGTCGCAGTCATCCCGGCCAAGCGAAACCGAAAGGTCCAGCCCGTCATCGACGGTCATATCTACGCCCTGCGAAACCTCGTCGAGCGATGCTTCTCAAAGCTGAAAAACAGCCGAAGACTGGCAACCCGATACGACAAGACCGCCGACAGCTTCCTCGGCTTCGTACTCGTCGCATCCATCCGCCTCTGGATCAGGCACTTTGTCCACACCGCCTAGGCCAGCACAGTCAGGTGTATGGCGCGCCACCCCTCTCCCGGCGGGAGAGGGCTTGAGCGCACGGCGGCGGAGCCGTCGTTCGGGCGCGAAGGGGTGAGGTGCAAATGTAAGGGGGCGGCTTGGCCGCTTCACCCAGC
>NZ_JBDNHO010000014.1:0-18491 GCF_041688735.1 Brevundimonas sp.
ACACGCTCCCGAAGATCGTCCGAACGCGCCTTGCCCATAATAGCCTCCCAATCAGAAGACCCATGGACTCACGGTTCGGACCCGATGGGAATCCCCCGCTCGATCACATTCGATTCAACTCAGCGGGCGGCTGCTCTAGGTGCCACCGCCGGTGACTCGAGCGAGTTCATGGGCGCCCCTGCCGGCCTGATCTTCCTGGCCGTCACCATCGCCTCGTTCGCCCTGATCAGCTCGATCAACGACGACAGCGAAAGCGACTGACCTTTCGCCGAAAGGCCGCCGGGTCTTTCAGTAGGATCTATCGAACCCGCCGTCCTTCGGGACGGCGGGTTTTCGGCGTCAGGATGGTTTGAAATAGCTTAGCCGCCTCCGAGGGCGACCGCCACGCGATAGGTAACGAAGGCGCTGAGGTAGGCCAGGCCGAACATGTATACGACCATGACCCACATCCACTTCCATGAGTTCAGCTCGCGCTTGACCACGCCCAGGGTGGCCACGCATTGCGGCGCGAACACATACCAGGCCAGGAAAGCCAGTCCGGTGGCCAGCGACCACTGCGCCGCCAGGGTCGCGCCCAACAGGCTGGTCGCGCTTTCCGCGTTGGCGACGGCATAGACCGTGCCCAGGGCCGCCACCGCGACCTCGCGGGCCGCCATTCCGGGCACCAGGGCGATGACCATCTGCCAGTTGAAGCCGATAGGCGCGAAGATCGGCTCCAGCGCGTGGCCGATCATGCCGGCGAAGCTGTAGTCGATCGCGGGCCGGGTCGCGCCCACAGGTGCCCCCGGGAAGGTGGCCAACGCCCAGACGACGATGATCAACGGAAGGATGATCCGTCCGGCCCGCTCCAGAAAGATGCGCGCCCGAACCCACAGACTGAAGACCACGCTCTTCAGGTCGGGCAGCTTGTAGGCTGGAAGTTCCATCATGAAGGGCGCGACCGCACCCCTCCAGAACACCTTGCGAATGACGAAGGCCACGGTCAGGGCACTTATGATGCCGACGGCGTAAAGGCCGAACATCACCAGACCCTGCAGGTTGGCGAAGCCCCAGACCGTCTCGTTCGGAATGAATGCGGCGATGATCAGGGTGTAGACCGGGATTCTCGCGGAACAGGTCATCAGCGGCGCGACCATGATGGTGGTCAGCCTGTCCCGCCTGGAATCGATCACCCGCGCCGCCATCACGCCGGCGTAGTTGGCGACCTTTTGATGGGAGCCGGTCAGGGCTTTGAACAGGGCCGTCTTGCCGCTGTTGGGATTGTCTACGAGCGCCACCCGGACGCTCCGCACCGCCATGTCCATCAGGCGGGAACCCCTTCGACCGCCGTGGCGGTCGACTGGCCCAACTGAAGCACCGGATCGACGCGGAACATCAGACTGGCGGCTTCATGGCGGCGCAGGGCCACACGCATGTCGTCGACCTTCATGGCGATGGGATCGCGGCCCAGCAGGCCTTCGTGCAGCAGTTCGACCCGCGCGCCCTCGACGAAGCCCAGCTCCAGAAGACGGCGTTCCAGTTCGAGCCCATGCTCGTCGCGCGCATGGTCCCCAACCTGCACGATGACGCCACGATCGCCGCGACGGGCCTGGCTGAGTTTCAGAGTATCTGACATGACGCTCACACGCGCGGCGATAGACGCACGCCGCTCCTGACACTCATTATCAGTTGCGACGCGGCCGCGTCCAGTCCGCCGACATGTCGCTGCCCTATTCGGCGGCCCGGGGCACGGCGTCGTTGGCTGTGATCTCCCGGGCTTCCCATTCCTCGATCTTGCGGGCGGTGTACTCGGGCGATTTGGTGAAGCGCGCCAGAACGCCATAGATCACCGGCACCACGAACAGGGTCAGCAGCGTGGCGAAAATAATTCCGGCGAAGATGACCACGCCGATGGTCGTGCGGCTGCCCGCCCCCGCGCCCTGCCAGAGTACCAGCGGCAAGGCTCCGAAGGCGGTGGCGATGGAGGTCATGATGATGGGACGAAGGCGCAGGGTCGACGCCTCGACAATCGCCTCATGGATGGACCGCCCCTGGTCGCGCAGCTGGTTGGCGAACTCCACGATCAGAATGCCGTTCTTGGCCGCGACGCCGATCAGGATGATCAGGCCGATCTGGGAATAGATGTTGAGGCTGGACCCCGCCATCACCAGACCGAACAGACCACCCGCGGCGGCCAGCGGGACGGTGAGCATGATGACCGCCGGGGTGATCCAGCTCTCGAATTGAGCCGCCAGCACGAGGAAGACCAACAGCAAGGCCAGTCCGAAAGCCGCGGCGACGGCGCCGCCGGCTTCCTGCTGGTCTCGCGCAGAGCCGCCCCATTGGGTGGTGACGATGCCTTGAGGCTGCTCCGCCGCGACCTGGGTGAGGAAGGCGGTCGCGTCGATCAACGTCGTGCCCGGCCTGAGGTCCGCGCTGAGGCTGATGGCGCGTTGACGGTCCAGACGTCGGCGGTCCGGCGTGTCGCCCGACGTCTCGGTCGTCACCACGGCCGACAGAGGCACGAGAGCCCCCGAACCCGTGTTGACGTACAGGGCCTCCAGATCCTCGACGTTGCGGCGGTCCTCGCGTTCGGTCTGCAGGATGACGTCATACTCCTGACCGCCGTTGAGATAGGTCGTGGCCTGGCGCGAACCGAACATGGTCTCCAGCGTCCGACCGATGGACTGGGACGACACGCCCAGAGCTGCGGCCTTCTCGGGATCGACCTCGACCAGCAGGCGGGGGGCGTTGGGTTCATAGTTCAGGCGCGGACGCGAGAAGCCCGGATTGTCCACCGCCCTCGCCAGGACCGGCTGGAGCCATTCGTAGATGTCTTCGTATTCGGCGCCCGTGACCACCATTTCGATCGAGTTCGAGTTGCCGCCGCCGCGCTGGAAGGCACCCGGCGTCGAGGCGTTGACCTGTGCCCCCGTCTGGCCCCTGAGCTTGCCATTGAGGTCCTGCGCGATCTCGTCGGCGGAACGATCGCGTTCCGACCAGTCCGCCAGCGTCAGGACCGCATTGCCGGAGTTGAAGCCGCCCCCACCGAATCCGGGGGCCGAAACCAGATAGGAATCGGCTTCGCCATTGGCCGTGTATTCCGCCAGGATAGGCTCGAGTCCCAGCATGATATCGCGGGTGTAGTCGAACCCGGCGCCCTCGGGGCCTTGAACGCGCACGGTGACGCGTCCCCGGTCCTCGTCGGGAACCAGCGTCTCGGGAAGCGCGAAGAACATCGCCGCCGCGCCGGCCCCGACCAGCACGATCAGCCCGGCCACGCCGAATACGGCCGACCGTCGGCCGAGCATGGCTTTCAGGGAGTTGCTGTATGAGGTCTTCAGCTTGTCCATGCCGTAGTCGACCTTGCGGGCGACCCAGCCGCCGCTGGTGGCGGGGCGCAGGATCTTGGACGCCATCATCGGCGACAACGTCAGGGCCAGGAAGGCGGAGAAGGCCACAGCCGCCGCGATGGCCGCGGCCAGTTCGACGAACAGGCGACCGACGTAGCCGGGCAGGAACAGCAGCGGGGCGAACACCGACAGCAAGGCGATGGTGGTCGCGACGACGGCGAAGAAGACCTGACGCGCGCCGCGTTCGGCGGCCACCAACGGCGGTTCGCCATGGTCGATACGGCGCTGGATATTTTCGGTGACGACGATGGCGTCATCGACCACCAGCCCGATGGCCAGCACCAGGGCCAGCAGGGTCAGCAGGTTCAGCGAGAAGCCGAGGGGTGCCAGGACGATGAAGGTGGCCAGCAGGCAGATCGGGGCCACGACGGACGGGATCAGCGCCGCTCGAAGCGTCCCGAGGAAGATGAAATTCACCAGCGCGACCAACGCCATGGAAATGCCGATGGTGATCCAGACCTCGTCGATCGCGTGCGCGGTAAAAACCGAATTGTCCGACCCCACAACCAATTCCACGCCCTCGGGCAGGCTCGGTCCGATCTCCTCGATAAAGGCGTTCACGCCGTCGGAAATGGCCAGATCGTTCGACTGGGCCTGACGGGTGACGGCCAGACCGATCTGGTCCAGCCCATTGCCTCGGAACAGACGGCGATCTTCTTCGGGAGCTTCCACCACTCGGGCGATGTCGCCCAGGCGCGTGACGTAGGACGCCTGACCCTGGATCGCGCCGGTTGCGCCGCTGGGCAGGCCCGTGGCGGTGGACGCCGTGGCCGGGGCGGCCTGGGTCGAGCCGCTGGCGGTCGTGGCCGAGCCGCGCGTGCCGATCGGCAACTGCTGGAAGTCCTCGGCGCGCGCATAGGTGCGGGCCACGCGGACGGTGTAGTCCTTCTGTCCGGACTCCAGCGAGCCGGCGGGCAGTTCCACGTTCTGGGTGGTCAGGGCGTTTTCGACGTCGGTGACGGTGATGCCACGCGCCGCCATGGCGGCGGCGTCCAGCCAGACCCTCATGGCATAGCGTTGCTCGCCGTATATCTGGACTGCGGCGACCCCCGGAACCGTGGCCAGACGGTCGAGCAGATAGCGGTCCGCATAATCGGTCAGCTCGAGCCGGTTCATGCTCTGGGCGCGCAGGAACAGGATCATGATCGGCTGGCTGTCGCTGTCGGCCTTGGCGACCGTCGGCGCGTCGGCCTGGTCCGGCAGGCGGCTCGCGACGCGGGACACGCGGTCGCGCACGTCGTTGGCGGCGTCGTCGATGTTCCGATCCAGCGAGAACTCGATGTTGACGCTTGAGCGCCCGTCGCGGCTGGTTGAGTTGATCCGTTCGACGCCCTGGATGCCGGCGATCTGCTGTTCGATCGGCTCGGTGATCCGGCTTTCGATGACCTCGGCCGAGGCACCGGCATAGCTGGTGTTGACCGAGACGATCGGGGGATCGACGTCAGGCAGCTCCCGCACGGGCAGGAAGAAGAAAGAGGCCGCGCCGATCACGCACAGCACGATCGCGGCCACCGCCGCGAAGACCGGGCGCCGCACAGCGAGATCGGAGAGCATCATCGGGCGGGGCCCTGGGTCGCCGCACTGCCGGCAGCCGGGGCGGCAGACCGTGGCCCGCCCGTTCCGGCCACCCGGATCGAAGCACCGGGCTGGATGCGGTTCAGGCCGGAACCGACGACGCGGTCGCCCGCGTTCAGGCCGGAGATGATCTCGACGAAGCCGCTCTCGACCGCGCCGGTCTCGACCTCGACGCGCTGGGCCGTGGAGCCCTTTTCGGCCGCGGCGATGCGATAGACGAAGGCACCGTCGCCCTCATACTGCACCGCGGCCTCCGGCACCGCCGGGGCCGTGCGCTGACCTTGGGTCACCACCACCCGAACCGCCATTCCGGGCCGGATCCGACCGCCGGGATTGGGGATTTCCGCGCGGGCCGTGACCGACCGCGTCTGCTCATTGACCCGGGTGTCGATCAGGGCGATGCGGCCGCCGAAACTCTCGTCGCCATAGGCGTCGACCGTGGCGCTGATGGACTGACCGGAGCGAAGCACGCTGAGGTAGCGTTCAGGAACGGGGAAGTCGACGCGAACCACATCGATGTCGTCCAGCGTGGCGATGACGCCGCCCGGATTGACCAGCGTCCCCGCCGTCACCGTGCTCAACCCCAGAACGCCGCCGAACGGAGCGCGGATCGTGCGGTCGCCGCGCCGGGCCTGCGCCGCCGACAGAGAAGCACGCGCGGTCTCCAATTCGGTGCGGTACTGTTCCACCATCATCTGGGGCGCGAAACCGCGCTCGCCCAGTGCGTTGAAGCGTTCGTACTGGCGCTCGGCCTGGGCCACCTGGGCGCGGGCCAGCACGATGCCCGCGTCCTCTTCCGTCGCCTGAAGCTGCACCAGCGGCGTGCCGGCGGCGACGCGCTGGCCGTCGGTGAACATCACGCGGGTGATCAGTTCGCTGGTCGAGGAGGTGATGTTGACCGAACGTCGGCCCCGCGCCACGCCCAGCACCCGGATCTGGTTGCTGAATTCGCGCGGCGTCGCCAACGCCTGCGAGACCTCTTGCCCCCCCCCTCGTCCGCCCGCGCCCCCCGGCCCTCCGGGTCCTCCACCCTTTTCATCCCCGGCGAAGGCCAGCCGCATGATCACGGCGACGATCATCAGACCCATAATGACGGCGGCAGCGGCAAGGAAGAAGTGGCGTTTGATCACGCGAGACAGACTCCGACCATGGGGAGAGAGTCGACTTAGCGGCTCCCGCCATCGACGCAACACAAGTCTCTGTAACGGTCGTCGTTCCTGAACCCGTCGCCGTCGAAAGGGCGGAATTGTCGCAGCGTCAGAACCGGCGCCACAGCGCCAGCATCGGTCCGCCGCTGTCGGGCGTTTCTCTACCGGCAACGGTTTGTCGCCAACCGGCCTGGACGCTCCAGTCGCCGAACTGGCGGACGACGGACGTTTCCATAGACAGCCAGCGCGGTCCGCCGTCGTCGGCCTTACCGCCGAAAGCCTAGCTGAGCAGCATCCAGTTCGCCGCCAGATGCACGCCCGCAGTGATGTCCACCCGCGTCTCGTCCGGCAGGCCTTCCCGCATCCGACGCGCCGTCTGCACCTCGAAGAACGTGTTGTCCGGAACAGGACCCCAGCCCTCGGCAACGGTTCGTCCCACGGACGCCCGAACTTCCCAGTCCCGTTCACCCTGACCCGGCAAGGCATAGCCCGCGTTGCGGCCCTCGCCGCCGTCGGCGTAACCACCGTAGAGACTGACCGCGAACGCGTCGCTGCGCCAGGCCTGCCAGGTCACGCCGATCTCGACCGGACCGCGCCCCTCGTAGTCGACGAAGGCGTCCTCGCCCTGTTGCCAGTCGCCCTTGAGCTGAAGCGTCACTCGGTCCGTCAGGCCATATTCGGCGAACATTCCCACCGTCGTGTCCAGGCGCTCGGCCGGCAGGGAGACGAGATCGCCGTCGGGGTCATAGCCCCGGTCCGCCCGCATGCGCTCCAGCTTTACGATGACCTGACCCTTGCCCTTGGGCTGGGTCCAGGGTCCCGCGATCGCCGGGCAGGCCAGGCCCAGCGCCGCTGTCGCTACGACGAGCCCCCCGAGCCGTCTCACCCGTCGTAGCCCGGCGACTTTCGATCCAGCATCCGCAGCGCCCCGGGCCAGGCCAGCGATGAAATGAAGCCGATGCCCCTGCCCTGCTCCTTCGTCTCTGCCTGCGCCGCGTCCGGAGCCATCAGGACATGCTGGCGACCGCCGGACAGCGCCGCGACCTGCTGGGCGCAGGCGCGCTCGAGGAAGAACATGCCGATCCAGGCCTGGGCCGCCGTCTGGCCGACCGCGAGCGTGCCGTGATTGCGCAACAGCATCAACGGCTTGTCACCCAGGTCCGCGACCAGTCGCTCCCGCTCGTCGTGGTTCAGCGCGACCCCCTCATAACCGTGATAGGCGACCTGATGCTGTAACAGGCAGGCGTTCTGCCCGATGGGCAGCAACCCTTCGGCCTGGGCCGCCACCCCGACCCCGGCGACCGTGTGCAGATGGATCACGAAATGCGCGTCTTCGCGCGCCGCGTGGATCGCCGAATGGATGGTGAAGCCGGCCGGGTTGATGAAGCTGGTGGTGTCCTGGACGACGTTGCCGTCCAGATCGACCTTGACCAGGCACGAGGCGGTCATCTCCTCGAAATAGAAGCCGTAGGGGTTGATGAGGAAATGCTTCTCCGGTCCCGGCACCCGCGCCGAGATGTGGGTGAAGATCATGTCGTCCCAACCGTGCAGGGCTACCAGTCGATACAAGGCGGCCAGTTCGACGCGCGTCAGCCACTCCGCCTCCGACACACGGGACTTCAATGACACCGGGGCTCCGTCGGCCATGATCGTGCTCCTTTCCTGATCGGCGGGGCACGCTCGCGCTTCGCGCGCATTCCGTCAAGATTCAGCTTCCGTTAACCGCGTCTTAGCGCGCGCCTACTAGCGTGGCCATAGGTTGAATCGCGGCCCCGTCGGAGACCCCCTTGTCCGTCCTCGTCCAGCTCCGTCCTCGCCCCGCCGACGCGGGTCCTCCGGCCCTGCCAGAGTTGCTGACCCTGGCTCATGACCGATCCCCCGACGCGCGCCGACGGCTGCTGCTCGGCGTCCTGTCTCTGTGCGACGCCAATCCGCCGACGGGAGAGCTTTCGCCGGTGCTGGGCGAGATATTCCTCAACCTGGCCGGTCAGGCCGAACGCGACATCCGCAAGCTGCTTTCCCAGAGGCTGGCGACCGTCGACTGGGCGCCGCGCGCGCTGGTCAACGTCCTGGCGCTGGACGAGATCGAGATCGCCCGTCCGGTGCTGGCGGCCAGTCCCATGCTTCAGGACGGTGACCTGATGCGCGTCCTGCTCGAGGCCACGCTGGAGCACCAGATCGAGGTCGCCCGTCGCCCGTCGCTGGGCGCCCGCGTCGCCGACGCCATCATTGATCGCGGCGAACCCGCCACCCTGACGGCCTTGGCCTCCAACCGGACGGCGGAGATCAGCCTGGACGGCATCCGGCGGCTGGTCGAACACTCCCGCCGCGTCGCCGCCCTGCGCGCGCCCCTGACCCGCCATCCCCGCCTGACCGAGCAACTGGCCGAACAGATGTATCAGTGGGTCGGCGAAGCCCTGCGGCAGTCGATCTGCGCGCGTTTCCAGGTCGATGACAGTCGACTGCGGCCACTGGTCGAACAGGCCGCCCGAGCCGCGCTGGACGGGACCCGCCCGAGCGCGCAGCCGGTCGATGACGCAGGGCGGGACGAGATGGAGCGCAGGCTGGTCGGCAAACTTCAGGCCGCCGGCCAATTGCGCGCCGGCTATCTGATCCGCTCGGTGCGCGAGCGGCGCGTAGGCCTGTTCGTGCACGGCCTCGCCACGCTGGGCGGATTCACAGTCTCGCAAATCCGCGAAGCCATGGCCTCGCCGACGCCGGAAGGATTTTACTACGCCTGCGCGGCCGTCGGCATCGACCGGGCCGTCTTCCCGGCCCTGCTCACCGAATTGCGCCTGTTGAACGGCGGACTGCCGGGCGACGGCGGCGAGCGGGCGTGGCGTAAGGGCGCGATTTCGACGGCTTCGGCCGGCCGGGCCTTCAAGTCGCTGATCGCCGCCTGATCACCCGGCGTTTGACTTCCCCCTCGCGCTCGGCTTGCGTGGAGCCGTGAACGCATCTGCCCTCCGTATCGCCTTCGCGGCCTCCGACCGACCCGAAGCCCAGGCGGCGCGCGACCGGCTGGCTGAGCGTTACGGATCGATCGAACCGAGCCAGGCTGAGGTCATCGTCGCCCTGGGTGGCGACGGCTTCATGCTGGAAACCTTGCATGCGAACCTGGACAGGCGGCCGCCCGTATTCGGCATGAATCGCGGTTCCGTCGGCTTCCTGATGAACGACTACGAGGAAGACGGCTTGCCGGAGCGGCTGGCATCTGCCGAACGCGCCGTCATTCATCCGCTGCAGATGGACGCCCGGACTGAATCCGGCTCGGTCCACAGCGGTTTGGCCATCAACGAGGTCTCCCTGCTGCGCCAGACCCGGCAGAGCGCCAAGCTGCGGATCACCGTCGATGAGCGCGTGAGGCTGGAGGAGTTGTCGTGCGACGGCTGCATGGTGGCCACGGCGGCGGGTTCGACGGCCTACAATCTGTCGGCCCACGGACCGATCATTCCACTCGACGCCCGCGCCCTCGCCCTGACTCCTATCAGCGCTTTCCGGCCCCGTCGCTGGCGGGGGGCGCTGCTGCCGCATGAGGCCAGGGTCTGTTTCGACGTGCTCGAAGCCGACAAGCGGCCAGTCAGCGCAACCGCCGACAGTTTCGAGGTTCGCCGGGTCGTCCGGGTCGAGGTCAAGGAACGGCGCGACATCGCCCTGACCATGCTGTTCGACGCGAGCCGATCCTTCGAGGAGCGTGTGCTGGCCGAGCAATTCGCCTCCTGAGCCGCGTGCACGGCTTCTTAAGGGGACAGGCGGCATTTTACCAACGATCGTCTTCAGGAGTCCGTCGTGACCAATTCGGCCCAGATCATTCGCCCACCCAACACGCTGCGGATGAAGGTCGGCGGTGGTTTCGGCGGCATTGACGCAGGAGCCATCGCCCGGGCCGAGGAAGCCCTTCGCTCGATGTCGGCGCAATTCGGGCAGTGGTTGCAGGATGAAATCGTAAAGCTGGATAAGGCCCAGGCCGACATCCGCGCTCAAGGTTACAACGCCCGGACGGCCGAGGCCCTGTACTTCCGGGCCCACGACCTGAAGGGGCTCGGCACGACCTATCAGTATCCGCTGGTGACGCGTCTCGCCGGGTCGCTGTGCCGGATGATGGACGACCCGACCAAGCGCATGACCGCCCCGCTGATCCTGCTCGACGCCCATATAGACGCCATCAAGGCCGTCGTCCGCGACCAGATCCAGACCGACGATCACCCGACCGGCAAGATCCTGGCCGAGACGCTGGAAGCCAGGGTAGCAGAGCACCTCGGCTGAGTTCATCCTGATTTCTTGAGAGACGCCCGCCCCGTGGCGGGCGTTTTCAATTGGACGTCAGGCCGCGGCGCTGACCACCGCCCTCGACGGCAGGGGATCCTGGTCCAGACGCTCCATCAGATACGCCAGGTCCTCGCGCGGCGCGTTCGGACGCTGGGTCATGAACCGCTCCAGCATCTGGCGCCGGAAGCCGTCGCCGGATGTGTCGCTGCCTTCGGCCTGCAACGCGCGCCAGGTGTCGACGCCTGCGCGGAAGGCCTGGAACAGGCGCGGCGGCAGGCCGGCGCGGTCGTATATCGCCTTCAGCCCCAACGGCCCCGCGTCGTGGATCATCAGCCAGGCACGGGAATGTGGCGTTCCCGCCAGCTCGGCCATGCCGTGCTCGAACAGCCCCATCTGCCCGCGCGCGAGGGCACGCAGCATCAACGACGACGTCAGGGCGCGCCTCGCGTTCAGATTGGCGACGAACTGCGGCAGGTCCGCATGACTGGACGCCTGATCGACCAGATCGATCGTGGCCCGCTCGCGCGCATGACCGGCCAGACGAATCGCGGTTTCGGGAGCGACGGCATGACGCGTCACCAGATGCTCGCGCACGGCGGCCGACGCCAGTTCGAGCAGCCGCTCGGTCACCGACAGCGGCAGCACCTGCCGATAGGCGATGGCGGCGACCACTTCGCCCGAAGTCGCGAAGCGAGCGATGCAGCGGCCCAGCGCCGCCTCGGAGACGTCGGCGTTGTCGTTGGCGGCCAGGGTCCGCACGGCCTGCTCGCAGCCGACCTCGGCCACGGCGGCGGCGACGTCGCGACCGACGCGCGGGCGACCGGCCACGGCGACCTGACGCACGGCCGAGCCGGCCTGAACGATCTCGATCAGGTCTTCGTCGGTGAAGACTGGCGAGAAATTGATCAGGGGCAGGGCGACGCTGTCCACGTCGGCGGCCAGTTTGCGGGCCACGTCGCGGGGAATCAGGTCCGAAGACTTCAGTGTCACGGCCATTGCCCGCCGCACCATCTCGGCGGCGTCCTGAGCCAGCAGGCGCAGGATCTTCTGTGCCGCCTCGCGATCTTGGCCGGTCAGCTCGATCGCTTCCATGTTGCGGCACAGTTTGTGCGTCGCGGCGGCGCGCTCGTCCTCGTCCGTGGCCTTGATCAGGCGGCGGATGTCGACGTCGGTCAATCGGGCACGGTAGGCGGTCATCAGGGGCGCTCAAGCTCTGGCATTGCCGGACACCATCGACCGACTATCCCTAACGGGCCGTTTACCATCGCCGGATTCGGCGTCAGGCGCTCGACTTCGCTTCGGGCGCGAAGGCGCCGCCGAAACCACCGCCCTTGCCTTCCCCATCCTGACCCAGCAGCAGGGCCAGCAGGCTCTGATCCTGCTTGAGCCGGTCAAGGCGGGCCGCCAGCATGCGGTCGCGCTCCGACAGGTCAGGAACCGCCTGTGTCGAACTCGTGATCGCGGCGGGCGCGCCATGCCCGGCCGAGCGTTGCAGGTTCGCATGGACTTCCGCGACCGTCGCGGGACGCCCGTCGCGATAGAAGATCGACCGGTTCGCCGACGCCGCCTGCGGGAAAATGGAGGCCGCGCTGCCTGCCGGATTGCGGCCCATGGCTTCCATCAGCTGCGCCGCGCCCGCCGGGCCGAGGAAGTGGGCGGCATACAGGTCTCCGGCGCCGGGCTCGCGACCCGTGCGGCCTCGCAGATAGGCCGCGTTGGACGCGGTCAGCTCGCCCGCCATGGTTGAAGCCGCCTGCGGGTCGAACCTGAGATCCAGCACCACGTTTCGCGCCGAGCCCTCGACCCGCCAACGACTGTCCGAGCCGCGATAGATCAGGTCGGCGTACTGGCCGTAGCCGTGCTTGGCGCCGTGCGCCTTCACCGTGCCCAGCCAGGTCTGTTCGATGAACTGGAACAGGCCTGCGGCCGAAGACGTCGGCGCCCTCGCGGACGGGTTCATCGCGCTCTCACGCCGTGCGGTCTTGAGCAGGAAGTCGGCGTCCACGCCTGTGGCGCTCGAGGCGCGCCGGATGGCCGCCTCGACTCCGCCGTGGGATGGAATCGCTCCTACGCTCATAGTGTTTACGGTCGTTTACGATAGTTAACCGAAAGCTAACGCAATCCTTACCGCCCACAGGCACCTTCGTCATCGCTGATTGATCCCGACGATGGAAAGCGTCGCCGCAAACTTGCCGCAAGGGAAGCGCTCAACTTCGGTGTGGGACGCTGCGGGGGCGGCGAACGACAGGAAGAACGGCCATGATGATGAGGACCGCAGGCGGCCCTGGAGGGGTCAGCCCCATCGACTTCCACGAGCGCAAGACCCCGCGCTTTTCCCGCGCGACCTGGATCGCCCTCGGGCTGGTCAGCGCCGCCCACGTCGGGCTCGGCTTCGCGCTCTACTACCAGCGCTTCGAACTGGCTCCGCCCGTGACCGCACCAGAGCCGCCGATTACGATCATCGAGATGTTCAGGCTCAAACAGCCCGAAGCGCTGGAGCCCGTGAAGACCCCTCCGGCCCAAGCCCCGAACACGGTCGTCAACACGACGCCCGCGCCACCGACCACCACGGACACCATCGCCGTGGTCCAGAGCGACAGGCCGAACTCCAGCCTGACCTTCAGCACGTCAGAGCCCGCGCCGAACTCCACGGACGGCGGCACCGCCGACGCACCGGCGCCGCCCCGGCCTCCGGCGGTGATCACCCAGCCGAACTGGATCAGGCAACCTGACGGCGACCAGCTGATGCGGGCCTACCCGGCCCGGGCGCTTCAGGCCAATGTCGAGGGAGCGGCGACGTTGAACTGCCTCGTCCAGCCGACGGGCCGGGTCACCGACTGCGCGGTGACACGAGAGACTCCGGGCGGCTACGGTTTCGGTCGGGCGGCGCAGGGACTGTCGCGGCATTTCCAGATCAGCCCGCGCACGGTCAACGGCGCGGCGGAGGGATCACGGGTTAACATCGCCCTCCGCTTCAACCTGCCGGAAGGCTGATCAGGCCGGCCTGAGCGGGTCGAGAGCAGCGGCGTCCGCCATGGCCGCCCTGCCCTCGATGCCGTCGGCGACCACACGGGCGACCAGGGGCCCCAGCAGCCAGCCGTTGCGGCGCGGCGCAAGGGCGAGGTGCAGGCCGGCGTGCCGTGTCGGACCCGCCAGCGGCAGGCCATCGGCGGTTCCGCCACGCACGCCCACCCGCGTCTGGCCGACCGGGCCGGCGCGGCCCAGCAAGGCCAGACCAGCGGCGACGCGGTCGCGGCTTTCTTCGAGATCGGGTTCCAGATCGCGCCGACCCGGCTCCATCGTCGCCCCGATCAGGACGCCGCTCGTCGTCGGGCTGACATAGACCCCCGGGGCGCGTGTCACCCGGGGCGGCACCGGCGTGTCCACGGCGGTGATCTGGCCCCGGATAGGCTCGATCGCATCGACGGTGGCCGCCACCTCGACCGGAAGTCCCGGGATGGGTGGCGCGACGCCGGTGGCCAGCACGACGCTGGCCGCGAACCACACCCGGCCGTCGTCGCCCTCGATCCGCCACCGTCGGGCATCTCCGTTCAGGCTGACGACCCGGGCGCGCACGACGGTCACGCCGATCGCGCGCCCAAGGGCGGCCAGCGCCGGGGCGGCCTCGATTCGCCAGTCGTCAGGGGTGATCAGGCCGCCGTCGGCGGCGCGGGCCTCGAAGCCCAGGGCGTTCAGACGCGCGATGGCGGCCCTGGCGTCGGAGCCGCGCCACGCCGCGCCCTCGCGGTGCAGCTTCAGGCCGTGCGTCTCGGCGAAAGCGGACCACAGGTCGCGAGCGCGCTTGAGCAGACCGGCCCGCTCCGGCGAGACATCCTCCAGCAGGCTTTCCAGCGCGGGCGCCAGCATGCCGGCCGCGACCGAGGAGGCGTTGGGGCCACCGGGGTCCAGCACGGTGACGGCGTGACCGCGCCCCGCCAGTTCTGCGGCCACGCAGAGGCCCAGCACGCCGGCACCGACAACGATCACATCAGGAGAAGAGCCCACGGGCGATCAGATCAACCGCCCGCCCCTCGATTGCAAGCGGCTATTCCGCCGCGATGGCCGCCGCGCGATTATGGTCGATCCGGTCGATCAGCGCCGCGTGCTGATCCCACAGGGCCGTGGGCAGGCGGTCGCCGAACTGGGCGTAGAATTCGGGGATCAGCGCGGCTTCCTCGGCCCACACGTCGGCGTCGACGTCCAGCAAGGTCGCCAGGTCCGCGTCGGACAGGCTGAGGCCCGACAGGTCAAGCGCTTCGCGGCTCGGGACGCGACCCACCGGCGTATCCACGGCAGCGGCCTCGCCATTGAGGCGTCCGGCGATCCATTTCAGGACGCGGGCGTTGTCGCCGAAGCCGGGCCAGACGAACCGGCCGTCCTCGCTCTTGCGGAACCAGTTGACGAAATAGAGGCGCGGCAGCCTGGCCGGATCGGTCTTGCCCGCCATCGACAGCCAGTGGGCGAAATAGTCACCCATATTGTAGCCGCAGAAGGGCAGCATCGCGAACGGGTCACGACGCAGCTCGCCGACCCTGGTCTCGGCGGCGGCGGTGCCTTCGGAGGCGACCGTCGAGCCCATGAACACGCCATGCTCCCAGTCGAAGGCTTCGGTCACCAGCGGCACGGCCGAGGCGCGACGCCCCCCGAACAGGATGGCGTCGATCGGCACGCCCTTGGGGTCCTCCCATTCCGGCGCGATGGTCGGGCACTGCGAGGCCGGGGCGGCGAAGCGGGCGTTGGGGTGGGCGGCGGGCTCGCCCGAGGCCGGGTCGTGCGGCCGGCCCTTCCAGTTGGTCAGGCCTTCCGGCACGTCCTTCGTGAGGCCTTCCCACCAGACGTCGCCGTCGGCGGTCAGGGCGGTGTTGGTGAAGATCGTATTGGAGGCCATCGTCGCCAGGGCGTTGCCGTTGGTGTTGCGGCTGGTGCCGGGGGCCACGCCGAAGAAGCCGGCTTCAGGGTTGACCGCGTACAGACGCCCGTCCTCGCCGAAGCGCATCCAGGCGATGTCGTCACCGATGGTCTCGGCGGTCCAGCCGGGGATGGTGGGCTCCAGCATGGCCAGATTGGTCTTGCCGCAGGCCGAGGGGAAGGCGGCGGCGATGAATTTGGCGCGGCCCTTGGGGTCGGTCAGCTTGAGGATCAGCATATGCTCGGCCAGCCAGCCCTCGTCGCGGGCCATGACCGAGGCGATGCGCAGGGCGTAGCATTTCTTGCCCAGCAGGGCGTTGCCGCCATAGCCCGAGCCGTAGGACCAGATCTCGCGCGTCTCGGGATAGTGGACGATCCATTTGTCTTCGTTGCAGGGCCACGGCACGTCGGCCTGGCCCTCGGCGAGCGGCGCGCCCAGAGTATGCAAGGCGGGCACGAAGAACCCGTCCTCGCCCATCAGATCGAGCACCGGCTGTCCCATTCGGGTCATGATGCCCATCGACACGGCGACATAGCCGCTATCTGTTATCTCGACGCCCAAGGCGCTGATCGGCGAGCCCAGCGGCCCCATCGAGAACGGCACGACATACATCGTACGGCCGGCCATGCAGCCGTCGAACAGGCCGTTCAGCCGGTCGCGCATCTCGACCGGATCGGCCCAGTTGTTGGTCGGACCGGCGTCGATCTGTTGGGCCGAGCAGATGAAGGTCCGGCTCTCGACGCGGGCCACGTCCTTGGGATCCGAGGCGGCGTAATAGCAGCCGGGGCGTCTGGTCTGGTCCAGCGCCTTCAACGTGCCCTTGCCGATCAGGTCGGCGACGATGGTGGCCTTTTCGGCTGCGGAGCCGTCGCACCAGTGCACGCGGGCGGGCTTGGTCAGGCCGGCGATCTGCTCGACCCAGGCCACCAGGCCGGCGTGTTTGGTGGGGGCCGGATGAAGGCCGGAAATGGCGGTCATGCTTACTCTCCTGAACCCGAACCCGGCGATCTGACGCCGCCGTGGCCTTTCGATACGTTGATCATCACGCAATGTTTCAGCGGGAATGACACCGATGCGGACGCGGCGTCAACCGATGCAAGTTTCAACCCTGCGCGTGCGGGCGCCATCGGCGTCGGGGCATATTTCCGGTCGCGGGCGGCGGCGGCACGGGCTATCCGGACGCCCATGCAGACGATCGACCCCGTCACCCCGCCGCCCACCGGCGGCCTCGCCTCGCCCGCAGTGGCGCGGAATACGGGGCCGATACTGGACGTCCTGAGGGCGCATCTTCCGGCGCGGGGCCGGCTGCTGGAGGTCGCGGCGGGATCGGGGGAGCATGCGGTGGCCTTCGCCGCCGCCCTGCCCGGCCTGGACTGGACGCCCAGCGACCCGTCGGCCGAGGCGCGGGCCAGCATCGCGGCCTGGGCGCGGGCGGTGGGGCCATCCAACCTGCGTCCACCCCTGGCTCTGGACGTCATGGACGAGGCGACGTGGCCGATCGACGCGGTCGAGGCCCTGGTCTGCATCAACATGATCCACATCAGTCCCTGGGGCGCGACGGAAGGCCTGATACGGCTGGCGGGGCGGGTTCTGGTCCGCCCGGGCGGGCTGCTGGTCCTGTACGGCCCCTATCGGGAGGCGGACCGGCCGCTGGCGGCGTCAAACGAAGCGTTCGACCAGAGCCTGAAGTCGCGCGACCCGGCCTGGGGCCTGCGCGATCGCGACGCCGTCGTGGCGGCGGCGAAGGTCGAGGGGCTGGCCTTGACGGCGCGGCGCGAAATGCCGGCCAACAACATCATGCTGCTGTTCAGGCGCGTGTCGTGACCACGCGTTTCCATCGCCGGCGGCCGTGGTAGGGGCTGGCGCATGAGCTTTTCCAGAACCTATGACGGCGGCGAGCCGGTCCGGATCAACAAATGGCTGGGCCAGACCGGCGTCTGCTCGCGCCGCGAGGCCGATGCCCTGATCGCCGACGGGCTGGTGTCCGTGGACGGCGAGGTCGTCACCGACGCGGGCCGCAAGCTGGAGTCCGGCCAGACCCTGACCCTCAGCGATCGGGCGACCGCTGCCCTGGCCGAGGGCGTGACCATCGTTATGCACAAGCCGCTCGGCTATGTTTCAGGCCAGCCCGAGCCGGACAAGCTCCCGGCGGTGCGGCTGGTCACCGAGGGCAACCGGGTCGGTCCCGGCACGGTCCCGGCCGACGACCACTCCCTGCCCCCGATCGGCCGGCTGGACGAGGATTCGCGCGGCCTGTTGCTGCTGTCATCCGACGGGGTCGTGGCCAAGGCGGTGATCGGGCCGCAATCCGATCTGGACAAGGAATATCTGGTCCGCGTCGCCGGTGACGTGACCGAGAACAAGCTGAAACTGCTGCGTTTCGGC
Source organism: Brevundimonas sp. (assembly GCF_041688735.1). Lineage (GTDB taxonomy): Bacteria > Pseudomonadota > Alphaproteobacteria > Caulobacterales > Caulobacteraceae > Brevundimonas. The sequence continues at coordinate 17,679 of NZ_JBDNHO010000014.1, forward strand.
CTGATGCTGGACGGCCGCCAGCTCAAGGCCGCGCGGGTCAGCCGGATGGAATCCTTCCGCCTCAAATTCATCCTGCGCGAGGGCCGCAACCGCCAGATCCGCCGCATGTGCGACATGGTCGACCTCGAGGTCCTCGACTTGATCCGTATACGGATTGGCCCGCTCAAGCTGGACAATCTGCCCGAGGGACGGTGGCGGATGCTGACGGACGAGGAACGGGCGGCGCTGGTGGGTTAGGCTCTCCCGCTTTTAATCCGGCTCCTCCGGTGGGGACCAGTCTGGATCATTCACCGGAAACCAGTCCGCCGCCAGATCAAGCCAGTCGGGATTATCCGCCTCGATCAGCCTCAGCTTCCAGTCGCGCTTCCATTCCTTGATCTGCTTCTCGCGACGGATGGCCTCTGCCACCCAGGCAAACGGCTGGAACCAGACCAGCCGGTTGCAGCCGTATGTCTTGCTGAACCCCTCGAACACGCCGCTGCGATGCTTCCACACCCGCGCGGTCAGGTTCGCGGTCATCCCCGCATAGAGCGTCCCGTTCCGCCCGCTGGCCATGATGTAGCTCGCGATGAAGGTCCGGTGCGTCGGCATGCACACAACCTATAGCTATATATGTCTGTCGTCATCCAGCTCCTTCTGCTGCCGTCATTGCGGCGAAGGCCGGGATGACGACAACTAGGCTCAGGACCCATTAAAGGGATTCACACGGTCGTGGCGATCTGATTCACTGGTGGCAGGAGGAGCCTGTCATGAGTGATCTGTTTTGGCTGACGAACAAGCAGATGCGTCGGATCAAGCCATATTTCCCGCTGT
>NZ_JBDNHO010000015.1:0-89425 GCF_041688735.1 Brevundimonas sp.
ATCGAGAACATGTTCGGCAGGCTCAAGGACTGGCGGCGCATCCACACCCGCTACGACCGATGCGCACACACCTTCATGTCTGCCATCACTATCGCCGCCACGGTGATCTTCTGGCTATGATCAATGAGTCCTGAGCCTAGCAGGCGCGGTCGCCAACGGCGGCCTAGTTGTGGGGGATCCCGACGGCAATCCCGATCCGATCGGGGTCAGATAGAATTGTCTCGCTGAGGTCTTGAAGCAACAGGAGGGGCGGCCTCATTGGGCCGCCCCTCCGCTAAAGCCGCCTATGAAGTTCGCAGCGAGAAGTCGAAAGCCGTATGGGCACCGTTCGGGGCCGACACGTTAACCAGTCGGGTCGGAAATTCCGCCGATCCGGCTACCGATTAAGTTTAGCGGTACAATCGTCCGCTCCCCACCCAAAGCTGTCATTCGGAGAGTCCGCTTCCGGATTGGGCGCAAAGACGTAGCCGCCGGGTTTCAGCGGACCCCTTCCTCCACCCGCCAGGGGAGAAGGGAAACGGTGACGCTGACCCTCGCGAACATAGTCGGGTTGGCGCGAAAATCTTCCACTCGATCAACGCCCTGTCCCTTTCCAGAACTCTATTCCTGACCCCCCTGAAATCGCGCGCATAATTCCCTCATCCCGTCGGTGGGGAGGGCGTCGGATCCAACGCCCCGATGTCGGCGGGCTGTGGTCGAGCGAAGAAGCCCGGGGGATGGAGACTTCGGGGGTCCTTGTGGTCGGTGATGGATGCCGCCTGCCTGCTCGCCGCGCGCTGAAGGAGTGGACCGCCGACACCGTCATGTCCCTCCCGCGTCGACGACAGCAATGTCGGCGGCGGTGATCCGGTAAGGCCCGAAGCAAGGGCCGCCAGCCGGAGGGCGCGTGGAAAACGGCTACGCGGGGCGGTCTGTCTCGTCGAAACGGTAAATCTATCCAAGCACCGGGCGAGGCCCGGCCGCCCCGCGCCCTCCCCAACCGCTTGTCCGCCGGCGGCGCAAAGCCATGCCCGGAGAAAGGGCCCCGACCTATGCGTCACGTCGGTTCATTGTCCCGGAACGGACGGCGGCCTATCTTGCGGGCATGAGTATGCGCTGGACCCCCGAGAGCTGGAGACAGAAGCCCGTCACGCATATGCCGACGGACTATCCGGACGCGACCGCCCTGGCCCGCGTCGAGGACGAGTTGCGCGCCATGCCGCCGCTGGTCTTCGCGGGCGAGGCGCGTCGCCTGACGTCGAAACTGGCCGAGGTGGAAGCGGGCAAGGCCTTTCTGCTTCAGGGCGGCGACTGCGCCGAGAGCTTCAAGGAGTTCTCGACCGACAACATTCGCGACACCTTCCGCCTGATCCTGCAGATGGCCGTGGTCCTGACCTTCGCGGGCCGCAAGCCGGTCGTGAAGGTGGGGCGGATCGCCGGCCAGTTCGCCAAGCCGCGCTCGTCTTCGCTGGAGACGATCGGCGACCAGACCCTGCCCAGCTATCGCGGCGACATCATCAACGGCATGGCCTTCACCCCCGAAGAGCGCATACCCGATCCCCAGCGCCTGCTGCGCGCCTACAATCAGTCGGCCTCGACCCTGAACCTGCTGCGCGCCTTCGCCGGTGGCGGCTATGCCGACCTGTACAACATCCACCGCTGGACCATGGGCTTCGCGGCCGACAGCGCCTACGGCGCCAAATACCGCGATCTGGCCGACAAGATCACCGAGGCCCTGGCCTTCATGGAGGCCGTCGGCGTCACGCCCGAGAGCCATCCCGACCTGAGCCGCGTCGAGGTCTTCACCAGCCACGAGGCCCTGCTGCTGAACCTTGAAAGCGCCCTGACGCGTCTGGACGGCAATACCGGCGAATGGTTCGACACCTCGGCCCACATGGTCTGGATCGGCGAACGCACCCGCCAGCTGGACGGGGCCCACATCGAGTTCGCGCGGGGCATCAGAAACCCGATCGGCCTGAAATGCGGACCGACGATGGAGCCGGACGATCTGCTGGCCCTGATCGACGTGCTGAACCCCGACAACACCCCCGGACGCCTGACCCTGATCGGCCGCTTCGGCGTGGACAAGGTCGGCGATCGCCTGCCGCGCCTGATGAAGGCGGTGAAGGCCGAGGGCCGCCGCGTCGTCTGGTCGATCGACCCCATGCACGGCAATACGCTCAAGGCCGGCAACGGCTACAAGACCCGGCCGTTTGAGCGTATCCTGGGCGAGGTGCGAGGCTTCATCAACGTGGCCGAGGCCGAGGGCGTCCACCCCGGCGGCGTCCATCTGGAAATGACCGGCCAGAACGTCACCGAATGCATCGGCGGGGCCCAGGCCTTGACCGAGGATGACCTGTCCAACCGCTACCACACCCATTGCGACCCGCGCCTCAACGCCGACCAGGCGCTGGAGCTGGCCTTCCTCGTGGCCGAACGGCTGAAGGCCGGACGGCGTTCGCAATCAGAGGCGGCATAGTGGTCGCGGGCGTCGGCGGACCCGAAAATGACGCCACGCGCGGTCGCTGCGCCTATCAGGGCGCGCCGGGCGCGTTCAGCCACGAAGCCTGCACCGATCTTCGACCGTGGGACGAGGCGGTCGCCTACGACACCTTCGAAGCGGCGATCGACGCGCTCAAGGCGGGAGAGGTCGGCTGCGCCCTGATCCCGGTCGAGAATTCGACGATCGGGCGGGTCGAGCCTGCGGCGTCTCTGGTGGACAAGGCCGGGCTGACAATCGTGTCCGAGGTCTGGCGGCCGATCCGTCTGGCGCTGATGGCACCGAAGGGCACCAACCTGCGCAGCGTCAAGACCGCCGAAAGCCATCCCGTCGCGCTGCGGCAATGCCCCGATTCTCTTGCGGCCCTGGGGATCGAGCCGGTCGAGGCCTTTGACACGGCGGGCGCGGCCCGGGCCGTCGCTGAAGCCGGCGACCTGACCCGCGCCGCCGTCGCCCCGGCGCGGGCGGCGGAAGTCTACGAATTGTCGATTCTGCGCAACGACATCCAGGATTCGGCCGACAACCGCACGCTCTTTGTCCTGCTCAGCGCCGCACCGGGTTGACGGCGCACGATCCGTGCGTCCATTGAGGCTCATGGTCCATCCTCAAGCCCTCGCTGCGACGGCATTGACCCGCGTTTTCGCGGTGGCGGGCCTGTATCCCTACGGCTTTCGATACGCCGGCTGAGGCTTTCGGGACGTCGTCCTGACGGCCTCGCCGGCGACCGCCCCGCGACGGGGCGGCGGCTCGCAAAACCCCCACGCCGCATCGACATCCGAAAGCCTGATCCCGTGCCCCATGCCCTGACGACGTCCGCCCTCCAGCACATCCGGCCCGCCTTGCCCGACGTCTCCGCCGAACAGATGGCGCTCGCCGCCCTGCGTCACGAGATCGACCTGCTGGACGACCAGTTGCTCGACCTGTTCCAGAAACGACTGTCCATCGCCGCCCGTGTGGGCAAGGCCAAGGACGCCCCGCTCGGCCCTCATGTGAAACTTCGCCCCGACCGCGAACAGGCCGTGCTCGACCGGGTCCTCTCCCAGGCCGATCCCGACCATCGCGAGGCGGTCGAAAGCCTGTGGCGGCAGATCGTCGGCTGGGGTCTGGCCCGTCAGGGGCGGATGGCGGTGCAGGTCTGGTCGCCCGTCGAGCCGACGCGGGCCTTCGACGGCGCGCGACTGCGCTTTGGCGCGGCGGCCGACATGCGCGCCGTGCGCGATCCCCAGGCCGCCTTGGCCTGGGCGGCGGAAGGCCAGGGCGTCGCGGTGCTGGCCATCAACGCGGGCGACCCGTGGTGGATCGGCCTGCGCCGCGAATGGAGCATGCTCAGCGTCTTCGACGGGTTTGGCGGCGATATCCCGACGGCGCTGGCGGTCGGTCGCATCGATCCGGCGGCCCTGCCGACCGGCCGCCGCGTCATCGTCGACGTCGGTGGTGACGCGGGGGACGGCGGCGGCATCCCCCGTCGGGGACTGGACACCCACCATGGCTGGACCCTCTCGCTGACCGAAGCGGCCCTGTCCGTCGGCTGTGACGAAGGCTGCGTCGGAGCGATCGGCTAGAGCGAAATCGGTCTAGCCCGCCGCCATATTGTCGATCAGCCGCGTCCGACCCAGCCAGGCGGCGGCGAGGACGCGCGCGGGTCCGTCGACGATCCCGCCCTCAAACGGCCTCAGGTTTTCGGACTTTCGCACGGCGACATAGTCCACGTGCGAGAACCCGGCGTTCAGCAGGGCCTCCTGCGCCTCGCGCTCGACGTCGCCCACGGCTCGTCCGGTCATGGTCCGTGCGGCCGCCTCGGCCAGCACGCCGTTCAACCGGCGCGCGATCGTCTGCTCTTCACCGGTCAGGTAGGCGTTGCGCGAAGACAACGCCAGCCCGTGGCCGTCGCGGACGGTCGGCATGCCGACGATTTCGGTAGGGATGTCCAGATCGATCGCCAGCCGACGAACAACCATCAACTGTTGATAGTCCTTCTCGCCGAACACGGCCACGTCCGGTCTGACCTGATTCAGCAGCTTGGCGACCACCAGGGCGACGCCGCCGAACATCTCTGGCCTCGCCACGCCCTCCAGTCCCTCGGCGGGCGCGCCGACGGAAACCGTCGTGGTGGCGTCGGCCGGATACATCTCCTCGACCGACGGCGCGTACATCAGGGCGCAGCCCGCGCCCGCCAGAAGCTCCGCGTCTCGGGTCTCCTGTCGCGGATAGGCGTCCAGATCCTCGTGCGCGGCGAACTGGGTCGGATTGACGAAGACGCTGGCCACCACCCGGTCGGCGCGAAGACCGGCCTCCTGCACGAGGGCCAAGTGGCCGTCATGCAAAGCGCCCATGGTGGGGACGAAGCCCACGGTGAACCCCTGCCGCCGCCAGTCGCTCACGGTCAGGCGCAGGTCCGCGATTGTCCGCGCGACGGGAAGGGCAGTGTGAGAGGCCATGGTGAACAGATTAACCTATTGCCTTAAGCGTTTTTGTTAACCGAGCTTCAAATCCCGGCGTGCCAATCTCCGCCTTATGACGCCGAGCCTCTTGATCCGTCCAGTGCTGGCCTGTTTCGCGGTCGCGACCCTGTCCGCTTGTGGCATGGTCGACAGCGATCCACATCGGTTCGAGAACCTGGCCCAAAGCGTGGCCGCCATCCCACTCAACGGACAGGCCCCGACGCGCGCTGCGACCGCGCCCCTGAAGTCTGCGGCCGACACGGGTCTTCGCCCGGCGCTCCGGGTCGAGGTCATGGACCCCCACGCCCTGTGGGACGCTCGCGACGGTGGACTGGGCGGCATGGCCCTCGAGGCCGCGCCGCAAGTCATCGCCGCCGCCGCGCCCGCCGTGTCTGACGCCATCATCCAGCGGGTCTCGACCCGGATCGATGGGGCCGTCGCCCGTGCCGGACTGCGCCCAGCGGTTGAGGCCCGTCCGGCCGTCGCCGCCAAGGCTCACCCGCTGGTCCAGATCGGCGCCTATTCCAGCCAAGGTTCCGCCCGCGCCGCCTGGACGCGGTTGCAGAAGGGCACCGCCTCTGCCGCGCTCGACGGCCTGACGCCGGTGTTCGAAGTCGTCGAGATCGACGGCCGCCGCCTGACGCGCTTGAAGGTGCGGGTTCCGGCCTCCGGGGCCGCAGCCGTCTGCGCCGCCGCCGGCATCGATGACCCGTGGTGCCGCCGCGCCGCCTGACGACGGCAATCGTCCGCATCCACAGGCCTGAGCGCCGCATTGCGTTGACGTGGCGGCCTCGTCCGACGATTCTGCCGTTCGTGGATCGCGCGGCGAGTCGGCGGTCGCCAACAGCAAGAGTCTCCATGTCTGACCCCACGGTCATCGTCGTCGGTAATGAGAAGGGTGGTGCGGGCAAGTCCACGCTCGCCATACACATCGCCACCGGTCTGCTGCACGCGGGCCGGCGGGTCGCCGTCATCGACCTGGACCTGCGCCAACGGTCGATGGCGAAATTCTTCGCCAACCGCGCCGCCTGGATGGCCGCCAACGAACAGGTCCTGCCCATGCCGATCGAGCCCGACATGGGCGACGGCAAGACGTTGGCCAAGGCAGACGAGGCAGAGCAGACCCGTATTTTCGAGGCCGCCTTCGCCCACGCCCGCGCCTCGGCCGACGTCATCCTGATCGACACGCCCGGCGGCGACACCCTGCTGTCGCGCATGGCCCACGGCCTCGCCGACCAGATCGTCACCCCGATGAACGACAGCTTCGTCGACTTCGACCTGTTGGGTCACGTTGATCCGGTCACTCTCGATCTGATCAAGCCCTCGATCTATTCAGAGAGCGTCTGGGAGGCGCGCAAACACCGCGCGATCAGCCAGGGCCGCAACGCCACCATCGACTGGATCGTAGTCGTCAATCGTCTCGCAGTCGCCGCCGCCCGCAACCGTCAACGTCTGGAAGAGCGGATTGAGAAGCTGTCCCGCCGTGTCGGCTTCCGCATGGGCCCTGGCCTGCGCGACCGCGTCATCTATCGCGAGCTGTTCCCGTTCGGCCTGACCGTCGCCGACCTGTCCAACGACGTTCGTCCGGTCTCGGTCTCGCTGGCCCACGTCGCCGCGCGGCAGGAGATGCGCAGCCTGATGCTGGCCTTGGGTCTCGATAGCGGCACGCTCGACGCGCCGCTCGACGCGGCGGCGTGAGCCCGATCTGGCTGGCCCTGGTCGGCATAGCCGTCTGGGCGCTGGTTCGTCTGGGACGTCAGAGCGAGGGCAGGGGGCGTGGCCATTGGCGCATCACCGCCACCCTGTTCAGCGCCGTCATGCTGGCCGGCGGGGTTCTGCTGGCGTTTCGCGGCGCCTGGCTGCCGGCCGCCGGCCTGATCGGCGCGGCCTTGTGGCTGACGATCGCGTCGCGTCAGAGGGTCGTGGTTGCGCGGCCGACGGAGACCCTGTCCGAAGCCGAGGCGCGATCGATCCTCGGCGTGCCCGCTGATGCGACGCCACAGGCCGTCAACGCCGCATGGCGCCACCTGATGGGTCGCGCTCATCCGGATCAGGGCGGCACCGAAGGCCTCGCCGCCCGCCTCAACGCGGCCCGGGACAGGCTTTTGAAAAGGTGACCCCAAAAAACCCGCTTATCCCGCTTTGCACAGGGACGAGCGGTAGGGATGTCAGGGTGCCGGCTTGGCGGCCTTCTTCACAGCGGGCTTTTTGGCCGGGGTCTTGCTGGCGGCCGGCTTCTTCACCACCGCCTTCTTCGCCGGTGCCTTCTTGCCCTTTGACGGAGCCGTCGCAGCGCGCGCGGCCAGCAAGGGCAGGGCCTCCTCCAAAGTCAGGTCTTCCGGCACCATGCCCTTGGGCAGGGTGGCGTTGATCTTGCCCGACTTCACATAGGGACCGAACCGGCCCGCCATGACGTGGATCGGCTCGCCCGTCTCCGGGTGAGCGCCCAGGTCCTTCAGCGGCACCGTGGCGGTTCCGCGACCGGCGAACTTGTCCGCCCGCTTCTCGGCCAGCAGCACGACCGCGCGGTTCAGCCCGACCTCGAATACCTCGTCGATGTCCGCGACGTTGGCATAGGTCCCCGCGTGCAGGATGAACGGCCCGTAGCGACCCAGCCCGGCCGTGATCATCTTGCCGTCTTCCGGGTGCGCCCCGACCTCGCGCGGCAGGCCCAGCAGGCGCAGCGCCGGTTCCAGCGTTAGCGACGCCGGCGACCAGCCCTTGGGCAGGGATGACCGCTTGGGCTTCTCCTCGCCTGGCGGCGTGGTTTCCACATACGGCCCGAACCGCCCGATCTTCAGCGACACCGGCTGACCCGTGACCGGATCGACGCCCAGTTCCCGGTCGCCGCCGTCCGCGCCGCCATCGGCCGCGTCAGGAGACGCCACCGGCCGCGTGTATTTGCACTCGGGATAGCGGGAACAGCCGACAAAGGCACCGAACCGGCTGGTCTTCAGACTCAGTTGGCCCTGTTTGCACAGCGGGCACTCGCGCGGATCTGACCCATCTTCCCGGGCCGGGAAGATGTGCGGGCCCAACGACTCGTTCAGGGCGTCGAGGATGGCAGTGGTGCGCAATTCGCCGGCTGCGCTCGTCGCTGCGTGGAAGTCCGTCCAGAACTCGCGCAGCAGCACCTTCCAGTTCAGATCGCCCGCCGAGACCTCGTCCAGCCGGGTTTCAAGCGCGGCGGTGAAGTCATACTCGACCCATTTGGCGAAGAACTCCTCCAGGAAGGCCGTGACCAGCCGCCCCTTGTCCTCCGGATAGAAGCGGTTCTTGTCCATGCGGACGTATTCACGGTCGCGCAGCGTGGTCAGGATCGATGCATAGGTCGACGGACGACCGATGCCCAACTCTTCCAGCTTCTTGACCAGCGTCGCTTCCGAATAACGTGGCGGCGGCTCGGTGAAATGCTGATCGGTGCGGATCGCTTCCACCTTGGAAACCGCGCCTTCCTTCAGCGCGGGCAGGCGGGTCGTATCGTCCTCGTCCTCGGCGCCGTCCTTGGGTTTTTCGTCGCGGCCTTCCTCATAAACCGCCAGGAAGCCGTCGAAGGCCACGACCTGACCTGTAGCGCGCAGGCCGGTCTGGCCGCTCGGCTCCTCGATCTCGACCGTGGTGCGGTCCAGACGCGCCGACTCCATCTGGCTGGCGATGGTCCGCTTCCAGATCAGTTCGTACAGCCGCTGCAGATCGCCATCGAGGCGGAGGGTCTCGGGCGCGCGGGCCATGTTGGTCGGCCGGATGGCTTCGTGCGCCTCCTGGGCGTTCTTGGCCTTCGTCTTGTAATAGCGCGGCGTTTCCGGAACATAGGCCGGGCCGAACCGCTCGCCGATGACCTCGCGCGCCTGGGCGATGCCTTCGGGGCTGACCGAAAGGCCGTCGGTCCGCATATAGGTGATCAGGCCCCCCTGATCGTCGACACCTTCATACAGCTTCTGCGCTGCCTGCATGGTGCGTTGCGCTGTGAAGCCCAGCTTGCGCGAGGCTTCCTGTTGCAGGGTCGAGGTCATGAAGGGCGGGGACGGCGCGCGCTTGACCGGCTTCTTCTCGACCGAGGCGATGGTGAAGGTCGCGGCGGCGATGGCGTCGCGCGCCGCCGTCGCCATGGCTTCAGAGGTAATGTCCAGCCGTTGCACCCGCTTGCCCGCGTGCTTTACCAGTCGGGCGGTGAAGGGCGGACTGTCGGCGGCCATGTCGGCCTCGACCGACCAGTATTCCTGCGCCTTGAACCGCTCGATCTCCATCTCGCGGTCTACGACGATGCGCAGGGCGACCGACTGCACCCGACCGGCCGAACGCGCGCCCGGCAGTTTGCGCCATAGCACCGGCGACAGGGTGAAGCCCACCAGATAGTCCAGCGCGCGGCGGGCCAGATAGGCCTCGACCAGCTCCATGTCGAGCTGGCGCGGATTGGCCATGGCCTCCAGCACGGCGGACTTGGTGATGGCGTTGAAGGTGACCCGCTCGACGTGCGTGTCGTTCAGCACCTTCTTCTTGGTCAGGATCTCCAGCACATGCCAGCTGATCGCCTCGCCCTCGCGGTCGGGGTCGGTCGCCAGTATGACGCGGTCGGCCCGCTTGGCGACTTCAGCGATCTCGCTGAGACGCTTGGAGGCCTTGGCATCGATCTCCCAGCTCATGGCGAAATCGTCATCGGGCAGGACCGATCCGTCCTTCGACGGCAGGTCGCGGACGTGCCCATAGGACGCCAGGACGGTGAAGTCCGGGCCCAGATACTTATTGATGGTCTTGGCCTTTGCGGGGCTCTCGACGACGACGAGATTCATGCGGGGAGGGCGCTTTCAGCGAGGCCGGGAAGGGGCGGGAACGTGGTTGTCGCGGGGGCCGCTGTCAATCGGCGCCGCAAATCATCTGGCGGGATCAGCTGGAAACCAGCCCGCCGGGCAGCAGCGTGGCCCTACCGGCGAGGCTCAATTCGAGCAGGGCGGCGGCGACCGGGCCGATCGGCGCGTCCAGTGCGCGCGCCAGTTCGTCCCGAGGCGTCGGTGTTGGCGACAACAGCGCGGCGACTTTTCCCATCAAGGCTTCATCCACTTTGTCAGGCGCGCCGGCGAAGGGGTCGTCCGCCGCCGGCTCGCGCAGGGTTTGCAGGGTGGAGAAGGCGCGCTCCACGTCCTCAAGCCCCTCGCATAGGATCGCGCCCTGTCGGAGCAGTTCATTCGGCCCCCGTGAGCGCGGGTCCAGCGGCGAGCCCGGCACGGCGAAGACGTCGCGGCCCTGTTCCGCCGCCAGACGGGCGGTGATCAGCGAGCCGGACCTCAGTTCGGCTTCCACCACGATGACCCCGCGCGACAGGCCCGAAATGATGCGGTTGCGCCGCGGGAAGTCCTTCGCCTGGGCACGGGCGCCCACGGGGCTCTCTGAGACAATGCAGCCCTGTTCAGCGATCTGGCGGTACAGGTCGGCGTTGTCGGGAGGATAGACGTCGTCCACACCGCCGCCCAGCACGGCGACGGTCCCGGTCGCCAGCGCCCCGGCGTGCGCCGCCCCGTCGATGCCGCGCGCCAGGCCGGAGACCACCACATGCCCGGCCTCCCCGAGCTGCTGCGAAAGACCGCGCGCGATCCTCTGACCGCCCGCCGAGGCGATCCGCGCGCCGACCACGGCGATACAGGGGCGGTTCATCAGGCCGAAGTCGCTCAGCGTCCACAACAACGGCGGCGGCGGGTCCAGCGCGGCCAGCGGTTCGGGAAACTCCGGATCGCCCAGGACCATCAATCGGGCGCCGATGCGAGCGCCGGCCTCCAGTTCGGCTTCGATGGAGTCCAGGCTAGGGATCGCATGTCCGCTCGACCCGCCGCGCCGGATCAGATCGGGCAGGGCCTCAAGCGCACGCCGGGCACCGCTGAACCGGTCCAGCAGTTGTCGGAAAGTGACCGGTCCGACCCCTTCCGTCCGCGCCAGACGCAGGCGGGCGAACCGCTCGGCCTCGGGCAGAGCGGCGGGCGGCCTCACGGCGTCTTAGCTCCGATGCGGGGCTCCGTCCCCTTCAGCAGGCGGGCGATATTCTCATGGTGCCGAATCCAGATCAGCGCGGCCGTGAAGATCACCAGCAGCGGGATGGGCGAGGCGGCAGGCAGGCCCAGGGCTTCGACCGGCAGCAGGGCATATACGGGCGAGGCCGCAGTGGCGATCAGGGCCGCCAGCGAAGACATCCGCAACAGCGCCGCGACCAGCAGCCACGTCGCGCCCGCCAGCAGCCCCAGCGGCCAGGCCGCGGCCAGCAACAGGCCGAAGAAGGTGGCGACGCCCTTGCCGCCCCTGAACCCCAGCCAGACCGGAAACAGGTGACCGATAAAGGCCGAGCCGCCCGCGATCGCCGCCGCGACATCGCTGTCGAACAGGGCCTTGGCGACCAGAAACGCCACCGCGCCCTTGCCGGCGTCGAGGAACAGGGTCGCGATCGCCAGATCCTTGCGGCCGGTGCGCAGCACATTGGTCGCGCCGATGTTGCCCGAACCGATCTGGCGCACGTCTCCGGCCCCGCCCGCGCGGGTCAGGATCACGCCGAAAGGAATGGACCCCAGCAGGTATCCGCCCGCCGCCACGAGCGCGAGCGTCCCCCATTCGAGTGCTTCTGGTGGGCCGACCAGATCCTGCAAACTGATTCGCTCCCTCTTAGCGTGCGTCGTGGACGATGCGTCCGCCGACGATTGTGAGCAAGACCCGACCTTGCAATCGGCGTCCGTCGAAGGGGGAGTTCTTGGATTTGGACTTCAAGGCGTCGGCGTCGATGACGACCGGTGCGCCGGGATCGAACAGGATCAGGTCGGCGGGCGCTCCCTTGTCGAGGACGCCGGCGTCCAGCCCCAGCAAGGTTGCAGGACCCTGTGTCAGCGGCCGCAGAATGTCGAGAAGCTCCAGCCCGTCCTCATGGTGCAGGGTCAGGGCGGCGGGCAACAGGGTCTCAAGCCCGACCGCGCCCGGTACGGCTTCCGCGAACGGGCGGCGCTTGTCCTCGGCCGGAGCGGGCGCGTGGGCCGAAGTGATGGCATCAATCAGGCCGTCACGCACCGCCTCGATTAGCGCCTGCCGGTCGCTCTCGGGCCGCAGCGGCGGGTCCAGCCGGTAGAAGGTGCGATAGTCGCCGATGTCGATTTCGTTGAAACACAGATGGTTGATCGACACGGAGGCGGCGACCTCCAGACCCTTGGCGCGCGCGCGCGCCAGCGTCTCCAGCGCTCCCTCGGTCGAGATCTGGTCGACCAGGAACCTGGCGCCGGTCTGTTCGACCAGGGCCAGATCGCGCTCCAGCTGGATGCGTTCGGCGATCGCCGGGGCCGAGGCCAGTCCCAGACGCATCGCCAGTTCGCCCGACGTCGCCACGGCACCTTCGCTCAGCCACGGATCGGCCGGACGGCACGAAATGAGGGCGTTGAAGGCGGCGGCGTAGCTCATCAACCGTTGCAGGGTGCGGGTGTTGGCGATCACCGCGTCGACATCGGTAAAATAAAGCGCCCCAGCCTCGTCCATCAGGCCGATCTCGGCCATCCGCACCCCATCGCGCGCCTTGGTCGCCGCCCCGGCGGCGCGGACATTGACCAGACCCAGCGCGGCACCGCGCCGCTGGATGAATTCGATCATCGCTGGATCGTCGATGGCCGGGTCGGTGTCGGGCTGGATGACGATGGTGGTGACGCCGCCCGCCGCCGCCGACAGGCTGGCCGACTTGAGCGTCTCCTTGGGTTCTGCCCCCGGCTCGCCAGCCTTGACGCGAATATCGATCAGTCCGGGCGACAGGCACAGGCCCTGCGCGTCGACGACGTCTACTCCCTCGGGTGCGGTCGCGCCGTGGCCGCGGCCGACTTCGCGGATCCGGCCGTCCTCGATCAGCACGGAGCCGGGACCGTCATACTCGGACGCGGGATCCAGCAGGCGGGCGTTCAGGATGGCGATCACGCTCATGCCGCGCCCCCCTCGCGCCGGGCCGAGAGCGCGGCCAGCACCGCCATTCGCGCCGCGACTCCCATCTCGACCTGATCCTGGATCAGCGACACGGTCAGGTCGTCGGCGACGTCGGAATCGATCTCCACGCCCCGGTTCATCGGCCCCGGATGCATGACCTTTGCCCCGGGATTGGCCCAGGCCAGCTTTTCGCGGTCGAGACCCCAGAAGCGGAAATACTCGCGGGTCGAAGGCACCAGCGCGCCCTCCATCCGCTCCAGCTGGAGGCGCAGCATCATGACCACGTCGCAGCCCTTCAGCCCCTCGCGCATGTCGTGGAAGACCTCGCAGCCCCAGCGGTCGGCGTCGCCCGGCACCAGCGTGGGCGGCCCGATCAGCCGCACTCGCGCGCCCATCATCGACAGCATTGCCACGTTCGACCGTGCCACGCGGCTGTGGGCGATGTCGCCGCAGATCGCCACCGTCAGCGCACCCACGTCCCCGAACGCCCGGCGCAGGCTCAGCAGGTCCAGCAGCGCCTGGGTCGGATGCTCATGCCGCCCGTCCCCGGCGTTGACGACGGCGCAACCGACCTTCTGAGCCAGCAGGGCCGCCGCGCCCGAGGCCCCGTGGCGCACCACCAGGACATCCGGCTTCATCGCGTTCAGCGTGGCCGCCGTGTCAATCAGTGTCTCGCCCTTGGCGGCGGACGAGGTGCGCGGGCTGAGCGTCGTCACGTCGGCACCCAGCCGCTTGGCCGCGATCTCGAACGAAGCGCTGGTGCGGGTCGAGTTCTCGAAGAACAGGTTCATCACCGTGCGCCCGCGCATCAGGTCCAGCGACTTGGCGGATTGACGGTTGAAGTCGACGAAGGCGTCGGCCAGGTCCAGCAGGGGTGGGACGGTGGCGGCGTTCAGATCACCGGCGGCGAGGAAATGATCGCGTGGGAACGGGGACAACCGCTCCATGATCGTTTCGGTGAGGCGGCCCTCGGGCATGGCGATCTGGCTCATCGAGACCCGCCTATAGGGCTGAGTCCGCCAGAACGGAAGCGCCGCGTCCTCAGAGGTAGCCAAACACGGCCAGCAGGATCAGGATGGTGAAGGCGCTGACTACGGTCATCAGGGGCACGACCCCCGCCATCAGCCCCAGGGCGATGGCCCCGAGCCCCATCAGATCAAGCGTGGCCATCAGCAGGTCCGGTCGTGGCACGCCCGCCAGATTGAGTGCTGCCCCGGTTCCGCAGGCCCAGATGATCGGATTTCGAGCCAGCGACGTCAGGGCCAGCCGCCAGCCGCCGCCCTGACCCGCGCGCCACCGCGCCAACGCCAGCAGGCAAACCACGTTCAGCGCCGGGGCCAGCACGCCGAAAGCCACCGCCGCCGTTCCCAGCCCCTCTTCGCCGAACACCGCGCCCGCGACGGGCAGGAAGACAAAGCCGTACCAACGGATCACGCCCTGGCCCACGCTGGTGAAGGCCGGATCGCTGATCCGCAGCAGCGGTTTGGCCAGCACGGTCAGCAGGGCCACCGTCAGGGCCACCGCCACCGTGGCCATGGCCACGGGCCCCGCCCCCCCGCCCGCGAAGTCGGCCCGCCGCAGCGCCGGGATCAGAAAGGCCGGGCAGAAGACGAAATAGGTCAGCCGTTCGACCGCGCGCCAGCCGTCGTCGGTAAGGAAGTCCCGCTTCTTTCAGACCCCAACCCAGGGCGATCATGGCGAAGAACGGCACGATTCCGGTGAGCAGGACGCTTATCGCGGGGGCGGGCTCCGCAGCCGGTCCAGCGCCCCCTGCAGTATCCAGGCGGCCGCGGTGCGATCCACCACGTCGGCGCGGCGCTTGCGGGTCAAGTCCAGTTCGCCGATCAGGAAACGCTCGACCGCGCTGGTCGAGAGCCGCTCGTCCTGGAAGGCGCAGGGCACGGCGCGGATGCGTTGCAGGTTGCGGGCGAAGGCGCGGCACGACTGCGCCCGCGGTCCCTCGGTCCCGTCCATGTTCAACGGCAGGCCGATCACCAGCCCCGAGGCCTTGCGCCCGTCCATCAGCTTGAGCACCGCATGGGCGTCATCGGTGAATTTCGTCTTGCGGACCAGCGACAGCGGGCTGGCGATCATCCGGGTGGCGTCCGACGCGGCCACGCCGATGGTCTTCTCGCCGAGGTCCAGCCCCAGCCATGGCGTGCCCGGCGGAGTGGAGGCGGCGAGGTCTTCGAGCGATAGAACTGTCACGGCTTGGCGGTAGGACTGGCGAGCCGCCCTGTCAAAGCGCAAGGTGGACTATCGTCGATGGGGGAACATCCGATGAAGCCAGTCACCTTCCTTGTCGCGTTGGCGGGCCTCGCCGCCTGTGACGCCCAGGTCGAAACCCGCAAGACGGCCGTGCCCGCCGCCGAACAGTCGGCCCCGACCGCCGCCGCCGCGCCCCTGACCGCCGCCGGCCCAGCCGCTATTGTCCAGCCCGACGCCGACGAAGGCCAGCAATGGGCCGCCGCAGTGGTCGAACTGACCCCGCTGACGCGCCAGGGCGACCGGACCGTCAAACTGTTCGGCACGGCCGGTGGCGATCCGGCCATGAACGGCCTCTACACACACATCGCCTTCTTCGATGCTCCGGCCGAGGGCTGGCGCGTGTTCCGCATCGGCGACTTCCTCGATTATCGCTTGCTGTCCGAGGCCCCGGGCCGGGTCGATCTGGAGATCGACGAAAGCACCATGGACGAGGCGTCCGGCAACATCGGCAGCCGCACACTGCGTGTCATCGTCGGCTGGGCAGTCGCCACGGACGGTGCCGCGCCTGCCACGGTGACAGTCACACCGGCGCAATAGCGTCAGAATCCTTGTGAAACCGGGGCCGGAACGCTAATCCCGCCCGTTCTGGTTTTCGCCCAGAGTTCAAAAATGTGGAGGGCCGTATGGCCATCGACGCCGCGACCGTGCGCCGTGTGGCGCACCTCGCCCGCATCAAGACCCCCGAGGACCGGCTTGAGCCGCTGGCCGCCGAGCTGAACGGCATCCTCGCCTGGATCGAACAGCTCAACGAGGTCGACGTCGACGGCGTCGAGCCTATGACGTCGAATGTGGCCCAGCCCCTGCGCCTGCGCGACGACGTCGTCACCGACGGCGACAAGGTCGCAGACGTGCTCGGAAATGCGCCGCGGTCCGCCGACGGCTTCTTCGTGGTTCCGAAGGTGGTCGAATAGAATGTCCGACCTGACCAGACTGACCCTCAAGGCCGCGCTCGACGGCCTCAAGGCCCGCGACTTCTCTTCGGAAGAGATCACTAGGGCTTTCGTCGCCAATATCGACGCCGCCAACCCGCGTTTGAACGCCTTCATCGTCCAGACCACGGACAAGGCCCTCGCCATGGCCCGTGCCTCCGACGCGCGGCTGGCGAAGGCCGAGGGCGGGGCGCTGGAAGGCGCGCCGCTGGGGATCAAGGACCTGTTCTGCACCGACGGCGTCCAGACGACCGCCGGCTCCAACATGCTGCGCGGCTTCGTGCCGCCCTATGAGTCCACCGTCACCGCCAACCTGTGGCGCGACGGCGCGGTCATGCTCGGCAAGCTCAACATGGACGAGTTCGCCATGGGCTCGTCCAACGAGACCTCGGCCTTCGGTCCGGTCGTGAACCCATGGAAGTCAACCACTTCCAACGCCGACCTGACCCCGGGCGGCAGTTCGGGCGGCTCGGCCTCGGCCGTCGCCGGCGACCTTTGTCTGGCCGCCACGGCGTCGGACACCGGCGGCTCGATCCGCCAGCCCGCGGCTTTCACCGGCACGGTCGGGATCAAGCCCACCTATGGCCGCGCCAGCCGTTTCGGCATGGTCGCCTTCGCCAGTTCGCTGGATCAGGCCGGGCCGATCACGAAGACGGTCGAGGACGCCGCCATCCTGCTGCGCTCCATGTGCTCGTTCGACGTCAAGGACTCGACCAGCCTCGATGTCGAGACGCCGGACTGGACCCAGTCCCTGAACAAGGGCGTCAAGGGCCTGCGCATCGGCGTGCCGAAGGAATACGTCGTCGACGGCATGCCCGCCGAGATCCAGGCGCTGTGGGACCAGGGCGTGGCCTGGCTCAAGGCAGGCGGTGCCGAGATCGTCGAGATCAGCCTGCCGCACACCAAATACGCCTTGCCAGCCTATTACATCATCGCCCCGGCCGAGGCCTCGTCCAACCTGGCCCGCTATGACGGCATGCGCTTCGGCCACCGCGCCGAGGGTACGACCAGCCTGACCGACCTCTATGAGACCAGCCGCGCCGAGGGTTTCGGCAAGGAGGTCCAGCGCCGCCTGACCATCGGGGCCTATGTCTTGTCGGCTGGATTCTATGACGCCTATTACGTCCGCGCGCTCAAGGTCCGCCGCCGCATCGCCATGGATTTCGACGCGGTCTGGGACAGGGTCGACGCCATCCTGACGCCATCCACGCCGTCGGCCGCCTTCGCGCTGGGCGACAAGCAGATCGACCCGCTGCAGATGTATCTGAACGACATCTTCACCGTCACCGCCAACCTCGCCGGCCTGCCGGGTA
The DNA here is from genome assembly GCF_041688735.1 of Brevundimonas sp. Lineage (GTDB taxonomy): Bacteria > Pseudomonadota > Alphaproteobacteria > Caulobacterales > Caulobacteraceae > Brevundimonas. The sequence continues at coordinate 17,360 of NZ_JBDNHO010000015.1, forward strand.
TTTCGGTGCCCGCGGGCGTGGACGCAGGCGGCCTGCCGCTCGGCCTCCAGGTCATCGGCAAGGCGCTGGACGAGGCGACCGTGTTCCAGGTGGCCAGCGCGCTGGAGGATGCGGCGGGGTTTGTCGCGAAGCCGGAGAAGTGGTGGTGAAGCCGAAAACTCCCTCTCCCTTCTGGAGAGGGAGTCGAGGTGAAGGCGTCTAATCCTACGCCGCCGGGAGCGCCTTGAGGTCAGTGTCGATCTTGTTGATCAGCTCTTCGGTGACAGCGCCTTGGGACATCGGAGCGATCTGGATCAGGGTGAAATTCTCGAACTGTGACAGTCCCGGAAATTCCGAAATACCCGGCATGTGCTTTTCCATGACAGCCTTGGTCTGCGGATTGGCGAGCAAAGCCTTGATCGGGCTGTTGATCGTCGGCCGGGCAGCAGCCGGTGCGGTCTGGGGCGCGGCGGGCGCCGTCTGGGCGGCGGCGGTGCCGGCGAGGGCGAGGACAGCCAGAGCGGCCGCGGCGGCGAAGGTCTTGGTCATGGTCTTGGTGAACTCCCGATGAGAGCCGGAGCAAAGCCGGTTTCCGTGACGAGCTCAAGACGGGAACTTTATCTGCGCGTCGCTCGGCGCTAGGACAGCGGCATGACCGACACACCGACCACCTCCAAACTTATCCGGGGCCGGACTGGCCCTTGGAAAATCGTCATGGGGCTGGAAATCCACGCCCAGGTGGCGTCCAAGGCCAAGCTGTTCTCGGGCGCGGCCGTGGGCTTCGGCGCGGGGCCGAACGAGCAGGTGTCACTGGTCGACGCCGGCTTTCCCGGCATGCTGCCGACCCTGAACGGCCACTGCGTCGAACAGGCGGTCCGCACCGGCCTCGGCCTCAATGCGCAGATCAACAGGCGCAGCCAGTTCGACCGCAAGAACTATTTCTACCCCGACCTGCCCACCGGCTATCAGATCAGCCAGCTTTATTTCCCCATCGTCGGCGAGGGCGTCGTCGAGGTCGAGGCCGAGGACGGCTCCTTCTTCAACGTCGGCATCGAACGCCTGCATCTGGAGCAGGACGCGGGCAAGCTGATCCACGATCTGTCGCCGACCGACAGCTACGTCGACCTGAACCGCGCGGGCACGGCCCTGATGGAGATCGTGTCGCGTCCGGACATCCGTTCTCCCGAAGAAGCCGTGGCCTACGTCAAGAAGATCAGGACCATCCTGATCTATCTGGGCACCTGCGACGGCGATATGGAGAAGGGCAATCTGCGCGCCGACGTCAATGTCTCGGTCTGCCGCGAGGGCCAGTATGCCAAATACAAGGCGACCGGCGACTTCAGCCATCTGGGCACGCGCTGCGAGATCAAGAACGTCAACTCGTTCCGCTTCATCTCCCAGGCGATCAACTATGAGGCCCGTCGCCAGATCGAGATTCTCGAAGAGGGCGGCAAGATCACTCAGGAGACTCGCCTCTATGACGCGACGGCCGGAGAGACTCGCTCGATGCGCTCCAAGGAAGAGGCGATGGACTATCGCTATTTCCCGGACCCCGACCTGCTGCCGCTGGAGCTGGAACAGGCCTGGATCGACGGCATCAAGGCCTCGCTGCCCGAACTGCCGGACGAGAAACGCCGCCGGCTGATGGCCGACTACGGCCTGTCGCAATATGACGCCGTGGTGCTGATCTCGGAACGGGCCAAGGCCGACTATTTCGAGGCGGCGGCCCAAGATACCGGGAGTGGGCGCAGGGACGCCAAGCTGGTGTCCAACTGGGTGACGAATGAGCTGTCCGCCCGCCTCGCCGCCGACAATCTGGACTTCTCGGAAAGCCCGGTCCCGGCGGCGCACGTCGCCGAACTGGTGGCCCTGATCGAGGAAGGCGTCATCTCGTCGAAGATCGCCAAGGAGGTCTTCGACCACGTCTGGGCCGGCGAAGGCTCGCCGCGTCAGGTGGTCGAGGCGCGCGGTCTGGTCCAGGTCAACGACACGGGCGCCATCGAGAAAGCCGTCGACGACATCATCGCCGCCAACCCCGACAAGGCCGCCGCCGTGGCCGAAAAGCCCCAGGCCCTCGGCTGGTTCGTCGGCCAGGTCATGAAGGCCACCGGCGGCAAGGCCAACCCGGCGGCGGTGAATGACATCCTGAAGGCCAGGCTGGGTCTTTAGGGCCGGGGCCCCCTCCGTCTCGCCGGCGACGCCGTCGATCCACCTCCCCCGACGGGGGAGGATTCAAGCCCGCATTCCTCCCCTAACGGGGGAGGGGGACCGCGCGAAGCGTGGTGGAGGGGGGTCCGCAGCCGTCACTCAAACAACTCCCCGCTCTCCGCTGCCCCCTCCACCGCCTCCCGCGCCAGCGCCCGGGTCACAGGCTTGTGCAGGGCGTCCAGCCGCTCGACCACTTCGGCCGCCGCCGCCGCCGAGCGGTCGATCCTGCGCAGCAGATAGGGCACGACGTCCTTCTGCGGGCGGATGCCCCGCTCAGCGAACCGGGCGTCCAGCATGGCCGCCAGCACAGCGTCGTCGGGCGCCTCTATCGGGATGGTCCGGACCGCGTCCAGCCGCGAGCGCATGTCGGGCAGGGCCACCGCCCAGCTCGACGGCCCGGACCGCGCCACCAGCAACAACGCCCCGCCCGGGGCCTGGGCGAGGTTGATCAGATGGAACAGGGTCTCGTCATCGACGTCGCAAGCCGGATCCAGCAGCACCGGCCGCCCGTCCAGCTCCATCGGATCGATCAGCGCCGCCTCGGCCCCGTGAATGGCCACCGCCCCGACCCGTTCGGCCCAGACCTGCGCCAGCCGGCTCTTGCCGCAGCCCGCCGGCCCGCAGATCGCCATCACCCCGCCGATCAGGTTCGGCCAGTCCGCCACCGCTTCCACCGCAGAGCGATTGCAGTCCGACACCACGAACCCGACCTCGCCCTCGGGCAGGTCGCGTTGCAGCGGCAGGCGCATCTGGTCAGCGGGTGTCGGGCGGGCGGTCATTGCGGAACAGCTATAGCAGACGTCGGTCGAGGTTCCGTCCCCGCCGGTGGACAATGCCTTTCGGCTGTGGAGACTTCGTGGGGAATTCGGAGACAATTTCCCGGATAATTTCAGCGACAGGGAAGACAAACAATAGCCTTGTCCATCATCTGGCCAACCTTGACTTTCCGGGGTGATGATGCGCCCTTCCGGCCTCCCGAATTGCGGCCCTCGCCGCCCCTGATCCAAGACGAACCGCCCATGCATGCCTACCGCTCCCACACCTGCGGCGCCCTGCGTTTGACCGATGCAGGCTCGAACGTCCGACTGTCCGGCTGGGTGCACCGCAAACGCGACCACGGCGGCCTGTTGTTCATCGACCTGCGCGATCACTACGGCCTGACCCAGCTGGTGCTGCACCCCGAGACGCCGGGCTTCGAGGCTGTCGAACGTTTGCGCGCCGAGAGCGTGATCAAGATCGACGGCGAGGTCGTGGCCCGTTCCGCCGACACGAAGAACGCCAACCTGCCGACCGGCGAGATCGAGATCCGCGTCAAAGCCGTCGAAGTCCTGTCGGAAGCCGCCGAACTGCCGCTGCCGGTCTTCGGCGAGCCGGAGTATCCCGAAGAAATCAGGCTCAAGCACCGCTACCTCGATCTGCGCCGCGAGACCCTGCACAAGAACATCGTCCTGCGCTCGCGGGTGATCTCCTCGATCCGCCAGCGCATGGTCGGCCAGGGCTTCCTCGAGTACCAGACGCCGATCCTGACGGCCTCTTCGCCCGAGGGCGCGCGCGACTTTCTGGTGCCGTCGCGCCTGCACCCCGGCAAATTCTACGCCCTGCCGCAGGCTCCGCAGCAGTTCAAGCAGCTGCTGATGGTCTCGGGCTTCGACCGCTATTTCCAGATCGCCCCCTGTTTCCGCGACGAGGACCTGCGCGCGGACCGCTCGCTGGAGTTCTACCAGCTCGACGTCGAGATGAGCTTCGTCACCCAGGAGGATGTGTTCGCCGCGATCGAGCCCGTCATGCACGGCGTGTTCGAGGAGTTCGCCGACGGCAAGACGGTCGATCCCTACCCCTTCGTCCGCATTCCCTACCGGGAGAGCATCTCGAGATACGGCACCGACAAGCCGGACCTGCGCAATCCGATCGAGATGCAGGACGTCAGCGCGCATTTCCGCGACGGCGGGTTCGGCCTGTTCGCAAAGATCCTGGGCGCTGATCCCAAGAATGCCATCTGGGCTATTCCCGCGCCGAGCGGCGGCTCGCGCGCCTTCTGTGACCGTATGAACTCCTGGGCCCAGGGCGAGGGCCAACCGGGCCTCGGCTACGTGTTCTGGCGTGCCGCCGACGACCAGAACCTGGAAGGCCCGGGCGGTCCGATCGCCAAAAACCTCGGTGACGAAAAGACGGCGGCCATCGCGGCGCAACTGGGTCTGAAGACCGGTGACTCGGCCTTCTTCGTCGCCGGCGACCCGTCCGTCTTCTACAAATTCGCCGGCAACGCCCGCACCAAACTGGGCCAGGACCTGAACCTGATCTCGGACGACGAGTTCAAATTCTGCTGGATCGTCGACTTCCCGATGTTCGAATGGTCCGAGGAAGAGAAGAAGGTCGACTTCTCGCACAACCCCTTCTCGATGCCGCAGGGCGAGATGGAGGCTCTGCAGACGCAGGACCCGCTGACCATCCTCGCCTATCAGTACGACATCGTGTGCAACGGCTATGAGCTGTGCTCCGGCGCGATCCGGAACCACAAGGCCGAGATTATGCTCAAGGCCTTCGAGATCGCCGGCTATGACGCCTCGGTGGTCGAGGACCAATTCGGCGGCATGCTCAACGCCTTCCGCTATGGTGCGCCGCCGCACGGCGGTCTGGCCCCCGGCATCGACCGCATCGTCATGCTGCTGGCCAACCAGACGGCCATCCGCGAGGTCATCGCCTTCCCGTTGAACCAGCAGGGACAGGATCTGCTGATGAACGCCCCGGCTGAAGCGGCCGAGCGTCAGTACAAGGAACTGCACATCCGCCCTGCATTGCCCCTCAAGGGGTAGCGGTCGGGGGGATTGGGTCCGACGGTCAGGGCTCAGTTGCCGGCGATGACCAGATTTCGGCCGCGCGGCGGCCGCGGGGGAGCTGGCGGCGCGGGCGGGACTGGGCCGAGGCGAATGACACTCACGCCCCGGCAGGTTCGCGCGGTGAGGCCGCCGGGCAGTCGGGTCGAGGCGTCGCCGCAGGCCCGTCCGATCTGCTCCTGCGACAGGCCGCGCGCGCCGCTCAGGTCGGTTCCGCGCACGTCCGTGCGGTTCATCCCTGCCCCGCGGAAGTCCGCTCCGGCGAAGCTGCCGCCCGTCAGACGCGCGCCGTTGAGCGTGGCGTCGCGGAAGGAGGCCGAGCGGAAGTCGCCGTTGGACAGGTTGGACATCGAGACTTCGCTGTCCGAGAAATCGGCCGAGCGGGCGTTGACGTTGGCCAGGGTTACGGCGGTCAGGTCGGCGTCGCTCAGATCCGCGCTGGCCAGCACCGCGCCGTTCAGGTTCGCGCCAACCAGCTCCGCGCCCGACAGATCGGCGCTGCTGAAGCGAACGCGCACCAGGGTCGCGCCCGTGGCGTCGACGCCGGACAGGCTGGCGCTGGTGAAATTGGCACCGGTGAAATTGCCGCCGACCATCTCGGCGCCGTCCATATTGGCGCGCGAGAAGTCGCTGCCCGAGAAATTCGAACCGATCAGCTCCGCCCCGCGCAGGTCGGCCCCGACCAGGGTAGCATTGGTGAAGCTGGCGCCGTGAAAGGCGGCACCGGTCAGGTCGCGGCCCGACAGCTCGCAGCGATTGCAGGAGCCGCCCAGCGAGATCATGCGGGCGACGTCGCGGTCCTGATAGCCGTATTGGAAGGAGACGTCGCCGGCCACGGCGGGCGCGCCGGACGCGAGGGTGGCCAAGGCGGCGCCGAGCGCCAAGGCGGCGGCAGGGCGGCGACGGATCGGGGTCGTGCAGAACTTGGTCACGACCCGCTCATGCCTCCAAATGCCCGTCGTCCCTACTTAAATCGCGGTAAGGTCGGCAGGCGCGATCATGGCTTTTCAGCAGCAAGGAATGAACAGACCGCCGGGCAGGCGCGTCGCTTCGTCGCCGCAGGCCTGGTTCAGGCGACCCTGGGTCAGTCCACTCGCGCGCACCAGGGACGCGCCCGAGAGATTGGCTCCGGTCAGGATGGCTCCCGAGAAGTCGACGCCTTCAAGATAGGCCCCGACGAAGCTGGAGCTGGAGAAGACGCCACCGTAGGCCTCGACGTCGCGCAGGTCGGCGTTGGAGAAGCGGGCCCGGTTCATCGTCGTCACGCTGAGGTCCGCCTGCCGCAACCGCGCGCCAGAAAGATTCAGGCCGCGCGCCTCCATCCCGGACAGGTCGGCTTGGAACAGATTGCAGCCGGCGCAGCTCGAGCCGCCGCGCCCGAGCGAAATCTGGCCCGCGTTCTGGGCGGTGGCCGGCAGGGCGGCCGCGAGAACCGCGAAAGCGAGGGCCATGGTCAGGACGGGTCTCATGGCGATGCGCTCGCTGTCTCGACCGTTCCCGGCAAGACGAAGGCATTCTGGAGAGCAATCCTTGACTAACCCTGCATCGAAGGCGCGGCCCCGCAGGTGTCGCAGATCCAGCCCGCGCCTCTCTGTTGCAGCGAGAAATCCCCGCACGCCGGGCAGGCGACCGCCTCGCTGGCCCCCAGAGTCGGCGCGGCCTGTTCCCGCTTCTGGCCGAAGGGCAGGACGACGAGATTGTCCGGCGCGGCGCCTCGGGCGAACCCCTTGGAGATGAAGCGTGCGGCGGGAACCGTCCCGGGCAAGCCGTCCTCGCCCTTTCCCGCCCCCAGTCCGTCGGCGTTCAGACCCTCCGGATCGACGTTGGCCAGCTCGTGGCGGTCCAGATAGGACACGCCCAGTTCGCGGAAGATGTAGTCGAGGATCGACGTCGCCGAGCGGATCGAGTCGTTGCCGGTGACGCGTCCGGCGGGCTCGAAGCGGGTGAAGACGAAGGCGTCCACGAACTCGTCCAGCGGCACGCCGTATTGCAGACCGATCGAGATGGCGATGGCGAAATTGTTCATCAGCGAGCGGAAGGCGGCCCCTTCCTTGTGCATGTCGATGAAAATCTCTCCGAGCTCGCCGTCGTCGTACTCGCCGGTGTGGAGATAGACTTTGTGCCCGCCGACGGCCGCCTTCTGGATATAGCCCTTGCGGCGATCGGGCAGTTTGCGGCGGGTGCGGTCGCGCTCGACGACCTTTTCCACCACGCGCTCGACCGGTTTGGCGTCCGGCTCCCACCGGCGTTCACGCGACGGCTCGACATCCGGAAGGTCAAGCAAAGGGCCGCACGGGGCCTGATATCGCTGCAGGCGCGCAGCGAGCCGACCGTCACGCGACGCGTCGCTCAGCGCCCGCGCGGCCTGACCGGTCGTGGCCTGCCACGGCAGAGGCCGCGCCGCGACGTCGGGAACGGCGCTGAAGGCTTCCAGCAGCTGGCGAATCCCGGCCTCGAAAGCGGTGGGCTCAGTCAGGGCATGCAGCAGGTTTTCCGGCGCGTTCTTCCAGGCAGACAGGTCTCCATACCCGAACGCCCATGTCGTGGCCGCGTCGATCTCCGTGGAATCGAACGCCAGCCGCGCCAGCAGTTCGGTTTCACCCTCCTCGACGCCCAGCACGTCGCGCAGGAAGCCGGGGTCCAGCACCGGCGCGCGCAAGCAGTCCTCCAGCCGTTCGACGTGGCCGAGCGCGTTTTCCACGCTCTCCAGTTCCAGATCGGTGAAGCCCCGACCCCGCAAGGTGGCATGATCGACGCCCGGAGCGTCGACGAGCGTGCGCCGCCCGAACAGATGGCGCTCGGCGTCGTCGACGTCGCCGCCCTTGCCCAGGATCGCTTGCGCGAATGAAGGCCGCAGGCGACGCGCCACCCCGCCGTCCGCCGTCTGCCAGGTCTCGACGGCCGAGAACGGCGAGAGACCCAGCCTGAGATCGGCCTCCGCGTCATCCACGAACAGGCCGACGGCGACGTCCTCCGCCGCTTCCCGCACAATCATCGCCACGCGCTCGACGAAGCCGGAGACGTCGTCGTGCAAAACGGCGAGATCGGCCAGACCGCCTAGGCCGATCACGACGAGTCCGGTCCGACGGCCGGCGAGGGCGCGGCTCCAGAGGCGCACAAGATCGGCCAGGGCGACGTCGAAGGCGTCTCCGGCCACGGCCGCGAGCGCAGGCAGGGACAGTACAGCGGCCGCCGAACGGGACGCGGTCTGGATGACCTCCGCCGTCTCCCGGGCAAAGGTCAGGATCAGGTCGCCGTCGATCGCTCCGGCCGCGGCGGTCAGCGCCTCCGGTGCGCCCGAAGCGATCAGGGCGCGGTCGGCCAGGGCGACGACGGGCAGCGCGGCAGGCGCCGGCAGGGGCGCAGTGGCGAACGAGTCTCCGGCGATGGCGCGCAGGATGTCCGCATCCTTCGCGCCGGCTTTTCGCGCGGACAGGGCGGCGCGGGCGAGGGCGGGATTGCGGGACGGATCGGCGCAATCCCCTTGCGGGCCTTCGCAACGCGATACGGCGTCCGTGACCCCGGCCAAGGCGTCGGAGGCGGCCTCGACGGCCGCGGACGCGAGCCGTTCAGCACGCCGGCGGGCCATGACGGCCTCAAGCGCCCGGACCGCGCCCGGATCGGACAGGTCGAGGATGCCGGACAGCGTGCCGCTCGTCCGGGCGGGCGTCGCGATTCCCAGGATCAGCGTCGCAGCCAGATGCGTGGCCTCGACCTGCGACAGGCCTAGGCGCGAGCTCCACGACGCCGCCATCTGACCCAGCGGATCATCACCGGCGCACTCGAGGCCGAGATCGTCGGTGAGGTCCAGCCAAGCCTCGATCTGGGCGTCCGTCCAAGACTCCGGCGCGGCCACGACCGCGACGTGGTCGGCGCGTTCGATCTCGCGGTCGGGTCGGGGCGTCAGAGCGGCGAGGGAGGCGAAGGAAAAGCGCATGCGGTGGTCTCGGCGTGGCCGGTAGGCCAGCCTAACGGCGGTCGCGGGTTCTCTGCAATAAATCTGGAGTGTCCGGGGTGGGTTACCCCCAAGATGTTGAGGGCAACACCGTCGTGAGAGCGCTGGACTGAGTGCTGCGAGGTTTCTATGATCGGGTCCGACGCGCGGACTCGCTCCGCGATCCCGAAACGACTGGATTTCCCCACGTGTTAGGCAAGATCTTCGGCTGGACCAGCGGGGCGACGCTCGGCACTCTTTTCACCATCGCCAAGCGCGGGGAACTCGTCGGCACCGACGAGTTCGGCAACCGCTATTACCAGTCGCGCGACACCAAAAGCTATGACGGACGCCGTCGCCGTTGGGTGGTCTACAACGGCTATGCCGACGCGTCGAAGGTGCCGCCGGACTGGCACGGATGGATGCACTACACCTACGACGAACTGCCGACCGAGCACCCGCTTCCGCGGCGAGCCTGGGAGCAGGACCACCTGCCCAACCTGACCGGCACGCCCATGGCCTGGCGTCCACAGGGTTCGCTGTCCGGCGAGGGCAAGCGCCCGCCCGCGACCGGCGACTACGAAGCCTGGCGTCCGGAATGAACCGCAAGGGGCCCATCGTCGCGGGGGCGGCCGCGATGGCGCTGCTGGCGTCGGGCGCCGTCGTTGCGTCGGCGCTGAACGACCTGCCGCAGGACGCCGTGCCGATCCCCAATCCGACGGCCGGACTGAACACCCAGCCGGCGACGCCACCCGAGCCCGCACCGGAGGCGGCTCCGGCTCCGGCCGCGCCGATCGCCATCACGCCCGTGGGACCGACCATTCCGGCCGCAGTGGATCCCGTCGTCGGCGACGATGCGGTGGTCGCAGAGGAAGACGCCGGGGTCGCGGAGAAAGCGGTGGTGAAGGCCGAGGCGCCGGTCGCGCCCTCGCGCCGCCAGCGTGGTCGCGTCGCCATCATCGAGGCCGTGGACAAGATCACCGGCGTGCCGATGCGGTTTGAGGTCGAGGTCGACGGCCGTCCGGTGCGTTTCCAGAGGTCGCTGATCATCAAGGCCCGCGCCTGCGAGGTGTCGGCCTCGGATGAGCAGGTCGGCGATGCGATTGCCTATCTTGAAGTCAGCGTGCAGCCGCGGGGCGTGATCCGCGCCGCCGAGCCGCGGCAGATCTTCAGGGGCTGGATGTTCGCCTCGTCACCGGCCGTCAGCGGCTTGCAGCACCCGATCTATGACGCCTGGGTCGTCGGCTGCAAGGCATAGAAGATGGCCTCGGCCCCGGTCATCGGTTCGAACAGGGATCGCGCGTTCGGGCGTAACGCGCGAACGGACTTCAGCACTTTCAGATAGGTGGCCTGAGGCGTTGCGACGGCGCCGAACTGGCTGAGATGTTCAGTCTGGAACTGGGCGTCCAGCAGCCGCCAGCCGCCTCGCTTCAGCCGCGCCACAAGATGCACCAGGGCGACCTTGGACGCGTCGCGTTCGCGGCTGAACATGCTCTCGCCGAAGAAGGCCCCGCCCAAGGTGACGCCGTACAGGCCGCCGACCAGCCGCTCGTCCCGCCAGCACTCGATGCTGTGGGCCTGACCGCGCGCGTTCAGCTCGAGATACAGGCGACGGATCGGGCCGTTGATCCAGGTGTCCTCGCGTCCCGTGGTCGAGGCGGCGCAGGCGTCGAGAACCGCGCCGAAGGCGGTGTCGACGCGAATCTGAAAGGGATCGCCGCGCGTGGTCCGCTTCAGGCGGGTCGGGATGTGAAAGCCATCCAGCGGAATGACGCCCCGCTGCTCCGGCTCGACCAGGAAGATGCGGGGATCGTCGCGGGCCTCGCCCATGGGGAAGACGCCGGTCGCATAGCAGTTCAGCAGTTCATCGGGCCCGAAGGTGCCGAAAGGGTTGCTGGCGCTGAAGCCTTGGTCTTCCACCGGGTCTAGGCTGCGCCCTTCCGGCGTTTGGCCCAGTTCTCCAGCCAGTGAATGTCGTAGTCGCCGGACAGGATATCCGGCTCCTGCAGAAGTTTCTGGAAGAGGGGAATGGTGGTGTCGATGCCGCCGATGACCATCTCGTTCAGGCTGCGTTTGAGACGGGCGATGCACTCCTCGCGGTCGCGGCCGTGGACGATCAGCTTGCCGATCAGGCTGTCGTAATAGGGCGGGATCGAATAGCCGGCGTAGATTGCGCTATCCAGCCGCACGCCCAGGCCGCCCGGGGCGTGGAAGTCGGTGATGGTGCCGGGCGAAGGGGTGAAGGTTTCGGCGTTTTCGGCGTTGATCCGGCATTCGATGGCATGGCCGTTGAAGGTCACGTCCGACTGCTCGAACGACAGCGGCAGGCCGGCGGCGATGCGGATCTGCTCGCGAACCAGATCGACGCCGGTGATCATTTCCGTAACCGGATGCTCGACTTGCAGGCGGGTATTCATTTCGATGAAGAAGAACTCGCCGTCCTCCCACAGGAATTCGATGGTGCCGACGCCGAGGTAGCCGATGCTGGCGATTGCCTTGTTGACCGTCTCGCCGATGGCGACCCGTTCAGCCGCCGACAGGGCGGGCGAGGGGGCCTCTTCCATGATCTTCTGGTGGCGGCGTTGCAGCGAGCAGTCGCGCTCGCCCAGATGAACGACGTTGCCGTGGCTGTCGGCGATGACCTGAAGCTCGATGTGGCGCGGCTTCTGGAGGTAGCGCTCCATGTAGACGGCGCCGTTGCCGAAGGCGGCGGTGGCCTCGGACTGGGCCGTCTGGACGGCCTCGACCAGATCATCAGCGGTCAGGGCGACCTTCATACCGCGTCCGCCGCCGCCGGCGGCCGCTTTCACGATCAGGGGGAACCCGATGTCCTTCGACGCCGCGATGGCGTCCTCGATGGTCTCGACCTCACCGGCCGAGCCGGGCACGCAGGGGATACCCGCCTCCAGCACCGTCTGTTTGGCGGCGATCTTGTCGCCCATGACCCGGATGTGCTCGGGCTTGGGTCCGATGAAGGTCATGCCGTGGGCTTCGACAATCTCGGCGAAACGGGCGTTCTCGGACAGGAAGCCATAGCCGGGGTGGATCGCCTGGGCCCCGGTGATCTCGGCGGCGGCGATGATCGAGGGGATGTTGAGATAGGATTTGGCCGCCGGGGCCGGGCCGATGCAGACGCTCTCGTCGGCCAGCCGAACCCACATGGCGCCGCGGTCCGCCTCGGAATGAACGGCGACGGTGGAGATGCCCATCTCCTTGCACGCGCGATGGATGCGCAGGGCGATTTCGCCGCGGTTGGCGATCAGAACTTTCGTGAACACGGGCTCAGGCTTCCAGCAGGACGAGCGGCTCGCCGAACTCGACCGGTTGGGCGTCGCCGACCAGGATTTCCTTCACGACGCCGTCGCGGGGGGACTGGATCGGATTCATCGTCTTCATGGCCTCGATGATCAGCAGGGTCTGGCCCTTCTTGACCGTGTCGCCGGCCTGAGCGAACGGCGCCGCTTCGGGCGAGGCCTGCAGATAGACGGTGCCGACCATCGGCGATTTCACCTCTTCGCCCTGTTTGGCGACGATGGTGGCGGGGTCGGACGGCATGGACACCGGCGCGGCTGCGGCAGGCGCGGGGGCATGGACGACGGGAGCCGGGGCGTACTGGACCGGGGCCGCCATGGTAATCTCGCGAGCCACGCGGATCTTCAGATCGCCGCGCTCGACCTCGATCTCGGTCAGGTCGGTGTCGTTCAGGATGTCGGCGAGGCCGCGCACGAGGGCGGTGTCAATGTCGTCGCTCTTGAGCCTGGGCGCGGGCGTTTTGGGATCGGCCATCGGTCTTTGTGCCTCTTTACGTCGTCGTGTTCGAACGGCCCGCGGTCTGGCTGCGTTCCCGCGCCAGCTTCAGGGCGGCCTTGACGGCCAGTTCGTAGCTGAATGAGCCGAAGCCCGAAACCACGCCCGCCGCGACGGGCGAGACATAGGAGCGATGCCGGAAACGCTCGCGCGCGGCCGGGTTCGACAGATGGCATTCGACGATCGGGATCGTCAGGGTCTTCAGTGCGTCCAGCAGGGCCACCGAGGTGTGGCCGTAGCCGGCCGGGTTGATGACGAGGGCGGAGGCCTGTTCGCGGGCCTCATGCACCCGGTCGATCAACTCGCCCTCGTGGTTGGTCTGGTGGAAGACCACGGCGACCGTCCCGGCGGCAAGTTCGCACAGCGCCTTCACGTCGGCCAGCGTCTCATGGCCATAGATGTCGGGTTCGCGGACCCCAAGCAGGTTGAGGTTCGGGCCGTTCAGGACATAGAGGACGGTTTGATCGGGCATGCGCTCGAGGATGATGCGGCTTCGCGCCGGAATCGGACGGGCCTTTTAGCTGAGGCGTGGCGGTAATCAAACCGAACGCTTGCAAGATTGACCTAAGGGCATCGGACGGAATGTCCAAACGCTCGCGTCATGCATCTGGCGCTCGTCGCGGGATTGCGGCAAGGGGCGCGCTGCAAAGCCTGTGGAGACTGCCTTGGAACGGCTCAGACAGCTGGTGACGTCGCCCCGCACCGAGCGGTTCATCCTCGCCCTGATCATTCTCAATGCGATCACCCTCGGTCTCGAGACCAGTCCCTGGGTGATGGCGCGGTTCGGGTCGGTGCTGGGGTGGTTCGACAAGGCGGTGCTGGCGATCTTCGTGGTAGAGGTGGTCGCCCGGATCGCGGTGCACCGCGCGGCCTTCTTCCGGGACCCGTGGAGCCTGTTCGACTTCACCATTGTGGCCATTGCGCTGGTTCCAACCTCCGGTGCCTTCTCGGTGCTGCGCGCGCTGCGCATCCTGCGGGTGCTGCGGATGATCACCCTGGTGCCGTCGCTGCGCCGGGTGGTCGGGGCGCTGATCAGCGCCCTGCCGGGGATGGGGTCGATTACCCTGCTGCTCGGGCTGATCTTCTATGTGGCCTCGGTCATGGCCACCAAGCTGTTCGGCGGCGACTTCCCGCAGTGGTTCGGCTCGATCCCGGCCTCGGCCTATTCCCTGTTCCAGATCATGACGCTGGAGAGCTGGTCGATGGGAATCGTGCGGCCGGTTATGGAGGTCCACCCCTACGCCTGGATGTTCTTCGTGCCCTTCATCCTGTGCACGACCTTCACCATGCTCAACCTGTTCATCGGCATCGTCGTCAACGCCATGCAGAGCGAGCATGAGGAAGAGGCCAAGGCCGAGCGGCACAAGCTGGAGGTTGACCTGCGCCGGGCCAGCGATGAGCGCCAGCAGGTCCATGCCGAGGAAATGGCCGACATGGCCGCCCTGCGCGGCGAGATCGCCGAGCTGAGGCGGGCGATCGGTGATCTGGCCTCCAGCCTGCCGGCGCGGGGTGGCTAGGCGCGCCTGTGGCGGTGTAGAAGGCGGCTCCCCCGCTTCAGAGGACGGTTGCTTGCCCCGGATTCAAGTCAATGGCGAATCGCGCGCGGTCTCGGCGGTCACCATCCTGGCGCTGGTCGAGGAGCTCGGGCTGGACGTCCGCAAGGTGGCGGTCGAGCGTAATCTTGAGATCGTGCCGAGGTCGCTGCATGGGGCGACGGCGCTGGCCGAGGGTGACCGGATCGAGCTGGTGCAGTTCGTCGGCGGGGGGTGAGTGTCGATCGTCGCCAAAAGTCTTTGTCTAAAGCCTTGCCGTGAACTGTCATGGAACCTTACAGAGGGTCATGGACCGCGAGATCAAAACCGCTCTGGGAGTCGCCGCCGGCATCGCCGGGCTGGCGATTGCCTTCATATTTCTGATCCGGTACGTCGTTCCGGCGGTGCTGGAGGCGCCTTTCTCCGGCAGTCTGATCACGGCGTCGGTGCTGGGTATCGCGGGCATTCTGGTGCTGGTCTGGGCCGGTTCGTGCCTGTGGGCCTGGGCCGTCAATTCATTGAAGCGTTGAGGAGCGGATAGCGGATGTCGAATTTCGGGTCGAATATGTCGAACATCAAACTGCCGATCGGCGGCGGGGGCGGATCGCCGCAGCGGGTGATTTCCCTCGTCACTTTGATCGGCCTGCTGATTGTCATCGGGACGATCTCGGTGAGCTCCTGCAGCGTGACGGTCGAGAGCGGCTTCATGGGGATCAAGACCACCAAATTCGGCCCCAACCCCGGTGTCCAGCGCACGGAGCTGGGCCCCGGCTTCCACTGGGAAGGCATTGGCGAGAAGATTCGCACCTATCAGACGCTGCAGCGGACCTACAGCTATACCCGTGAAGCCAACGCCGACGGCGGCACCAACGAAGAGATCACCTTCTCCGACGTTCTCGGCCTGCCGATGACGGCGGACGTGGCCCTGACCTTCCGTGTCCAAGAGGATAAGGCGGCTGACCTGTTCGCGACGTGGCGGCAGGAGTTCGACGCCTTCATCGACGGGCCGCTGCGGACCTCGGTGCGCGCCGCAATCGCGCGGGAGACCGAAAAGCTGCCGGTCGCCTGCAACGCCCAGCAGTCGGCGACGCCGAACACCCAGCCGATCGCGCCCGGCGCGCCCGTGGCGACCCCGGGCACGCCCGACGCTGAAGACTGCCCGGGCCAGCTGATCGGTCCCGGACGCCAGATCGTGCTGCAAAGAGCGATGCAGGCGCTGCAACGCGAATGGACGCCGCAGGGGCTGGAGATCATCCGCATGGAGTGGGTCGGGTCGATCCGTTATCCGGAGACGGTGCTGGCGGCGATCCAGTCGCGCACCACCGCAGAGCAGAACACCCGCGCCGCCCTGGAGCGGGTCAATCTGGAGCGGGCCAACGCCGAGGCGCAGATCGCCCAGGCGCGGGGTCAGGCCGAGGCCAACCGGCTGCTGGCCGAATCGATCCGGTCGAACCCGGAAGTGGTGCGGCTGCGCGAGATCGAGCGGACCCTGGGCATCTGTCCGCTGAGCGCCGATACCTGCGTGGTGGGGTCGGATATCAACATCTCGGCCCTGGTCGCGGCGCGGGACGGGCGGGCGGCGGCGGGTCGATAAGGCTCGCGAGGGGCTTCGACTTGAGGGGCTGACGGGCTAAACCCCCGTCATGACCAAGCCCCATGACACCTGGACCGTCGCCGGCCGGACCTTCACCTCTCGGCTGATCGTCGGCACCGGCAAATACGCCGACTACGCCCAGAACGCAGCGGCGGCGGAGGCGGCGGGGGCCGAGATCGTCACCGTGGCGGTGCGGCGGGTGAATTTGAGCGATCCGTCGCAGCCGATGCTGGTCGATTACGTCAAGCCGGACCGGTTCACCTTCCTGCCCAATACGGCGGGGTGTTTCACCGGCGAGGACGCGGTGCGGACGCTGCGGCTGGCGCGCGAGGCGGGCGGCTGGGGTCTGGTCAAGCTGGAGGTGCTGTCGGACACGGCGCACCTGTATCCGGACATGATCGAGACGCTGCGGGCGCTGGACCTGCTGGTCAAGGACGGCTTCGACGTCATGGTCTACTGCACCGACGACGTGGTCATGGCCCGGCGGCTGGAAGAGGCCGGAGCGGCGGCGATCATGCCGGCGGCGGCGCCGATCGGCTCGGGCCTTGGCATCCAGAACCGGGTCAATATCCGGCTGATCGTGGAACAGGCGACCGTGCCGGTTCTGGTTGACGCAGGGGTCGGCACGGCGTCGGACGCGACCATCGCCATGGAGCTGGGCTGCGACGCGGTGCTGACCAACACGGCCATCGCCGGGGCGCGCGACCCGATCCGCATGGCGCGAGCGATGAAACATGCGGTCATCGCCGGGCGGGAGTCCTATCTGGCCGGGCGGATGGCCAGGCGGATGTACGCGGACGCCAGCTCGCCGCTGGGCGGGCTGATCTGAGTTTGCACTGCCGTCGCGAAAAAAAACGGTGCAAACAGTGCAATGAGTCCAATGCGGCCAGTTTTGCGGCTCCTCAAACCGGAAGGGGAAAGCAGTATCTCATGGGTGCAGGCTGGGGCGGGTTCAGGACGCTGTGATTTCTGAAGTGTGCGCAGAATCAGGGGGTTGGCTGCGCGAGACGTGAAGACAGCCGATGGATTGGCAGCGGATCGTCAGGGGTTTCCTTCTCCCTTTGGGAGACGGTGGCGCGCAGCGCCGGATTATTGTCGGATGGGAGAAGCGGCCAAGCCGCCCCCGACAGCCGCCCCTCGCCCTTTCGCGCAAGGACGACGCCCCGGATCAGGTCGGGGACGCCGTGCGCTCAAGCCCTCTCCCCATGGGAGAGGGACTCGGTTAGAGCATCCCTTTATTCCGGTACAGACTGACCGACCATGCACGACATCCGCGCCATTCGAGACCATCCCGCCGCTTTCGTCAGCGGCTGGTCGTCGCGTGGGGTGGAGGGGGCGGAGGCCATGGTCGAGGAGCTGTTGCGGCTGGATCGTGAGCTGAGGGCGGCGCAGACGGCGGGGCAGGACGCCCTGGCGCGGCGCAATGCGGCGTCCAAACTGATCGGCGCGGCGATGGCCAAAAAGGACATGGCCGAGGCCGACCGGCTGAAGCTCGAGGTCGAGAGCCTGAAGGGCGAGATCGCGGCGGCGGAGGCGGTGGAGGCCGAGGTCGGCAAGCGGCTGCGCGACCAACTGGCGGCGCAGAAGAATCTGGCGGCCGACGACGTGCCCGAGGGCGAGGATGAGGCCGGCAATGTGCTGGTCGGTCAGCCGTGGGGAACGCCCCGCGAGGGTGGACCGACGAAGGATCACGCCGATCTGGGCGAGGCCATGGGCCTGCTGGATTTCGAGGCGGCGGCGAAGATGTCGGGCTCGCGGTTCGCGGTGCTGAAGGGCGGGCTGGCACGGCTGGAACGGGCCATCGGCCAGTTCATGCTGGACGTGCAGACAACTGTGCACGGCTATCTGGAGGTCAATCCGCCGTATCTGGTGCGCGATGAGGCGATGTTCGGGACAGGGCAACTGCCGAAGTTCAAGCCTGACCTGTTTAGCACATTTGATGCGGACCGCTTTTGGTCCGACTACGATCAAGCTCGGGCTGGCCAAGCCGCCGAGTTCAGAGAACGGATGCCCTCCAAAATCACGATGGAGGAGATGAATTCTGCGTGGATTGGACGGCAAGTTGAGTGGCGCAAGAAGTACGAAGCGAGGGAATACGATTCGCTGTTTCTCATTCCCACCGCCGAAGTGTCCCTGACCAATCTCGTGCGCGAGCAGATCCTGTCCGAGAGCGAGCTGGCCACCCCCATGCGGATGACCGCCCTGACGCCCTGTTTCCGGGCCGAGGCGGGGTCGGCGGGGCGGGACACGCGCGGGCTGATCCGGCAGCACCAGTTCCACAAGGTGGAGCTTGTATCGATCTCAAGGCCCGAGGATTCCGAAGCCGAGCATGAGCGGATGGTGCGCTGCGCCGAGGTGGTGCTGGAGAAGCTGAACCTGCCGTACCGCCGCATGCTGCTGTGCAAGGGCGATATGGGCTTTTCGGCGAAGAAGACCTTTGATCTGGAGGTCTGGCTGCCGTCGCAGGGGACGTATCGCGAGATCAGCAGCTGTTCGAACTGCGGGGACTTCCAGGCCCGGCGGATGGACGCGCGGTTCAAGCGGGACGGTGAGAAGAAGACCGAGTTCGTGCATACGCTGAACGGCAGCGGACTGGCGGTCGGTCGGACGCTGGTGGCGATCATGGAAAACTATCAGGACGAACATGGGCGGATCGCGGTGCCGACCGCTCTGCTGCCCTATATGGGTGGGGTGACGCACGTGGGCGGGGTTCAATAGTTTCCGCTCATCCCCGCTTTCGCGGGGATGAGCGGAGATAAAGAGGTTCAGATGTTGAAAATACTGACCATGACCGCCCTGCTGGCTCTCGGGGCCTGCGCCAGCGGGCCGTCGTCGAACACCTATGTCCACGCGGCCGGAGACACCAGCTTCACCGGCTGGGTGCGCTTCAGCGAGGGCGAGTTCCAGCTGTATGCCGATCAGGACCAGGTGCTGCAGCCGTTCTCGCGGCCGTGCCTGTCCGGCGCTGCGCCGCGTGACATCATGCGGATGTCGGGTGACCTGTCCAACGCCAAGGTCCGGATCAGCGGCCGGACCGCGCCGTGGTCGCAGGCTTCCAGCGACCGGATCGAACATGCCGGGTCGGTGATCCGCAACGAATGCGGCGGCAGCTTCGTGGTGCTGGCCGACGACATCCGTCCGGCGAGCTGACATGACGCCTTGCGCTATCGTCCTGTGGACTCTTTGAGCGGAGCGGCATGCGTATCCTGCTGACCAACGACGACGGCATCGAGGCCGGGGGGCTGGCCTGTCTGGAGCGGATCGCGCGGACCCTGTCCGACGATGTCTGGGTGGTGGCGCCGCAGGAGGAACAGTCGGGCAAGGGCCGGGGGATGACCCTGACCGAGCCGCTGCGCGTCAACCGGCTGGGCGACAGGCGGTTCGCGGTGACGGGAACGCCGACCGACTGTATCGTGCTGGCGGTCGGGGATCTGATGCCCGAGAAACCCGATCTGGTGCTGTCGGGGGTCAACCGCGGCCATAACGTCGGCGAGGACTGCTCCTATTCGGGGACGGTGGCGGGGGCGCTGCAGGGGATGGCGTTCGGCATCCGCTCGATCGCGCTGTCGCAGTCGCTGGAGCGGTTCCATGACGATGTGGTTGTCCACTGGGAGACGGCCGAGGCCTATGCGCCGGCCATCATCAGCCGGCTGCTGGTTCAGCCGTGGCAGGACGGGGTGGTGATGAACCTGAATTTCCCGGCCCGGCCGCCCGAGGATGTGACCGAGGTGGAGGTGACGCGCCAGGGCTTCCGCGGCATCGGCGAGATGCATGCGGTCAAGCGCGTCGATATGCGGGGACGCGACTATTACTGGATGAGCTTTCGCGGGTCGAAGCGGGACCATGCGCCGGGTACCGACCTGCGGGCCATGGACGAGGGCAAGATCTCGGTTACGCCGCTGCACATCGACCTGACCCACGCGCCGAGCATCCATGATCTGAAGGGCGTGCTGGGCGGGGCTCCGCCGAAGACGGTGGTGGCGTGAGAGTCATCCCCCCTCGGGGGAGGGGAACCGCGCGTAGCGTGGTGGAGGGGGCTAGACCCATCCACGAACGGTTGCGGTTAGCCCATCCACCATCCTTCGGATGGTCCGGTCGTCGGATCGGTTCCACCGATCCTTCCTCCACCCCCGACGGGGGTGGATTTAGATGAAACTGAACGACGATCGCGCAGGCCGGCTGATCCTGGGGCTACGGCAGCAGGGGGTGACGGACACGCGCGTGCTGGCGGCGATGGAGTCGATCGACCGGGCCGTCTTCGTGCACGAGAAATTCCTCGATCAGGCGTGGGAGGATCAGGCCCTGCCGATCGACTGCGCCCAGACGATTTCACAGCCCTATATCGTCGGCCTGATGACCCAGGCGCTGGACGTGCAGCCGCGCCACCGGGTGCTGGAGATCGGTACGGGCAGTGGCTACCAGGCCGCGGTGCTGAGCCGGCTGGCGCGCTATGTTTATTCCATCGAGCGCTATCGCAGCCTGCTGACCGAAGCCGAGGCGCGGCTGAAGGCCCTGAAGATCGACAATGTGATCACGCAGCATGGCGACGGCGGCCTGGGCTGGCCGCAGCAGGCGCCGTTCGACCGGATCATGGTGACGGCGGCGTCTCCCGGCGAGCCGACGGAACTGCTGCATCAGCTGAAGCCGGGTGGGGTGCTGGTCTGTCCGGTGGGGCGGACCTCGGTGCAGATGCTGCATCGCTATGTGGGGCAGGAGGACGGCTCGTTCCGGCGCGAGAGCCTGAGCGAGGTGCGGTTCGTGCCACTGGTCGAGGGCACGGCCAAAGAGGGTTGAGGGGGTTTGGCACCACGATCGGGCTTCGTCCCGATTGAGCGCGGTTGTGGCGCTATCGGGCTTCGCTCTGGCTGAGCGCGGTTGTGGCGTTAACCTTCGCGCCCAACTTTGGCGCGGTTTGCGGGGTCTGGTGGTATGGGGCAGGCGATGAATCGGAGTGGGCGGATGAAACGGATCAAGTCTGGTATGCGGGCCCTGGCCGTCATGGGGGCGATCGGCCTGCTGGCGGCGTGTTCCAGCTATCCGGCCGAGCCGCGCTATTCGATCTATGCCGATGGCCCCGCGGCGCCCGTGGCCGCTCCGACCTATTCGCCCGCCATGCCCGCGCCGTCAGGCGAAGGTGTGCGGGGGGCGACCCGGCCCGAGACCGAGGTCGCGCCGCCGATCGGCGCGCCGGTCGAGGCGATCGAAGGCGGGGCCCTGTCGGCGCCTGTGAACACCGCGCCGCGCCGGGCTTATTCGAACGACGTGGCGCCGGCCGCCGGTCCGGCTTCGGAAGGTTATTCCACGCCGCCGCCGCCCGCGCGCGGGACGGCCGTGGCGGCCGGAGCGGCCTATCAGATTCAAGCCGGCGACACGATTTCCGGCATCGGCCGGCGCTTCCAGACGCCGGTGCAGGCGCTGATTGACCTGAACGCCCTGGGGCCGCGCGCCGCCGTGACACCGGGCCAGAGGATCGTCCTGCCGGGCTATGCGGTGGACATCGGCGGCGATCCCTATGCGACCGGGCCTTCGCCCATGGGCGTCGTCGTGCCCTTCGAAGCCGCGCCTCCGCCGCCTCCGCCGCCGCCTCCACCGCCGACCGCGATGGCCAGCCTGCCGCCACCGCGCGCGCCGGCGGCGACGGTCGCCACCAACCCGACGCCGACCGGGCCCGCCGCCACGACCGTGGCGCTGGACTGGCCCGTGCGCGGCGAGATCGTGCGGCGCTTCGGGCCCGTCGGCCTGGGCGAGCGCAACAACGGCATCAACATCGGCGCTCCGGCCGGGGCCGAGGTCCGCGCGGCGGCCGAGGGGCGCGTCGGCTACGTCGGCGACGATCTGGCGGGGCAGGGGCTGACGGTGCTGATCGTGCACCGCGATGGCTGGCGCTCGGTCTATGGTCATCTGGGTTCAGCCACGGTACGCGACGGTGACAACATCCGTGCGGGCCAGCAGATCGGCACGGTGGGCAATACGGCGGGCGACTGGCGACCCTCGATTCGTTTCGAGACCTGGCGCATGCGCGGCGACGAACCGATGGCGATCGATCCGTTGACGGTCTTGCCGCAGTAGCGCGCCGAGGCGCGTTGCAATGTCACCCGGCGCGCCCTAGGTTCCGCGCCTCATTTTAAAGGGCGCGCCAGGCGGCGGGTCCGACGCATGCGGAGACTATCGTGCAGGAACTTCTCGCGGGGCCGTTCGGGACCCTGATCTTCTTCGTCCCCGTCATCATCCTGTTCTACTTCATGATGATCCGCCCCCAGCAGAAGCAGATGAAGGCGCACCGGGAGATGATCGGCGCGCTGAAGCGGGGCGACACCGTCGTCACCTCCAACGGCATGATCGGCAAGGTCACCCGCGTCGAGAATGACGAGGCCATGGTCGAGATCTCCCAGGGCGTGAACGTCCGCGTGGTAAAGTCCATGATCACCCAGGTCCGCGACCGCACCGCCGTCGCCGCCAACGACACCAAGCAAGTCTCCAAGGCCTGACCACGGCGCTCTGAAAGGTCGGGGAAGCCCGCATGATCCATCTGTCGCGCTGGAAGGTGATCCTTCTGAGCCTGTCGCTCGCGTTCGGGATTTTCTTCGCCTATCCGAACCTGCTGAGCGCCGAGCAGAGGGCCGCCCTGCCGGGCTGGCTGCCGAAGACCGGCCTGAGCCTCGGGCTTGATCTGAGCGGCGGGTCCTATCTGTTGCTCGACGTCGACGTGGCGGCCATGCGCGAGAAACGCCTGGCCAACCTCGGCGAGGACGCCCGCACCGTTCTGGAAGAAGCGAACATCGTCACCTCGGGTATTGTACGCGACGGGTCCGGGACGGTCGTCACCCTGGCTGATCCGAGCCAGATGGATCTGGCGCAAGAGACGATGCGCGCCCTGATCAGCGCGGGCACCAGCGGTGTCGCCGATCGCACGGTTCGGCGTCTCGACGCCAACCGCATCCGCTATGCCTTCACCGATCAGGCGATGTCCTCGATGGCGTCGGACGCCGTGACCCAGTCCATCGAGGTGGTGCGTCGCCGGATCGACTCGCTGGGCACGCGCGAACCCTCGATCACCCGCCAGGGCTCGGAGCGAATCGTGGTCCAGGCCCCGGGCGAAAGCGATCCGTCGGAGCTGGAACGCATCATCGGTCAGACGGCCCAGCTGACCTTCCAGCTGGTCGACGTCGAGAACTCTGTCGAAGAGGCCCTCGCCGGCTTCCCACCGCCGGATTCCGAGATCATTCCCGACGCTTCGGGCCTCCCCTATCTGGTCAGGAAGCGTATCCTCGTCTCGGGCGAGAACCTGACCAAGGCCGAGGTGACGGCCGACGAGAACAACCGGACCGCCATCGGCTTCCGCTTCGACCCCCCCGGCGCGCGTCGCTTCGGCGAGGCGACGGCGGCGAACATCGGCAAGCCCTTCGCCATCGTCCTGGACGGCAAGGTGATCTCGGCCCCGAACATCAACAGCGCCATCACCGGCGGCTCGGGCATCATCCAAGGCAGCTTCTCGATCGAGGAAGCGTCCGAGATGGTGAACCTGCTGAACGGCGGGGCCCTGCCGGCACCGCTGAAGGTCGAGGAGCGCCGCGTCGTGACCGCCGAACTGGGCGCCGACGCGGTCGCCGCAGGTATGCTGTCGACGATCATCGGCTTCGCCATCATCGTGGTCTTCATGTTCCTTTCCTACGGCCTCCTGTTTGGCGGCATCTCGGTGACCGGCCTGCTGCTGAATGGTCTGCTGATCGTCGCCGTCATGTCCTTCGCAGGGGCCAGCCTGCCCCTGCCGGGCATCGCCGGCCTGATCCTGACCTTCGCCGTGGCCGTGGACGCCAATGTGTTGATCTATGAACGGATGCGCGACGAGGCGCGGGCCGGACGCAGCGTGATCGCGTCGCTGGACGCCGGCTTCAACAAGGCCATGGGCACGATCATCGACGCCAACCTGACGACCCTGGTTGCGGCGCTGATCATGTTCATCTTCGGCGCCGGGCCGGTGCGCGGCTTCGCCTGGACGCTGACTATCGGCGTCTTCACCTCCATGCTGTCGGCCGTGCTGGTCGCCCAGGTGGGTCTCGCGTGGTGGCTGAAGGTCGCCAAGCCCAAAAAACTGCCGATCGCGGAGTGATGGCGATGTCCTGGTGGCCCCTTATCAAAATCCTGCCGGTCAAGACGAACCTGAAGTTCGTTTCGTTCGCCAAATACGCCGCCGTCCTGTCGGCCGTGCTGGTGATCGCCTCGCTGGTCGGCGTGTTCAAGCCCGGCCTGAACATGGGCATCGACTTCCGCGGCGGTGCGGCCATGGAAATGAGCAAGCCGACGGGGCAGGTGCTCGATCTCGGCGCCGTTCGCGGTGCTGTGGGTGAACTGGGCCTGGGCGACGTGCAGGTGCAGGGCATCGACGACGATTCCAGCGCCATCGTCCGCTTCCAGGTGCCCGACGACGTGCCGCAGGTCGACGTGGTCGAGCGCGTGCAGACCGCCATCAATACGGCCGTCGGCGATGTGACCTATTCCGGCGTCAGCGTGGTCGGGTCCAAGGTTTCGGGCGAGCTGTTCCGGTCCGGACTGATGGCGCTGGGAGCGGCTGTCGTGCTGATGTTCGCCTACATCTGGTTCCGGTTCGAGCCGCAGTTCGGCTTCGGCGCCATCGCCGGTCTGCTGCACGACGTCATCCTGGTGTTCGGCCTGATCGTCCTTCTGCGGCTGGAGTTCGGCCTGAACATGGTCGCGGCGATCCTGACCGTTATTGGCTATTCGATGAACGACACGGTCGTGGTGTTCGACCGGCTTCGCGAGAACCTGCGCAAATACAAGACCATGCCACTGGGCGAGGTTATCGATCTGACCATCAACGAGATCCTGACCCGAACCATCATCACCGGCCTCACGGCCGTCATGGTGCTGGCGGCGCTGGCCTATTTCGGTGGCGAGGCCCTGTACGGCTTCTCCATCGCCCTGATGTTCGGCATCGTCGTCGGCACCTATTCGTCGATCTACGTCGGCGCGCCGATCATCCTGCTGTGGGGCGTCAAGCGCGGCGACCGCAATCCGGACGACATCAAACCCATCAAACTGGGCATGGCGAGCCGGCCCTAGAGCGAAATCGGTCTTGATGGATGCAGTCCATCAAGGCTCAGATTTCGCTCCAGCATGATTCTGGACCATTTTCTGGATTCAGGTCGATTCGACCTGAAGCGAAAATAGTCCAGGGGCGGTTCTCCCTCCCCACACGGGGGAGGGAGAGCTATGCTTTCGCTGATAACGAATCGCGCCCGGGGAGGGGCCGACCATGGTCAAGCTGCTGTCGAACTTTCGCACCACCATACTGCTGAGCCTCGTGCTCGCGGGGGTGATGATCTATGCCTTCGGCCAGATCTCGGAACGCTCGCTGGGCGATCCGACCTTCTGGCAGGCGGTATTCCGCTGGATCCATGTCGTTTCGGGCATTCTGTGGATCGGGCTGCTGTACTATTTCAACTTCGTCCAGATCCGCGTCATGCCGTCGATACCGGCCGAGCTGAAGCCCGCCGTGTCCAAGCACATCGCGCCTGAGGCCCTGTTCTGGTTCCGCTGGTCGGCGCTGGTGACGGTGCTGGCGGGCGTGGGCGTCATGCTGTTTCGCGGTCACGTCTATTCCGCCGAAGTCATGACCTTCGGCATGGCGGGCGGCATGGTCCAGGGCGACCAGCAGTATGCGCTGATGGGCATCGGCGTCTGGCTGGCCCTCATCATGTTCCTGAACGTCTGGGGTATCATCTGGCCGAACCAGAAGCGCGCCCTGGGCATCGTGGTCGTCGATGACGACGCCAAGGCCCGGGCGGCGCGCATCGCCATGCTGGGCAGCCGCACCAACCTGCTGCTGTCGCTGCCGATGCTGACCTCGATGGCGATGTACCAGACCCTGTTTGGCTGATCCCGGCTCTACCCTCGACGAACAGGTTCGCGCCGTCGCTCCCGATCGCTGGCTGTCGAGCCGGTTCGTCCCGGACCCGATCGCGCGCGCCGACCTGATCGCGCTCTATGCCTTCGAGGCCGAGCTGCTGGCCATTCCCAAGCGTGTCACCCAGCCGCTGCTGGCCGAGATGCGCTTTACCTGGTGGTCCGAACAGATGGACGGACTGTTCGCGGGCCTGCCGCGCAAGGGGCATCCGGTGCTGGAGGCGCTGGGCAAGGCGCAGGCGCGGCGGCCGATGGACCGCGGCGTGTTCGACCGCCTGATCGAGGCGCATATCGGTCGCGTGCAGGGGCAGTCGCACGATCTGGAAGCCTTCTACGGTGGGCCGATGCGCGAGGCGGCCCGCCTGCTGGGCGCGGACGATCCTGACCAGGCCACGGCCGCCGGACGGGTCTGGGGCCTGTCGCAGACCGGGCGGCACGATGAGGCCAGGGCCGGGTTGGCGGACGCCGATCGGTCGGCGCGAAGCCTGCCGGTGGCGGCCTTTCCAGCCGTCCTGCCCGCGACGCTGGCCCGCGCGCCCGACGCCGGACCGGCGAGCAAGCGGGGGCGCCTGCTATGGGCGACACTTCGCGGGCGACTGTGACGCCGACAGTATGAGCGCCTCCACGGCGGTTTCCATCCAGCGACGATGACGACTTTGCGATCGCTTCCTCGCAGGCCATATGAACCCCATGGCGCGAATGGGTGAAAGGACAGGACGGCGGGGCAGCTCGGTGGCCAAGGCGGGGGACGCCGGAGCGACCCGGGCCGGCGATGACGGCCCACCGATCATGCAGGCGCTGGCCGACCTGTTTCGACTGGTCCAGAGGTCGAACGCGCCGCAACTTCGTCTCAGGCTGATCGGGGCCATCGGCATGACGCTGGCCGGCAAGGCGCTGGGCGTTCTGGCGCCGCTGGTGCTGGGCGCGGCTGTCAACCGGCTGGCGGAGGGGCAGGGCGCGGCGGTGGGCATCGCCTGGGGCTTCGGCGCCTTCGCCGTCGGCTGGGCCATCGTGCGCCTGATCTCGGCTATAGCGCCCAACGCGTCTGACGTCGTGTTCGCGCCGGTCCGGTCGGCGGCGCAACGGACGGCGGCAGCGGAAACCTTTGCCCATGCTTTGAGCCTGTCGCTGGATTTCCACCAGACCAAACGGTCCGGGTCGCTGTCGCGGATCATGGATCGTGGCGCGCGGGCGGTGGATTTCCTGATGCGTATCCTGGCCTTCAACCTGGTGCCCACGGGGGTCGAACTGGTGCTGGCCGCGGGGGTGCTGGCCGTTGCCTATGACTGGCGGTTCGGGGCTGTCGCGGTGGCGGTCGTGGCGGTCTATACGGTCTCGACCTTCGCCCTGTCGAACTGGCGGATCGAGCACCGGCGCGAGATGAACGCGGCCGACACCGAGGCAGCCGGCGTCTCGGTGGATGCCCTGCTGAACTATGAAACGGTGAAGTCCTTCGGCGCAGAGGCGCGGGCGGCGCGGGTCTATGACGACGCCCTGGGCGACTACACGCGGGCCGCGCTCAAGGCCAACAGCTCTCTGGCCCTGCTGAACGTGGTCCAGGCCGTGATCATGAACATCGGTCTGGGCCTGATGGCGGTGATGGCCGGGTTCGAGGCCGCGGCGGGCCGGATGGGGCCAGGCGACGTGACCGCCGCCGTGCTGATCATGATCTCCCTGTATGCGCCCTTGAACATCCTGGGCTTTGCTTATCGTGAAATCCGCCAGTCTTTCATTGACATGGAGGAGATGCTGAAGGTGACGCGTCAGACGCCGCAAGTGGCCGACGCGCCCGATGCGACGCCCCTGCCGCGCCCGACCGACGCGCGTGGCGCGGCTCTCGCGTTCAAGGATGTGGCCTTCCGGCACGATGCGCGCGCCAACGGGCTGTCGGACATCAGCTTCGCCGCAGCCCCGGGCACGACCACGGCTCTGGTCGGGCCGTCCGGCGCGGGCAAGTCGACCATCGTCAAATTGGCCTTGCGCCTGCTGGACCCCCAGGAGGGGCGCGTCCTGATCGACGGCATGGACGCGCGGCAGGCGACGCAGGAATCGCTGCGCGCGGCGGTGGCACTGGTGCCGCAGGACGTGGCCCTGTTCAACGACAGCATTCGCGCCAATATCGGTTTCGCCCGGCCCGACGCGGACGAGGCGGCGATCTGGGCTGCGGCGGAGGCGGCCGAACTGGCCGACTTCATCCGCGAACTGCCCGAAGGCATGGAGACGCGCGTCGGAGAGCGCGGTCTGAAACTGTCTGGGGGCGAGCGTCAGCGGGTGGGCATAGCTCGCGCGCTGCTGGCCGACCCCTGCATCCTGATCCTGGACGAGGCGACCAGCGCGCTGGACAGCCGGACCGAGGCCGCGATTCAGAAGACGCTGCGCAAGGCGCGCAACGGCCGCACGACCCTGGTCGTCGCGCATCGCCTGTCGACCGTGGCCGACGCGGACCAGATCCTGGTGCTCAAGGCGGGACGTATCGTCGAACGGGGCGCGCACCACGAACTGGTGGCGCGGCTGGGCGGAGAATATGCGGCACTGTGGCGCAAGCAGACGCGCGGCGCGAAGGTCGACCGTCAGCCCGTGTGATTGACCTTGCGGGCGACCATGTCGGTCAGCTGGGCCCGGACCACGTCGCGCTCGGCGCGGGCCTCGGCCGGAAGCACCATCAACAGGCGCAAGGTCTTCACGTGCACCTCGATGATGCGCCAGTCCATGGCCCCGCGCGCCTGGGCCGTATCGACGATGTCGCACAGACCCTTGGTCACCGCGCAGATGTCGTCCAGCTCGAACGGAGCGGCGGCGTCGATCACCGCATTGGCAGAGCGGTAGACGCCGTCCAGCCTCATGCCGAAATCCTCCGGGCAGGACGGGGGCGGCAGCTCTGATAGTTCGTTGATGTGGAGGGCGAGCTCGACCATGGCCTTGGCGCGGAGGTCTTCAAGGTTCTTGCGGGCCCGGGTCAGGGCGACGCCCACGCTGACTCCGCCGGCGCTGTCGATCATCTTGCCCAGAGCGGACTTGCGGCGAGCGTGGGTAATCACGGTCACGGGTTGACGTCCCCGGCTGCGGTGGCGGCCTTTTCAGCCTCGAAATTCACGCGACGGATCACGTCGGCGCGGCGTTCTTCTCCTGGTGGATCGCCTGGACGGAAGCGGCGATCAGGACCGAGATATTCTCCGACCTCGAGGAACGGACGGCCGTCGCGAGCCACCCAGACGATGCGCTCCAGCAGGCTCGAGGCGCTGAACGGTTTGGTGACGACGAAGTTGGCTCCGCAATCCCGCGCGCGGCCGACGTTGGAGCGGCGAATGTGGGCGGCAGTCAGAATGACGGGAACGAAGGCGTTCGGCTGTCGACCGGAGCGGCGCAACCAGTGGACCAGGTCGTAGCCGCTCATGACGGGCATTTCGCTGTCGACCAGCAGCAGGTCGATGTCCTGCTCGTTCAGGATTTCCATGGCGTCGGTCGCGCTGCGACAGGAATAGCGGACGCGGATTCCGAAACCGAGAAGGGCGCTGGCGGTGATTTCTGCGGCGAAGGATGAGTCATCCACCACCATGGTGACCGCTTCGGTGAGGTTGATGATCGCGCTTTCACGCAGGGCCTCGCCCAAGCCGCTCATACTCGTGTCCCTGCCAGAATCGAATGCACATAACTTATCGCGTGCGCCGACCGTGTCACGCAACCGTCGTCGGAAGGTTAACTGTCAGGACGCCCTGCCGATGGCGTAGAAGCGATCAGCGCGGGCCTTGCGCAACTGGTCGGGCGACAGGCCGGACAAGGCCTTCAGTTCCTCCGCCAGGACGTCGCCGACCGATTCGATGGCGGCTTCGCGGTCGGCGTGCGCGCCACCGAGGGGTTCCGGTATGATCCGGTCCACGATCTTGAGCTCGACCAGATCCGGAGCGGTGATCTTCATGGCCATGGCGGCGTCGCGGGCACGGGTCCCATCGCGCCACAGGATACCGGCGGCGCCCTCGGGCGAGATCACCGAATAGATGGAATGCTCCAGCATCAGCACCCGGCCCGCGGCGGCGATGGCGATGGCCCCGCCGGAGCCCCCTTCGCCGGTGATGGTGGCGATCGAGGGCACGCCCAGCGTCAGGCAGCGCTCGGTCGAACGGGCGATGGCTTCGGCTTGGCCGCGTTCCTCTGCGCCGAGGCCCGGATAGGCACCGGCGGTGTCGACGAAGGTCAGGACCGGCAGGCCGAACCGCTCGGCCATGTCCATCAGGCGCACGGCCTTGCGATAACCCTCGGGCCGGGCCATGCCGAAATTGTGCACCACGCGGGTCTGGGTGTCGTGGCCCTTCTCATGGCCCATCAGCACGACCGGGGCACCCCGGAACTGGGCGAGGCCGCCCAGAATGGCCTGGTCGTCGCCGAACTGGCGGTCGCCCTTCAGCTCGACGAAGTCGGTGAACAGTCCCTCGACATAGTCGACGAAATGCGGCCGCTGCGGGTGGCGCGCGACCTGGGTCTTCATCCACGGGTCGAGGCCGGCGTAGATCTTCTTGCGCAGTTGCTCGGCCTTCTTGCGCAGGCCGTCGACCTCGGCGTCGAACGAGCCCGAGGTCGCGGAGAGCAGGTTCAGCTCTTCGATCTTCGCTTCCAGATCGGCGATCGGCTTTTCGAAATCGAGGTAATGGGTGGCCATCAAGGCGTCCGGTACAGGCGCGCGCGACTGCGCGGCGGAAGGCGGCGGAAACTAGTGGCCCTGACGCCGGGGGGCAAGCGGCGGTTCAGAAGGCCTTGGGCAGGCCTGCCTGTTTAAGGATTGCATTGGCCATATGGCAGAGCGGTTTCGCAGGCACGGTGACGGATTGCCGGCTTGGGCAGCGCCGCTGCTCATGGCTGCCTTTGCCGCCGATGGCCCGCGTATATTCGGCGACGCTCAACAACCGCGTGAGGTCCCGATAGTAGTCGGAGACCATTTCAGGCGGCTTGGGTGAGCTGCCGGACAGCCTCGAAGCGGATGGGCGTAGGCTCGTGAATGCCCAGGTTCTCGGCCAAGAGATCCGGTCCAAAATGGCGGATCAAATCCTGAAACTCCTCAAGCGTGTCAGCCTGGAGCACCAATCCTGGAATATTGGATTCGCTGCACCAGACCTCAGCCTCGGGGTCCCAGATCGCCTTGACGTAAAAGGATTGGCTCATCTCCCGATTATGCGCCGTCAGTCGTCACGCGCCAAGGGGTGGTTGTCCCGCACCACCTGAGCCAGGCGGTCGGTGGCGACGTGGGTGTAGATCTGGGTCGTGGCGATGTCGGCGTGACCCAGCAGGGTCTGGACCACGCGCAGGTCTGCCCCGCCCTCCAGCAGGTGGGTGGCGAAGGCGTGGCGCAGGACGTGGGGGCTGACACGGGCCGGGTCAATGTTGGCCGCGATGGCGGCCTGATCCAGCACCTGGGCGAAGCGGCGGGGGGTCAGGTGGCCCTTGGCCGAGGCGGAAGGGAACAGCCACGGACTGTCCGGAGCGCCCGGCTTTCGGCCCGCGTCGCGCGCGACCAGCCAGCCCTTCACGGCCTCGCGGGCGGAGGCGTTCAGGGGAGCCAGTCTTTCCTTGCCGCCCTTGCCGCGCACGATCAGCCACGCCGGATCGCGGCGCACGGCCTCGACCTTGAGCGACAGCAGTTCGGAGACGCGCAGGCCGGAGGCGTAGGCCATTTCCATCAGGGCCAGCAGGCGAACCCCCGCAGCCCCGTCGCGGGCGGCGGCGGCAGCCAGCAGGCGCTCCATTTCGTCGCGGGTCAGGACGTGGGGCAGGGGGCGGCCCTGTTTCGGCGCGTCGAGCCGGCGCGAAGGATCGCCCTGACGCCAGCCCTCGCCAAGGGCGAAGCGGTAGAACTGCCGGACCGCCGAGCGCCGCCGGGCTTGCGTCGCGGCGGACAGGCCCCGCGCGGACAGGCTGGCGTACCACGCCTCGACCGCCGTCTCGTCCGCCGTCATCAGCCCGCCGGAACCCGCGTCGGCGTCGGCCAGATCGCGGCCATAGGCGGACAGGGTGTGGGGCGAAGCGTCGCGTTCGACCGCCATCATCTCCAGAAAGGCCTCGATCTGGTGCGTCGTCATGGGAACCTGCGCTTTGCCGCGCTGCCGCATCGTGTAGAGGGTGGTCGGGTCATGTGCTCGTGCCTGCCCCGCATTTCGCCGCCGTCCCGCTGCCCGCCGAGAGGCCGGTCGTGAGCGATGCTGGGGCGATTCCGGTCCATCACCGCACCATAGCGCTGGTCGGGCTGATGGGCGTGGGCAAATCCACGGTCGGGCGAAGGCTGGCCAGGCGGCTGGACCTGCCGTTCGCGGACGGTGACGTCGAGATTGAGGCAGCGGCGGCGATGACCGTGTCCGACATCTTCGCGCGGCTGGGCGAGTCCGAATTCCGCGCGGGCGAGGCGCGGGTGATGAAGCGGCTGCTGGAGGGACCGCGCATGGTGCTGGCCACCGGCGGCGGGGCGGTCCTGAATCCCGAGACGCGGGCGTTGCTGAAGACGCGCGCGGTGACCGTCTGGATGCGGGCCGATCTGGAGACGGTGTCGCAGCGTGTCCAGCGGCGCGACACCCGGCCGTTGCTGCGGGGTCGCGATCCGCTCGAAGCGCTCAGGGCCATGGCTGAGGTGCGCTACCCGGTCTACGAGACCGCCGACCTGATGGTGGATGTCGCCACGGGAGCCCACGCCCAAGCGGTGGAGGCTATCGTTTCGGCGCTGGAGGCGCATCTGGCTGCGGAGGCGAAGGCGTGACGACGACGATTGAGGTCAGCGGCGGTAATTTCCGGCCTTACGAGGTGATCGTGGGTCGTGGCCTGCTGGCCCAACTGGGTCCGCGCGTTGCGGCGCTGGCGCGGGGCCGCACGGTCGTGATCACTGACGAGACGGTGGCCACCCTGCATGGCCCGGCCGTTCTGGCGTCGCTGGCGGCGGCGGGCGTCAAGGCGCGGCTGCTGACGGTGCCACCGGGCGAAGGGTCGAAATCCTTCGCCGAACTGGAGCGGTTGATCGACCGCATGCTGGCCATCGGGCTGGACCGGAAGGATGTGATCGTGGCGTTGGGCGGCGGCGTCGTCGGCGACCTCGCCGGGCTGGCGGCGGCGCTCTACATGCGCGGCATCGATTTTGTGCAGGTCCCGACGACGCTATTGGCTCAGGTGGATTCATCGGTCGGCGGCAAGACGGCGATCGATACGCCGCGAGGCAAGAATCTGGTCGGTGCTTTCCATCAGCCGCGGCTGGTACTGGCCGACATCGATGTGCTGGCGACCTTGCCCGAACGGCAACTGCGCTCGGGCTGGGCCGAGGTACTGAAACACGGGATGATCTGCGACGTGGCCTTCTTCGACTGGCTGGCCGGTGAGGGCGCTGTCGGGTCCAAGGGCGAACCCGAGGCCCTGCATCGGGCCGTGGTCCGCTCGGTCGAGATCAAGAGCGCCATTGTGGGCGAGGACGAAAAGGAGGCGGGGCGGCGCGCCCTGCTGAACCTCGGCCACACCTTTGGCCACGCCATCGAGGCGGAACTGGGCTTCGACGAGGACGTGCTGACCCATGGCGAGGCCGTCGCGCTGGGCTGCGCCATGGCGTTCCGCTTCTCGGCCGTGCGGGGACTCTGCGCCGCTGCCGACTCCGAACGGGTTGAAGCGGTGATCGCTGACGCCGGACTGCCGACACGGCTGGAGCATGCCGGTGCCTTCAGCGCCGACCGTCTGCGGGCGCGCATGGCCAGCGACAAGAAAGCGGAGGGCGGGAGGCTGACGCTGATCCTGGCGCGCGCCATCGGCGACGCTTGCGTGGACAAGGCAGTGGATCGCGCCGCCGTGCACGAATTCCTCAAGACGGAGGGCGCGGCTTAATCCCGGCTCGTATTACGCTGGCCTCCGAGCCGCTGGAGAACCGGTTTGTCCGGCTTGATCCATTCACCTC
Source organism: Brevundimonas sp. (assembly GCF_041688735.1). Taxonomy (GTDB): domain Bacteria; phylum Pseudomonadota; class Alphaproteobacteria; order Caulobacterales; family Caulobacteraceae; genus Brevundimonas. The sequence goes on from NZ_JBDNHO010000015.1 coordinate 51,081, forward strand.
GGCGCTGGAGGCCGAGGTGCGCGCGGCGCTGGATTGTGACGCGGCGTCCTGGGACATCATGGTGGGGGCCGCCTATGGCCCGCATTTCGACGGCTGGTGGCGCGGTGCCCTGAACGCCATGGAGCAGGGGACGCGGATCGCCTGGGCCGTCAGACGCACGTCCGACGGGGCGGTGGTCGGCACGACCAGCTTGCAGGAGATCAAGCCGGATCATCGCCGCTGCGAAATCGGATCGACCCTCTATCGGCCGGAGGCGCGGGGCGGCGCGGTCAATCCATCCTGCAAACGCCTGCTGCTGGGCCAGGCCTTCGACGCCGGTGCGGTGCGGGTGGAGCTCATCACCGACGCCATCAACCCCGCCAGCCAAGCCGCCATCCGCAAACTGGGCGCGCGCGACGAGGGCGTGTTGCGCAAGCACAAGATCACCTGGAAGGGCCGCATCCGCGACACCGCCCAATTCGCCATCCTCGACGAAGACTGGCCCGAGGTCCGCGATCGGCTGGACGCGCGGCTGGCCGAATTCTAGTCGATCGCGCGGCAGTCCGTGGGCTCGCGCCCGTCGGCGACCCAGTTCGCCATCGCGCCTTCGCCATGCAACTCATAGCCGGAGGCCCTGTACCAGATGCCGTCGGCGGCCCGCTCCTGATACAGGTCGACCGCCGCGCCACTGGAGTTCCGAACCGTGGCCATGCCGCGCGGATTGTCGAAGTCGACCGACAGGCGCTCGCCGTTGTTGCAGAGATAGACGGTGCGGATGATGCGGTTCAGGGCGCGGTCCTGAACCTCGGCACCGGTCCGGCGACGCGCGGTCTGGGCCTGTTCCGCCCGTTCGCGAACGGCCTCGCCATCCGTGGGAGCTTCAGCGGGCTTTTCGCCGCCACAGGCGGAGAGCAGCAGGGCCGCCACAACGGGGAAGAGCGCCAAACGCATACAATCAAGCCTTGCCATTGTGCCGTTCGCCGGTTCAACGCGTCGTGTCGAGCCGCGTTCCTTTGCGCCGGGCACGGAAGAAGGCGCGCAACAGCTCTGCGCCCTGCGACGCCAGGATGCCACCCGTGTTCTCTGGCCGCCAATGACAGGTCGGCTGGTCGAAGAAGCGGGGGCCATGCGCCACGGCGCCGCCCTTGGGATCGTCCGCGCCCCAGACCAGACGGCCGATGCGGGCGTGGCTGATCGCCCCGGCGCACATGGCGCAGGGCTCAAGCGTGACATAGAGAGTCAGGCCGGTGAGGCGATAATTGCCCCGTTTCGCCGCCGCTGCGCGCAGGGCGACGATCTCGGCGTGAGCGGTGGGGTCGTGGGCACCGATGGGGCCGTTGCGGCCTTCGGCGACCACTTCGCCGGTCGATTCGTCGACGATCACGCAGCCGACGGGCGTCTCTCCGGCGTCGGCCGCCGCTTGCGCACAGGCCAAGGCCATGTGCATGAACCGCTCATCATGGTCAGCCATCCTCGCGACAACGACAAGAAGCCTAGGCCGCGTCAAGACGACAGCCGCGACGGGCCGCGGAAACCCTTCGCCAAGGGCCCGCCCAAGGCGGGCGGCAAGAGCTTTTCCAAGGACGGAAAGCCCGGTCTGAAAGCCGACGAAGGCCCCAAGCGCAGCGAGCGGGTCGCCAAGGCCATGGCCCGCGCGGGCATCGCCTCGCGGCGCGAGGTCGAGCGGCTGATCGGCCTTGGCAAGGTCGCCGTGAACGGCAAGATCCTCGACACGCCCGCTGTGCTGGTCACGCGCGACGACGTCATCACCGTCGACGGCAAGCCGATCGGCTCGGCCCAGGCCACGCGCGTCTGGCGCTATAACAAACCCGCCGGCCTGATGACCTCACACAACGATCCCGGCGGACGTCCGACGGTGTTCGACGCCCTGCCGAGCGGCCTGCCGCGCGTGATCTCGGTCGGTCGTCTCGACCTCAACACCGAAGGCCTGCTGCTGCTGACCAACGACGGCGAGCTGAGCCGCGCGCTGGAGCTGCCGACGACGGAACTGGTGCGCCAGTATCGCGCCCGTGCCCGGGGGCGGGTTTCGCAGTTGCAGCTGGATTCGCTGAAGGAGGGCGTCACCGTCGACGGCATCCGCTATGGCCCGATCGAGGCGACGCTGGACAAGGCCAAGGAGAGCGAGGGCAATGCGCCCGCTAATCTGTGGATCAGCGTCTCCATCACCGAGGGCAAGAACCGCGAGGTCCGCAAGGTGCTCGAGCACATGGGCCTGACGGTGAACCGGCTGATCCGGCTGGCCTATGGGCCGTTCCAGCTGGGGACGCTGCCGACGGGCTCGGTCGAGGAAGTCGGGCCGCGGGTGATCCGCGAGATGCTAGCCCAGCATATCCGCCCCGAGAACCTGCCCGAGGGCAATACTGTGCAGACGCCCGCGCCGCAGCCCGGGCGTCGCACCACGGCTCCGATCCACAAGGGCGCGTCGGGCTCGGCCATGTCGGATCCCTCGCGCAAGCCCAGCCGTACCCGCGCCGCCGGGGCCGCCACCGACGCCGCCGCCGAACGGGCCGCCCGCCCGCCCAAGAAGGCGGGCTGGGCCAAGGCCGCACCGAGGTTCGAGCATCCCAAGAAGAATTTCACCCCCCGCGCCCGGCCCGAGGGCGCGGATGCCGCAGGCGAGCGTCCCAAACGCGTCTTCAAGCCGCGCGAGGATCAGTTCATCGACAAGCCACGGGGCGACGCGCGCACGGGGGCGCGTCCGACCGCGAGGTCCGACGACCGGCCGGGCGACAAACGCCCCTTCAACCGCAAGCCGGACGGCAAGCCGCCGTTCGCGGGCAAGCCCGGCGGTTCGCGCCCCGCTGGCTTCACCAGACCCGGCAGCCCCCGTCCGGGCGCCGGTCCGGCCGGCGGGCGCGGCAGCCCGCGCGGTCCCCGCTCCAAGGGCTGATCCGTGCGCATCGTCGCGGGAGCATTCAGAGGCCGTTTGCTGGTCGCGCCTGAGGGGCAGGGCACGCGCCCGACCTCGGACCGTGCGCGCCAGGCGGTGTTCAATGTGCTGGAACACGCGGCGTGGGCCGAGCCGCTGGCGGGGTTGCGGGTCATGGACCTGTTCGCCGGGTCGGGGGCCTTGGGGTTCGAGGCCATGAGCCGAGGCGCCGTCTTTTGCCTGTTCGTCGAGACCGATGAGGACGCGCGCGGCGCGATCCGCGAGAACGCCGACGCGTTCGGCATCATGGGCGCGACGCGGGTGCATCGGCGCAGCGCCATCGACCTGGGTTTGCGCCCCGGATCGGACGGAGAGGCCTTCGACCTGGCCTTTCTGGACCCGCCGTACCGCAAGGGGATGGGCGAGCAGACGCTGGCCCGACTGCTGGAAGGAAACTGGTTGAGGCCCGGTGCCGTCGTGGTGTTCGAGCGCGGCTCGGACGAGCCCGAGATCGATACGCCCGGCTATGAATGGCTCGATGCCCGAGACTACGGCGCGGCGCGGGTGCTGTTTCTGAGGGTCGCCGCCTGAGCAACTGCTGCGACATCAGCGCGTTGGATGGATCTGGCCAATACCGCCGCTTGCGCCGACAGTGATGTCTGCTCGAGCGGCCGCAATGGTCGGCTGAAGGGGTCCCGGATGAAACGCCGCATACTGGCCTTGCTGATGATCCTCATGGCGGCAGGAACACCCGCCATGGCGACCGAGGAACCCGTCTTCACCCAGGTTCTCAAGGAGGGCGCGTTCGAAATCCGCGACTATGTTCCGACCGTCGTGGCCGAGGTGACCGTGTCCGGCAGCCAGGAACGCGCCTCCAGCCAGGGTTTCCGGATTCTCGCGGGATACATCTTCGGGGGCAATACGCGGCGCCAGTCCATCGCCATGACGGCCCCGGTGGCCCAGCGTCGGGTGAGCGAGACCATCGCCATGACGGCCCCGGTGAGCCAGACAGCCTCCGGCACGGGCTGGACCGTCCGCTTCACCATGCCCGCCGCCTGGTCCATGCAGACCCTGCCCCAGCCGAACGATGACCGGATTACCCTGCGTCAAGAGCCGGGGCAAAGGATGGCCGTGATCCGTTTCTCGGGCATAGCCGATGCGCGTCAGGTCGATCGGCACAGCCGCGAACTTGAGGCGGAACTGCGAACACGCGGCTTGCGACCCACGGGACCCATCAGCATGGCCCAGTACGACCCGCCATGGACCCTGTGGTTCATGCGCCGGAACGAGGTCATGGTCCCGATCGCGCGCTGATCACCGCCGGCCGAACAGCTTTTCCAGATCCGCCAGCTTCAGTTCGACATAGGTCGGGCGGCCGTGATTGCACTGGCCGGAGTGGGGGGTGACTTCCATCTCGCGCAGGAGGGCGTTCATCTCGGGCGCGGAGAGGACGCGACCGGCGCGGACACTGCCGTGGCAGGCCATGGTGCCGCAGACCTCGCCGAGGCGTTCTGATAGTGCCAGGGCCGCACCGTGTTCGGCCAGGTCGTCGGCGATGTCGCGGATCAGGCCCTGGACATCGGTGTCGCCGAGCAGGGCGGGGGTCTCGCGCACCAGAACCGCGCCGGCGCCGAACGGTTCGACGATCAGCCCCAGTTCGGCCAGTTCGTCGATGCGGGCCGAGACGCGCTCGGCCTCGGCGGGGTCCAGCTCGACCACTTCGGGCGTCAGCAGGGCCTGACGGGTGACCGCGCCCCTTGCCATCTGGACCTTCATCCGCTCGTAGACGAGGCGTTCGTGGGCGGCGTGCTGATCGACCACCACCAGACCGTCACGGGTCTGGGCGACGATATAGGGGCCGTGTAGCTGGGCGCGGGCGGCACCGAGCGGGAAGTCCAGAGGGTCGACAGCACCGTTGGATTCATGATGAATCAATGATTGACCGTCGAAGGCGGTTGAGCCTTCAACGCGCGCGGAACGCTCGTTCAGACCGGGAATGACCTGCGCTGTCGAAGAGGCCGGCGCGGCCCAGCCCTGCCATCCGCTCCAGCCCTGGGCCGAAGGCGTGGACGGACTGAAGGCGGCACCCGTATGCGGCCGGAAGCCCGCCAGTGCATCCGCCGCGACGGTGGTTGAGGCGCGGTGTCCGGCGGCGGCCAGGGCATGTCTCAGCGCCCCGACGATCAGGCCACGGACCAGCGCCGGATCGCGGAACCGCACCTCGGCCTTGGCGGGATGGACGTTGACGTCGACGTAGAGCGGGTCGATCTCGAGGAACAGCACCGCCGCCGGATGGCGGTCGCGGGCGAGGAAGTCGGCATAGGCCCCGCGCAGGGCACCCTGCAACAGCCGGTCCTTCACGGGACGGCCGTTGACGAACAGATACTGATGCCCGGCGTTGCCGCGCGAATAGGTCGGCAGGCCCGCGTATCCGGTCAGGCGGACATTGTCCCGCGCCTGATCGATCAGCAGGGCGTTGGCCTCGAAATCGCGGCCCAGCAGGGCGGCCAGCCGCTTGAGACGTCCGGCGTCGCCGGGGTGTTCGGCGGGCAGGCGCAGGGTGGTCTTGCCGTCGAGGTCGAGGGTGAAGGCGACGCCTTCGTGGGCCATGGCCTGACGCTTGATTTCCTCCGAGATGGCCATGGCCTCGGACCGTTCGGACTTCATGAATTTGAGCCGGGCGGGGGTGGCGTAGAACAGGTCGCGGACCTCGACGCGCGCGCCGTGCGGGCCGGGAAAGCCGGCGGGAGCGACGGGCCGCTGGTCGCCGCCCTCGACGGTGATCGCATGGGCATCACCACCCTCACGGGGTCGACTGGTGATGGTCAGCCGGGCGACCGAGCCGATGGAGGGCAGGGCCTCGCCGCGGAAGCCGAGCGTATGGATGCGCAACAGGTCGACGTCGCCCGCGTCGTCCGGCTCCAGTTTCGACGTGGCGTGCCGCTCGACCGCCAGCGCCAGCTGATCCGCCGCCATGCCGTGCCCGTCGTCGGCGATCAGGATGCGGGTGAGGCCGCCGCCGTCGGCCTGGACCTCGATGCGGGTGGCGCCCGCGTCGAGCGCGTTCTCGACCAGTTCCTTGATGGCGCTGGCCGGGCGTTCGACCACCTCGCCGGCGGCGATGCGGTTGACGGTTTCGGGGGGGAGGCGGCGGATGAGCATGGGAATCGCAAGTATGGCCCGTTCGCCAGAAAGGAAGAAGCGCGGCTTGGCTTCACCCTGGAGTTAAGCGAGTATGATCTGGGGACAGGGGAGATTTCCGCAATGCGCACCCTTCTGATGTGCGGTGTGGCCGCCGCTGTGGTGATGATCGGGCCTTCCGCGGTCGCCGACGCCACTGTTGATCGCGCCATGATGGACCTGAACCTGCCGCTACTCGTCTGTGGCCCTCCAGGGGCGGACGACGACGCCGGCACGCCGATAGCCGACATGGTCATGGTCGACGGCTTCGGGACGGGCGGCTTCCAGATCGAGACGGCCAGTGTCGAGGCGCAGGCGTGGTTCAACCACGGCGTCCGGCTGCGCTGGGCGTTCGAGCATAACGAATCCGTCCGCGCTTTCCGCAAGGCACGGCTGCTGGACCCGACTTGCGCCATGTGCGCCTAGGGCGAGGCCTGGGCCATGGGGCCGAACCTGAACGGTGGTGGCGGCAGCGCGCAAACCCAGAGCATGGCGCTGAAAGCCGCGCGTGATGCCCGCCGACTGGCGCGCGGCGCCACGCCGATGCAGCGCCAGATGATCGACGCCATGGTGCAGCGGTATTCGGGATCTGACCGTTCGCGGTCGCGCCGGTTCGCCACCGCCATGGACCGGATCGCCAAACGCAATCCGACGGACGTCACGGTCGCCGCCATCACGGCGGACGCCTGGATGCTGAAGGCCGACGAGTGGTGGGACGACGAGGGCAAGGCCGCCGATCCGGGCATCACCCGGGCGATGCAGATTCTCGAACAGACCCTGGCCCGTTCGCCGAACGATCCCGCCGCCATCCATCTTTACATCCACCTGACGGAATGGTCGGACGATCCGCACAAGGCCATCCCCTATGGCGAGCGTCTGGCGGCGCTAGCACCGAATGCCAGCCATCTGGTGCATATGCCGTCGCACACCTTCTACCGCGTGGGACGCTACAAAGACGCCATGATGTCCAACGTCAACGCTGTGGCGCTGGACCGTCGCTATGACGGGCTGGCGAAGCCGCCGGGCGGCGTCAAGGGGATGCCGCTGCACGGGCACAACATCCACTTCGGCATGGGCGGGGCCCTGATGGCCGGCGGCGATGTCGAGGGGCTGAAGCTGGCCGACTGGTTCCTCGCCACCTACCCGGATGTGCCGGTCAACAACACGTGGCGGCAGATGCAGACCCACAACGCCTATGCCATCTACGGCCGCTTCGGCGCGGCTGATCAGGTGGCGGCGCTGAAGGAGCCGCCCGAAAGCTATCCGATGCTGAGGATCAGTTGGCGCTATGCACGCGGCGAGGCGGCGGCAAGGGCCGGGGACACCGCTGCGGTCCGCGCGGAAGCCGCCGCCATCGCGGTGCTGCGGGGGCATGCGTCTTTCTCCACAGGGCCGATGCAGGATGGACGCAAGGCTTTCACCGAACTGTACCAGAGGGTTCTGGAAGGTCGGGCCGCGATGATTGACGGCGATCATGCGGCGGCGCTGACCGCTTTTGGCCGGGCAGCGGAACTGCAGGGCCAGGGCGAGGAAGGCGGCGACCCGCCGATCATCTGGTACCCGACCCGGCGCAGTCTGGCCGCCGCCATGCTGGCTTCGGGCGATGCCGCAGGTGCCAAGGCCAAGATATTGGAGTTACTTGAGGACTGGCCGAGCGATCCCTACAGCTATTTCGTCCTGGCGCAGGCCGAGACGGCGCTCGGAGACAACACCGCAGCCGGCGAGGCCGAGCGCAGGTCGCGCATCGAATGGATCGGCGGGCGGATGTCGCTGAAGCTGGCCTGACGGCTCAGGTCGCCGCCTTGGCCGCGCGGATGGCCCTGTCGATGTCGGCGGGTTGAATGCTGGCCATTGGCTTGCCCGCGACGAAGAAGGTCGGGGTGCCGGACAGTTGCAGGGCGGCGGCCTGGGTGTGGATGTCGGCCAGATGGCTGGCGACCTCGGAACCGGCCATGTCGGTCCGGGCCTGGGGCAGGGACACACCGTTTGCGGTCAGGATGCGGTCGATGCCCTCCTTGTCGAGCGCGGGCGTCGCCATCAGGGCGCGGAAGACGCCCAGATATCTGCCTTGGCGATGGGCGGCCTGGGCGGCGCGGGCTGCGTAGTGGGAGACGTCGTCGTCGCCCCGGTCGAGGATCGGCCAGTCCTTGAACACGAAGCGGACGTCGGGGTGGGTGTCCATCAGGCGCAATAAATCCGGAGCGGTCAATTTGCAGCCCGGGCAGCGGAAATCGAAGAATTCGATGACGGTCACCCTGGCGTCGGCGGGACCGAAGGCGGGGTCGCGCGGGTCGGCGGCGAGCAGGGCTGGATTGGCGGCCGCTCGTTCCTGGACGGCGGAGACGCGGGCGGTGTCCTCACGCGCCTGCAAGGCCATGCTGACCTCCTGCAGGATCTGCGGATTCTTCAACAGATAGGCGCGCACGCGTCCGTCGAAATCGCCGCCGCTCGCGTAAGGCAACACAGCGAAGATCAGGGCGAGGATGGAGACGCCGAGCGCCACGAAGCCCGCGCGGCCTTCGGAGAAGAAGCGACTGGGGCGCGGGGTTTCTGGCGTCGGTTCGGGCGCGTCGGTCATCAGGTCTCTCGATTGGGGTTCAACCGCCGACCGGCGTGACCACGGGGCGTTGCTGGCGGTCCAGGCGGCGATCCATGGCGTCGACCTCTTCCTGAGTAGCTCCGGACGCGAAGACGATGTCCATGGCGCGGGTCCATTCCGACGTACCGGGGGCCAGCATGTCGCGGGCGCGCAGGGCGAACTGGGTGGCCTGCTGTTCGGCACCGAGGGCGAAGAACATCTCGGCGGAGGCCAGACGCGCCTCGCCCTCCTTGCCCTGGCTGGCATAGGCCTGGCTCAGCAGGCGCCAGGCCAGGCTGTTTTCCCGCTCCAGCGCGGCGGCGCGCTTCAACTGTTCGATCGCGTCGTTGAGCTTGGCGGCCTCGCCCGTCTCCAGCATGGCGTGGGCTAGGTTGATGCGCAGCAGCGGGGCATCGGGCAGGATGTCGACCGAGCGCTGGTGTGCGCCGATGGCCTCGGACGGGCGGCCTTCCTCGAACAGGATCTGGCCTTTCAGTTCCCAGAAGTAGGGGTTTTCGGGCTGTTCCGTCAGCAGGACGTCGACGGCCGCCAGCGCCTTTTCTGTCTGGCCGTCGCGGTACAGGCCGATGGCGCGGGCATAGCGGACGGGCAGGGTCGTGCCCGTCTCGGGATAATCGCGCAGCGTCTGGCCGGGGTTGTCCATGAAGGCGTGGATCTTGGCCAGGATCAGGGCATGCTCGGCGACACGCTCGGGGCTGTCGCGGCGATTGTAGTTGGGCTGTTCGGCGACGAAGCGGCGAAGGGTCTCGATGCGGTCCGACGACAGCGGGTGGCTGCGGAAATAGGGATAGCGGCGGGCGTCCGAGAAGACTTCCTGCGAACGAAAATTCTCGAAGAAACTGAGCAGACCGCGGCCCGATTCGCCGGCTTTCTCGAGAGCGCGGGCACCCGTGTTGTCGGCCTCGCCCTCTTGGTGGGTCATGTATCGCAAGGCGCTGAGGGTGCCGAAATACTGGCTGTTGCCCAGCAGGACGGCACCGAGGTCCGGTGCCCCCGCTACTATGGCCAGAGCGCCCAGGGCCATGGTCATCAACAAGGGCTGGGTGCCGGCGTTCTGCGCGCCGTCACGCAGGGTGTGGCGGTTCTTGATGTGACCGGCCTCGTGCGCGATGACGCCCAGGAGCTCGTTGGCGCTACGGGTCCGCAGGATCAGGCCGGTGTTGATGCCCATGATCCGCCCGCGGGTGGCGAAGGCATTCAGCTCGCCGTCATTGATCAACAGGATCTCGACCTCGGACGGCTCCAGCCCCATGGCGGTGAAGATCGGGGCGGACCAGCCGTGGACGATGGTCTCGATCTCTGTGTCACGGATGGCGCTCTGGGCCGAGGCGGGCGCGGCCGAGACCGCGACCATGGCGGTCGCGGCGACGGCTCCGGCGAGACAGGCGGCGGTCTTGGACAGCCAGTTCAAGGCATTCTCCCGAAATCCACGATCGGCCCCGTCCCGATTCACAACCTAATCACGGCCATTCAGCGGCGCCACCACCCGCGCTTGGGCTTCTCGGGCGGCGCGCCGATCTGGTTCGGGTCGTCCGCGATGAGGGCCGCGACGTCTATCTCAGGCATGGAAGCGGCGACCGGTACGATCTGCCGCTCCTCGACGGCGGCTTCGGCGGGGGTGACGTCAAGCACGGCGGGTTCGATCACCTCGGGCTCGGCTTCGTTCGGCTCGACCGGCGTGGTCACGGCTTCGGCTTCCGAAGCTTCCGTGGCACTGGCCGAGACCTTGCGACGCACGCGGCGGCGTTTCGGTTCCTCGACAGCGACCGGAACCGGAGCGTCGGCCTCGCCATCGACCATGACCGCCATCGGCGTGTCGGACGAGCCGTCAGGCGGCATGCCTTCGTTTGTGGCGCGGGTCTCGACCTTGACCTCGTGGGTCAGGCCTTCGGTCGCACCGCGATCCCGGCCACGACCGCGTCCACGGCGACGGCGCGAGCGGCCGGTCCGTTCGCCACCGGCCTCGCCCAACTCGCCCTCGGCACGTTCGCCGACGACTTCATCGACGTCGCCGTCCGGCCTGGCCTGGGCCTGACCGACGTCGCGCGGTGTTGAGGCTTGTGGATTGATGGGGTCGAACCAGACGTAGGGATCGTTCAACGACGGCGTGCGCCCACGGACCCAGACGAAGGCGTCGGTCTCTGCGCCGTCCTCGCGGACGCGGCGCCCGCCACGACGACCCCGACGACGGCGACGGCCGGCCTCGCTGTCGTCATCGTCCTCGGCGGAAAGCGCGGGCGCTGCGGCGTCTTCGGCGAGCGGAGCGGCCCCGTCCTCGCGACGCCCGCCGCGACGACGACGGCCGCGACCCCGGCCACGGTCGCCATCGCCCTCGCTGCGTTCAGCGCGCTCGCGCGGGGCGTCGTCGTCCGTGTCCTCGCGGTCCCGGTCGCCTTCGTCATCGCCGAGGATGACCTCGTCGTCTTCCTCTTCGTCGTCAAAGGCGCTGTCGTCGAAATCGTCCTCGAGATCGACGAAGGTCTCCACGCCTTCCGGAGGGGTAAAGTCCTCGTGGGTCTCCGTCCGCTCGATCGCGTGTTCGCCCTGGGCCAGGGTGTCGTCGATCAGGATGATGACGTTCAGGCCGCGCTGGACCAGCAGGCTCTGCAGATAGTCGCGCTTGTGATTCAGGATGTAGAGGGCGACAGCGGTCGAGACACGCAGATTGACCGCGCCCGCGCCGTTCTTGCCGGCCTCGATGTCGACGCCGCGCAGGGTGACGAGGGCGGCGCTCTCGGCGGAACGGATGCGACCGGCGCCCTGGCAGTGCGGGCAGACCTCGGTGGCCCCTTCGATGACGCCGAGACGACGGCGCTGACGGCTGATCTCCATCAGGCCGAAGCCGGAAATCTTGCCCATCTGGATGCGGGCGCGGTCCTTGGCCAGAGCGTCCTTGAGGATTTTCTCGACGGTCCTGTTGTTCTTGGACTCGTCCATGTCGATGAAGTCGATGACGATCAGCCCGGCCAGGTCGCGCAGGCGAAGCTGGCGGGCGGCCTCGACGGCGGCCTCGGAGTTGGTCTTGAAGGCCGTGGCCTCGACGTTGCGTTCCTTGGTCGCTCGGCCGGAGTTGACGTCGATGGCGACCAGGGCCTCGGTCTGGTTGATGACCAGATAGCCGCCCGACTTCAGCGGCACGGTCGGCTGGTGAATCTGGGTCAGCATCTCCTCGATGCCGTTCGAGGCGAAGAGCGGACGCGCGCCCTGATACAGATGCACCTTCTTCGACTGGGACGGCATCAATACGCGCATGAAGTCGCGGGCTTCCTTGAAGCCTTCGATGCCCTCGACCTGGATGCCGTCGAAATCCTTGTCGAACATGTCGCGCACGGCGCGGCGGACGAGGTTCTCTTCCTCGTAGATGATCGAGGGGGCGTTGGACTTCAGCGTCGTCTCGCGGATCGTCTCCCACAGGCGCAGCAGATATTCGTAATCGCGCTTGATCTCGGCCTTGGTGCGTTTGGCCCCGGCCGTGCGGATGATCAGGCCCATGCCTTGCGGCACATGCAGGGCGGCCGCAGCGGCCTTCAGGCGTTTGCGGTCGGTGGCCTGGGTGATCTTGCGGGAGATGCCGCCGCCCTTGCCCGTGTTGGGCATCAGCACGCAGTAGCGGCCGGCCAGCGACAGCCAGGTGGTCAGGGCCGCGCCCTTGCCGCCGCGCTCGTCCTTGACGACCTGGACCAGCATGACCTGACGACGCTTGATGACGTCCTGGATTTTGTAGCGGCGCATCAGGCGACGCTTGAGCCGCTCTTCCTCGGCCATGCCGCCTTCGGATTCATCGTCGCCTTCGCGGGCGTGTTCGTCGTGATCATCGTCGTCCGAATGCGCCTCGGCCATGATGGCTTCGCGGTCGGCGACGGGGATCTGGTAGTAGTCCGGGTGGATCTCGCTGAAGGCGAGGAAGCCGTGGCGATTGCCGCCATATTCCACGAAGGCCGCCTGAAGGCTGGGCTCTACGCGGGTGACCTTGGCGAGATAGATGTTGCCCCGGAGCTGGCGCTTCGAGCGGGATTCAAAGTCGAATTCCTCGATCTGACGGCCCTCGACGATCGCGACGCGGGTTTCTTCCGCGTGGGCGGCGTCGATCAACATGGTCTTTGACATGGAATGTCTCTCTCTGGCGCGCTCTGGCCAGGCCGGTCAGCACGGGGCTGAGGGGCATGGCGGCTCGCCGAATGGGGGTGAGGCGGGCGAACGCAGGCGCGGCTCCGTCGTCCCGGCGAATGCCGGAAGCGAAGTCGGTCAGATCAGACCGGAAGGGAGCGCAGGCGTTTGAGCCCATGGGGAAGGTCGGTCCTGGACCCGCTCGCGCCTCTGGGAGGCGGCGTTTCGGGCCCGGTCGTCGGATCGTCGGCGCGTCTGGCCGGTCGACCCTCGGATCAGTGAAAGTATCGCCGCAAGGAGGGCGCGTCCCGGACCCGGCGATGCGGGGGAACGCGATCGGTTCGCGAGCAGATCGATCATAGTCATCAAGACCGTGAATGAAAAGGCGCGTTCGCCTTAACCGCTTGGCGACGACGTGGCGCCATGATGCCCGCCAGCCAACAGGGTGGGTTTCCGTGAAAATGAACGGGCTGTCGCGTCTCGACCTGTCGTCATGGCTGCCCGGCCCCGGCCGGCGCCTGTCCGCGCGCGCCTGGACGACGCTGACTGTGGCGCTGATCGTCTTCGGCGTCGCCGCTCTGGCGGCCGGGCGAGGTCTGGCCTCGGGGGCCGTGGGCGAGGTGATGCGGGTCCGCTTCGGCGGCGACGGGGAGCGCACGCGCGTGGTCGTCGACCTGGACCGCACGTCTCGTGGCGAAATCATCCAGTCCGGCGACGACGGCCGCATAGTCGTGACCCTGTCCGGCGTCGCGCCGAGCCGGGGCCTGAATGGCACGGGCGTCGGCCTGGTGCGCGGCTGGCGCGTCACCGGCTCGGGGCTGGCCTCGCGGGTCGAGATGGATCTGGCCACCAGCGCCCGGATCGAGCGCCGTTTCCTGCTGCCGCCCGGCGACGGCATCGCCCACTATCGTTACGTCATCGACCTGAAGGCCACCGGACGCCCCCCGATCCTTGGCACGACCCGCGCTCCGGCCCGGGTCCCCGCCGAGGCCCGGTCGGCGCGACCTGCGGACCGTCCGCTGATCTTCATCGACGCGGGCCACGGCGGTCGCGATCCCGGCGCGCAAGGCCAGAGTTCCAACGAGAGCGACATCACCCTGGCGGCGGCCCAGGCCCTGAAGCAGGAATTGGAGCGCACCGGACGCTATCGCGTGCGTCTGACCCGCGACACCGATGCCTACGTCGCCCTGCACCGGCGCGTGGCCATCGCCCGTCAGGCCGACGCGGACCTGTTCATCTCGCTGCACGCCGACGCCGGACCCGATCCGGCGACGCGGGGCGCCAGCGTCTATACCTTGTCCGAACAGGGGGCGGGCAGGGCGGTGCGCGAGTTCACGCGCGGTGACAACTGGCAGCGCAGTCTGAACCTGCCCGGACGGGACGCCTCGGTGGACCGCATCCTGCTGGACATGACCCAGCGGGCGACCCAGAACCGCTCCGCCCAGTTGGCCCGCACGCTGCTAAGTGAGCTGGAGGGGGCTGATCAACCGCTGCTGCGGCGCAGCCACCGCGACGCGGGCCTGGCGATTCTGCTGGCCCCCGACGTGCCCGCCGTCCTGCTGGAGATGGGCTTCATCACCAATCCGGAAGACGAGCGGATGCTGAACGACGCGCGCGCGCGCCGTCGGCTGATCCGGGCCGTCGCCCAAGGCATCGACCGCTATTTCCGCGAACCGGCAGGCGGTCTGCAGATGGCGTCCAACGGGGCGGCGGGCCAGCCCTAAAGCCGGATCGGTTTGGGGAGGGATCGCTTCGCGTTTCCGCCGATGCCGTAAATCAGGCTCCAGCATTATGCTGGAGCGATATCGGGGTTTGGACGCCATCGCCCCCTAACCGATTTCGCTCTGGCACCGGCCCCGGCCGTTGCACCCGAAAAAACAGTGCAATCGGTGCAATCGGTGCAATCCGGCCCGGGCGCGTGTGGGCCGCGCCGAGGCGCCTCCCCCGCGACGGAACGGGGAACAGTATCGCACGGGCGGTCAGCAGGGCGGGTGGTTGACGCTGAAGTTTCCCAAAGCTGTCAAAAATCAGTTGGTTGTCATGAAGGATTATGATGGCAATCGGCGAAAAGGAACAGGAAAGAGACAGTGCGGGCGAGCACCGATCGGCACCGCCTTTTGCGGCAGGAACGGACCTTTGCCTCTCCTCGCTTTCGCGCACAGCCGGGGTTCAACGCGTTTCGTTCCTGCCGTCACAGCGCCGCAGCCGTATCCTCTCCACCGGCGAGCCAGGGTTCGACGATCTTCCTGACATCAACGCGGGCCTTGAGCCGCGCGGCCAGCAAGGCGGTCCCGCTGATCTTGCGCTGAACGAAAAGAATGTCCGCCGGAGGCACATGCCAGGCCGCCGTGTCCGCCGCGATTTCCATGCCCGGATCGCGCAACGCCCCGACGAAACGGCGGTCGCCGAAGTCGAACAGTCCGGGTCGGTTGAGCTCGCCGATGATCACGTCGATCATCTGATCCAGGCGCGCGCCGTGGCGGGCGACGGCCTTAGGGCCGAGGAAACCGGCCGCCAGCGCCGCTTGACGGACGGCCGCGCGGTCGCCCGCCATGCCCGTGTGCAACAGCCGGCGGTAGCCCTGTGCCGTGGCAGGATCGACGGCCCGCGCCGCGCCGAAATCCAGCAGGACCAGCCGTCCGGTCAGGGGTTGAATCCGGTAGTTGGCGAAATTCGGATCGGTCTGCATCACGCCGAACTCGAACAGCTCGCGCAGCACAAGCGTCATCAGCGTCTGCATCGCCTTGTCACGATCGGCCTGGGGGGCGGTTTCGAGCGACTCGATCGGACGGCCCTCGAGAAACGTCATGGCCAGAACGCGCGAGGTGGTCAGTTCGGGATCCAGCGTCGGCACGACGACCTCGGGCGTATCGGCCAGCAACCGACCGAACAGGCTCATCTGCTCGCCCTCGCGTTCGTAGTCGGCCTCCTCGACCAGCTGCAACTTCGCTTCGGCCAGCAGCGGCGCGATGTCGATCGCCCGAGGGATGGCACCCGACATAAGCAACAATGTCGCGACGTTGTCGACATCGGCGTCGATGCTTTCACGCACGCCCGGATATTGCACCTTGATCGCCAGTTCGCGGCCATCACGGGTGACCGCCCGATGCACCTGGCCGATGGAGGCGGCGGCGATCGGGCGAAGTTCGAAACGCTCGAACCGCGTCCGCCAGTCGGGGCCCCATTCCCGTGCCAGAACCTGTTGCAGCTGGGCCGGGGGCATGTGGTGGGCGTTGTCGCGCAGCCGACCCATGATCTGCGACAGCTCGGCGGGCAGCAGGTCGCCGGCGTCCATCGAGATCATCTGGCCCAATTTCATCGCGGCGCCGCGCAGGTGCGACAGGCGGTCGGCGATCTTGCCGAAATTGGCCGGCGTCAGCAGCATGTCGCGCAGCTGCGGCCGCTCGCCGTCCGCCAGCCGCCTCGCCCCCTCGGCGATCATGCCCCCCGCCACGGAGCCGGCCAGCCGTCCGAACTGGCTGAAGCGCGACAGGCGACCGCTGGGCACTTGACGGCCGCGAGGCTCATAGGGGGGCCTTGTCATCGCATCACCAGCCGAGGGTTCCTGGGCCACCCTTGAAGGGTCCGGCCAGCCGGGACGTGATCCAGCCGCCGTAGAACGCGCCGGCCTGGGGGACGACCGTCTCGCCGTCGACGCTGCATCGGTCGAAGGGGCCGGCGTAGAAGGCGACGTGGTCGCGCAAGGCGGCAAACGCCGCCGTGGGGTTTGGATAGCTCCAGCCGACACGCGGCAGGACCAGACCGTCGATCACAACGTCCCAATAGACCGCCTGGCCCTTCCACTCGCAGAACGAGCCGCCGTCCGCGCGGCGCAAACGGCCCGGGGCGATGTCGGAAGGCGGTATATAGTAGCTGGGCGGATGGCTGGTCTCCAGCGTACGGACGGCGGCGCGGGTCTCGACGACGATCACGCCCGCGTGGGCGATGACGACATGGGCCGAAATCGGCTCGGCGATCGCCGGACGCGGAAAGGTCCAGACGCTCTCCTGCCCGGGGCCCACGGGATCGGGACGCGGCCTCATGCCGGATTCAGCCGACGCATCAGGGCGGTCTTCCGCCGGCAAAGCTGGCAGGCGCGATCATACCGGACGAGCGTTTGGGTCATGCCTCCCGATATGGGGGACGGATCAGCGATGTCATCCGACCGCGACATTTGATGCTGAGGGCAAAGAGACAGACCGGACGCACCCGGCTCGCCCTCTCGCTCCAAACCCCCTATCTCCGTCCCATGCGCCTGAGAGTCGTCGATCTGGAGACCAGCGGGGGAGACCGGAGCTCAGAGATCCTCGAGGTCGGGTTCGTCGATGTGGTGCGGGACGGGGAGGGCTGGCGGCCGCTGCCGCCGGTGACGAAACTGTTCCGGCCGCGCGGCGACATCTCGTTTCATGCGATGGCGGTGCACCATCTGACGCCCGCCCATTTCTGCGCCGACGATCCGCATTGCGACGAATACGCCCTGCGCGAGATGTTCGCACAACCGGCCGACGTCATGGTGGCGCACAGCGCGCGGTTCGAGCGGGGCTTCATCGCCGATACGGCGGTCGGGGGCGTGCCGTGGATATGCACCGTACGCTCGGCCAAGGCGGTGTGGCCTCAGGCACCGGGGCATTCCAACCAGGTGCTGCGCTACTGGCGCGGGTTCGCGCTCGATCCGGCCCTGGCTGATCCGGCGCACCGGGCGGGGCCGGACGCCTGGGTGACGGCCCATATCCTGATGGACCTGCTTAAGGAGGCCAGCGTCGAACAGATGATCGCCTGGACCCGTGAGCCGCGCCGTCTGGATCGCATTCCGTTCGGCAAGCATCGCGGCCGTCCGTGGGCCGAACCGCCCGACGACTATCTGCGCTGGATGACCGGGCAGGGGGATATGGACGCCGATGTCGTGGCCGCCGCGCGACAGGAGCTGACGCGTCGCCAGGGCTTGGGCACGCTTGCTCTGGCGGACGCGCACGACGCGGGCTAAACGATCCGCAGGGCGAACCTTTCGGAGACTGCGGTGAAGATTGCCGAACGCTGGTTCGTAATGGCGGGTGTCGCGATACTGGGCGCGATCGCCCTGGCGGGGCTGATCGTCGCCGTCTATGCGGCCTGGCTGTTCCATGATCTGCCCGACGCGTCCGAGCTGGCCGACTACCGGCCGGCGACCGCGACTCGCGTCTATGCCGGCGACGGAACCCTGATCGGCGAGTTCTCGGATGAGCGGCGCATCTATGTGCCCTATGAGCAAATCCCGCTGCCGGTGGTGCAGGCGTTTCTGGCGGCCGAGGACCGAAATTTCTTCAACCACGGCGGCATCGACGTGTCCGGTCTGGGCCGGGCCATGTTCAAGAACGTCTTCAACGCGGCCACGGGCCGACGGCTGGAGGGCGGATCGACCATCACTCAGCAGGTCGCCAAAAACGTACTGCTGACGCCCGAAAACAGCGTCAACCGAAAGGTCAAGGAAGCCATCCTGGCCAACCGGCTGGAAGCCACCCTGTCCAAGCCACAGATCCTCGAACTCTATATGAACGACATCTTCCTTGGCTATCGCTCCTACGGCGTGGCCGCGGCGGCCTTCAACTATTTCGGCAAGTCGCTGGAGCAGTTGACGCCGGACGAGGCGGCCTTCCTGGCGGCCCTGCCCAAGGGTCCGAACAACTATCATCCCAAACGCCATCCCGAGCGGGCCAAGGCCCGTCGCGACTGGGTGCTGGGAGAGATGGCGCAGAGCGGCTGGCTGGCGCAGGCCGATCTGGCGCGGAGCCAGGCCAGGCCTCTGATCACGCAGGACGCGCCGCGCCGGGCTCAGTATGCCGACGCCGACTTCTTCGTCGAAGAGGCGCGCCGTCAGGCCATCGCCCGCTTCGGCAAGGAAGACGTCAATCGCGGCGGCTATTATATGCGGACGACGCTGGACCCCAGCCTGCAGTCGGCGGCACGGGATGCCCTGATGAAGGGGCTGGAGAATTATGACCGCCGCCACGGCTGGCGCGGACCGTGGGGCACGACGGACTTCGCCGCCGGTTGGCAGAAAACCGCCTTGCGCGGCACCCGTCCGCCAGAGCGTCGGGCCTGGGAAGCCGCCGCCGTCGAGAGCGTGACCGGGAACACTGTGCGTGTCCGCACCGCCGACGGCGGTAACACAGGCGCGTTGCTCGTTGAGGATGCCGCCTGGGCCAACGCCAACCGCCAGCTGCGTCGCGGCGACCTGATTTTCGTCGAGCCGAGAGACGACAAGTACGCTCTGAAACAGGTGCCCGCCGTCAACGGCGCCCTGGTGGCGATTGAGCCTCAGTCGGGCCGGGTGCTGGCGATGGTCGGCGGGTATTCGTATGCCCCGGCCAGCTTCAACCGCGCGACCCAGGCGAAGCGCCAGCCGGGCTCGGCCTTCAAGCCCTTCGTCTATGCGGCCGCGCTGGAAGGCGACTACACGCCGGCCTCCATCGTGCTGGACGCGCCGATCAGCTTCGCCGGCGGTCGCGACGGCGAGCGCTGGACCCCCGAGAACTACAGTCGTGAGTATTACGGGCCCCAGAGCCTGCGTCGCGGGCTGGAGCTGTCGCGCAACGTCATGACGGTGCGGCTGGCCCAGGACATCGGCATGCGCAACGTGGTCAACCTGTCGAAGAAGATGGGCGTCGCCGAAGACCTGCAGCCCAATCTGTCGGTGTCGCTGGGCGCGGGCGAGACCACGCCCTATCACCTGACTGCGGCCTATGCGGCCTTTGTCAACGGCGGCCGGCGGGTCGATCCCTATCTGATCGAAATGGTCCAGGACCGCGACGGCGAGACCATCTTCCGCGCCGATCAGCGCCGTTGCCGCGATTGCGGCCGCCCGTTCAGCGGCCAGGAATCACCGCGCCTCGAGCAGCGCGGAACCCAGGTCATCGACCCGATCACCGCCTATCAGGTCAGTTCCATGCTGGAAGGCGTGGTCCGGCGTGGCACGGGCGCCGGCGCCGCCAGCCTCGGCCCTCACGTGGGCGGCAAGACGGGGACGACGAACGAATATCGCTCGGCCTGGTTCGTCGGCTTCTCGTCGGACATCGTGGTCGGCGTCTTCATCGGCTTCGACGACAACCGGCCGCTCGGTACGGGCGAGACCGGCGCGACGGGACCGGTGCCCGTGTTCAGGGAGTTCATGCAAGTCGCCCTGCGCGAGCGACCGGCGCGCCCGCTCGTTCGGCCGAAGAACGCCATCTTCCGCACGGTCGACGGCATCGAGGAAGCCTTCCGACCCGGCACCGAGCGCCGTCGCGAGGAAGAGCGTCCGCGCGGTCCCACCGTTCCGGTCGGCCCCCAGAACTACAACGAGCTCGTTCGCCGCGAACAGGACGAGGCGGCCGGAAACCCCGCCACGGCTCCGACCGCTCCGCCCCTGACCCCGCCACCGCCCAAGAAGGAAGCCGCCGAGGACTTGAGCGGGCTGTATTGAGGGAGTGGCTGGTGATCAGTGGCTAATGATAGTCTGGATAGACGGCCGCGCCAACGGCTTCAGCAGGGCGTCCGCCTCACCCACGATCACCAGCCACTCGCCACTCGCCACTAATCACTAGCCACTCGCCCCGGCGCGCTCTATGTCCGCGCCTCCCTATTGTGTCGCAGGAGTTGGCGATGAGACCGGATGTCGAGGCCATGAAGGCCGACATCGAGCAGAGCATCGCTCTGCTCAGGAGGCGTCTTTGACTGGGATGTCGCGCTTCGAAAACTTGATGAGCTGAACGCCCGGGTCGAGGACCCGACGCTGTGGAACGACCCCGAGGCAGCCCAGGCCGTATCGCGCGACCGATCTCGGCTGGCCGCCCAGATCGACACGGTGCGCGAGATGGCCAGCGGGCTGGAAGACGGCGTCATGCTGTCCGAAATGGCCGATGAGGAGGGCGACGAGGCGGCGCTGGAAGACGCGCGCGCCTCGCTGAAGGCGATCAAGGACCGCGCCGCCCGCGCCGAGCTGGAGGCCCTGCTGTGCGGTGAGGCCGACGGCAACGACGCCTATCTGGAAGTGAACTCCGGGGCCGGCGGCACCGAGTCCTGCGACTGGGCCGGGATGCTGCTGCGGATGTATTCGCGCTGGGCCAGGGCCCATGGCTATGAGGTCGAACTGGAGGCCGAGGAATCCGGCGAACAGGCGGGCATCAAGTCGGCGACCATCCTGATCACCGGCCCGAACGCCTACGGCTGGCTGAAGTCGGAATCTGGCGTGCACCGGCTGGTGCGGATCAGCCCGTTTGACGCGGCGGCCAAGCGGCACACCTCGTTCGCCTCGATCGGGGTTTCGCCGGTGGTGGACGACACCATCGTCATCGACATCAATCCGTCGGATGTGCGCACCGACACCTATCGCGCCTCGGGGTCCGGCGGTCAGCACATCAACAAGACGGATTCGGCCGTTCGCCTGACGCACATCCCGACCAATACCGTCGTGGCCTGCCAGGCGGGCCGGTCGCAGCACCAGAATCGCGAGCAGGCGTGGAAGATGCTGAGGGCGCGGCTGTACGAACTGGAGCTGCAGACCCGCGAGGCGGCCGCCCAGGCGATGGCCGACGCCAAGACCGACATCGGCTGGGGTCACCAGATCCGGTCCTACGTCCTGCAGCCGTACCAGATGGTCAAGGACCTGCGGACCAATGTGGAGACCTCCGACACCCAGGGCGTGCTGGACGGCGATCTGGACATGTTCATGGGCGCGGCCCTGGCTGCACGGGTCGGCGAGACGCGGGGGAGCACGGTGGAGTAGGGCCGCGCCAATATGTTGGTTGTCCGTCTTTTCTCCTTCCCCCGCTTGCGGTGCAAGTGTCGCGTCTTCGCCGCAGGCGAACAGCGACGATGGCGGAAGTGTTGAGCAGCGCGCCCACTTCCCTCTCCGACCCTGGATCGCTGCGCAATCGACGGGCCACGTCTCCCGCAAGCGAGAGAGGGAATTAGTGCTGCGCCCGATCTGAAAAAGGCGCCGGACCTCTCCGGGGCCTTCATGTCGATGATCTACGGCGCGGGCTCGGGCTCGGGCGCGGCGGCGGCGGCTTCGCGGCGGCCTTGCAGGACGCGGCCCTGGAAATAGGCGCCGATGTCGATCGACATCTGTTCGGCGGTGATGTCGCCGTCGACATAGGCGGTGGCGACCAGCTTGACCTGTTTGCCGGTGATGCCGCCGACGATGCGGCCACGCACCTCGACATAGTCGGCCGAGACGCTGCCTTCGACGGCACCGGTCTCGCCGACGATCAGACGGCCGACGCGGACGTCACCCTTGATCGCGCCGTCGATCTGCAGATCGCCGCTACCGGAGATCTGGCCGTCAAACTGGAGGTCGGCCGAGAGGGTGGAGAGGGCGCGCTGGCTGGCTGTCGCGGCGGCGGCCGGGTGGCCTCCAGAAGGGGTGGGCGCGCTGGACTGGCCTGGCGTCGGCAGGTCGGGCGGGGGCGGAATGGCCGAGCCGGACTCGGTGCGCGGATGGGCCGACGGGGTGGGGGATTTAGTCTTGTTGAACAAGTCGGTCTCCGGCTCTCATGAAGCGGGCTGGGTTT
This sequence comes from Brevundimonas sp., assembly GCF_041688735.1. Taxonomy (GTDB): domain Bacteria; phylum Pseudomonadota; class Alphaproteobacteria; order Caulobacterales; family Caulobacteraceae; genus Brevundimonas. The sequence continues at coordinate 73,363 of NZ_JBDNHO010000015.1, forward strand.
TGCGGGCGACCGTTCATCCACACCTCATAGTGCAGGTGAACGCCGGTGGAGCGTCCTGTCGTGCCCATGGCCCCGATCTTCTGGCCGAGCACGATGCGCTGGCCGGGTCGGACCGCCATGGAATTCAGATGGGCATAGCGCGTCTTGAACCCGCGTCCATTGTCTATTTCAACGGTGTTGCCATACCCTGAACGGACTCCGGCGAAAGACACGATTCCGGGAGCGGGCGCGCGAATGGGCGTGTTCAGCGGCGCCGCGAAATCCTGACCCTGATGCAGCGCGGGGTGCCGCTCGACCATCTGGGCCATCTCGTCCAGTGATCCGGTCGTGGCCGTCATGCGAATGACGGCGCGGTCCAGACGCGCCTGAAGATCGCCGTTCATGTGCTCTGAGGCGACGCGGCCGCTGGCGATCGCGCGATCCGCCTGGCTCGGCGCCACCGTGTTGAAGATCAGGCTGTCCGATGCGGTAAGGGCCCAACCGCCCGGCAGGACCGCAGCGACAGCCGCCAGAACCTGTTTGCCGGGTGTCAGCGCCCAGGCGCGGACGGCGTCGCCGTCGCGCAGGTACCGGTATCGGATCGGAACCCCTTTCGGATCAGAGACCGCCTTACGGTCGGCTCTTGTTCGGTCATCACGCAATACCGCCACGTACAAGCAGTATATGTGCCGGACTTTGGCCTGGGGACAAGTCTGTCCGCGACTTGCTAATCATCTTCACAGTCCTGCGATCGAATATGACCTGTATTCACGCTACGATTTCGCTTGGAGGGCGAGGGCGGAAAATACAGTTACAAGTTTACACATTTGACGCGCAAAATTCGTCCGTGGTCAGAGGGCTTGCACGGCCGCCAAGACTTCGGCCGCATGCCCCTTGACCGAGACCTTGCGCCAGACGCGCCTGACCACGCCGGTTCCATCGATCAGGAAGGTGGCGCGCTCGATCCCCATATAGGTCTTGCCATACATGCTCTTCTCGACCCAGACGCCCCAGACCTCGGTGACCCCGGCCTCTTCGTCCGAGGCCAGGGTGACCTTGAGGTCGTATTTGGCCTTGAACCTGTCGAGCTTCTTCACCGGGTCCTTCGATACGCCGATGACTGTCACTCCGGCTGCGGCGAAGGCGTCGGCGTGTTCGGAGAAATCCTTGGCCTCACTGGTGCAGCCCGGCGTGTCGGCCTTGGGATAGAAGTAGAGGACGGTCGGGCCCGACAGGGTGGCGCGGCCGCCGCCATCGGCCGGCATGTCGAACGCGGGGGCTGGTTGGCCCTCGGTGATTTCGGGCATTCAATCTCTCCCTTCAGACAGGGCGGACGAGCATCAGCTTCTTCTTGCCCGCCGCCAGTTTCAGCACGCCGTCCGCATTGACGTCGGACGCCTCGATAAGCCGCGCACCGTCGACAATCGCCACGTCATTCAGTCGCAGGCCCCCGCCCTGGGCCAGTCGGCGGGCCTCACCGTTCGAGGCGGTGAGCCCCGCACGGGTCGCAAGAGCGGCGAGCATGGTGCCGATCACTTCGGCCGAGGGCAGGTCGATGGTCGGCAGATCGGTCGAAAGCGTGCCGCGCTCAAATGCGCCTTCTGACGCGGCGCGGGCGGTGGCGGCGGCATCCGCGCCGTGCAGCATCGTTGTGGCCGCGTCGGCCAGGGCTTTCTTGGCGTCATTGATGGCTGCGCCGTCAAGCGCTTCGAGCCGCGCTATCTCGTCCAGCGGCAGATCGGTGAAGAGGCGCAGGAATCTGCCCACGTCGGCGTCGTCGGCGTTGCGCCAGAACTGCCAGTAGTCATAGGGGCTCAGCTGTTCGGCGTTGAGCCAGACCGCACCCTGGGCCGTCTTGCCCATCTTGCCACCCGAGGCCGTGGTCAGCAGAGGGGTGGTCAGGCCGAAGGCGGCCTTGTGGTCAACGCGGCGCACGAGGTCGACGCCCGAGACGATATTGCCCCACTGGTCCGAGCCGCCCATCTGCAGGGTGCAGTTCCGGGCACGGTTCAGCTCGAGGAAGTCCACCGACTGCATCAGCATATAGTTGAACTCGAGGAAGGTCATCGGCTGTTCGCGTTCCAGCCGCAGCTTGACCGAGTCAAAGGCCAGCATCCGGTTGATGGTGAAATGCGTGCCGTATTCGCGAAGGAACTGGACATAGCCGTAGGTCGACAGCCAGGCGTCGTTGTCGACCACGACCGCATCGGTGGGGCCGTCGCCGAAGGTCAGGAATTTCTCGAACACCGTCCTGATCGAGGCGAGGTTCGACTGGATGGTTTCGTCGGTCAGATGGGGCCGCGAGGCGTCCTTGCCGGTCGGGTCGCCGACCTTGGTGGTGCCGCCGCCCATCAGGACGATGGGCTTGCCGCCGGCCTGCTGCAGGCGGCGCAGCATCATGATCGAGATGAGATTCCCGACGTGCAGCGACGGGGCGGTCGCGTCGAAGCCGACGTAGCCGGTGACCACGCCGGCCGCGGCGGCGGCGTCCAGCTCGGCCGGGTGGGTGATCTGATGGATGTAACCGCGCGCCTGAAGGGTTCGCAGGAAGTCGGACTTGAAGGCGGGCTCGGTCATCTGCTCAGGCTTGGCGTTGCGAGGAAGGGGCGTGTAGCACGAGGGCCGCTCCGGCTGAAACGCCAGCCGATTGTCTCTTTCTCCTTTCGTCATTCCGGGGCCGCGCAGCGGAACCCGGTACCCAGCGGCGCCGCGACCGCGGCGAAACACCGGCCATGGGTCAGAGACAAATCACCTGTTCGCGCTCCCGGCAGGTTCGGGCTCGCGCGCGCCGCTGGGTTCCGGCCTTCGCCGGAATGACGAAAGAAGAAAGAGGGAGGCCGGGTTGGCGTCCCTGTAATGCCCGTGGCAGACAGGCGGAATGCTCGTTCTGACACCCCATCCGACTACGCGTTCGACGCCGGTGGAACGGATTGAGGTCGAAGTCGGACGACCGTTCGAGGGGACGCTCAAGCTAAGCTATACGGTGTCCGGTGACGTTGCGGCCATCCGTCTGCCGCCCGAGTGCAAGCCGGGCCGGGCCGACGAGCTCTGGCGGCACACCTGTTTCGAGGCATTCGTACGTAACGGCGACGCCGAAGGCTATGTCGAGCTGAATCTCACGACCTCAATGCAGTGGGCCGCCTATCGGTTCAGCGGCTATCGCGCGGACATGACGCCGGCGAATATCGAACCGCCCTGGGTCATGGAGGGCCTGCTGGCACCCGAACTGGAATTGCGCGTCGAGATCGACCTGGGGCGGATGGCGAGACCCGATCTGCCCGCAGATGACTGGCGGCTCGGGCTTGCCGTCGTAATCGAGGACATCGACGGTGGCCTGTCCTACTGGGCGCTGGCCCATCCGCCGGGTAAGCCGGACTTTCATCATCCAGACTCGTTCGCCTTTACCCTGCCGCCTCCGGAGCCCGCATGAAATTCGGCATCGACCGCCTGATCTCCGAACCTGAACTGCGGGCACCGCTAAAGGGCAAGCGGGTCGCCCTGCTGGCGCATCCGGCGTCGGTGACGGCGGACCTGACGCATTCGCTGGATGCGCTGGCGGCCTGCCCGGACATCACCTTGAGTGCGGCCTTCGGACCGCAGCACGGGATGCGGGGCGATCTGCAGGACAATATGATGGAGAGCCCGGACTTCACCGATCCGCGGCTCGGGATTCCGGTGTTCAGCCTGTACGGCGAGGTGCGACGGCCGACCGGTCAGGCGATGGAGACGTTCGACGTCATCCTGGTCGACATGCAGGACCTGGGCTGCCGCATCTACACCTTCGTGACGACGCTGCTCTATGTGCTGGAAGAGGCGGCGAAACACGGCAAGGCGGTGTGGGTGCTGGACCGGCCCAATCCCGCCGGGCGGCCGGTCGAGGGCACGACGCTGCTGCCGGGCTGGGAGAGCTTTGTCGGGGCCGGGCCGATGCCGATGCGGCACGGCATGACCCTGGGCGAGATGGGCCACTGGTTCATCGACCACTTCAAGCTGGACGTCGAATACCGCGTCATCGAGATGCAGGGCTGGCTGCCGGATCAGGGCCCGGGTTATGGCTGGCCGCTGGGCGAGCGCAGCTGGATCAACCCCAGCCCCAATGCGCCAAACCTGTCGATGGCGCGGGCCTATGCCGGGACGGTGATGCTGGAGGGCACGAGCCTGTCCGAAGGGCGGGGCACCACGCGGCCGCTGGAGCTGTTCGGAGCACCCGACATCGACGCCCGGGCGGTGATCGAAGAGATGCAGGCGTTCGCGCCGGACTGGCTGAAGGGATGCCGCCTGCGCGAGATCTGGTTCGAGCCGACGTTCCACAAACATGTCGGGACGCTTTGTCACGGGGTGCAGGTCCACGTCGACGACCCGGCCTATGACCATGCGGCTTTCCAGCCGTGGCGGCTTCAGGCGCTGGGGTTCAAGGCGATCCGGCGGCTGTATCCGGACTATCCGCTGTGGCGGGATTTCCCGTACGAATACGTCTTCGACAAGCTGGCCATCGACGTGATCAACGGTGGTCCGGGACTGCGGCAATGGGTCGATGACGCGACGTCCATGCCGGGCGATCTGGAGGCGCTGGCGGGGCCGGATGAGCGGGCCTGGATCGAGGCGCGGAAGCGGTTCCTGCTTTACTGATCCGTCGCGACCAGAACATCACATCCGGTCGATTTGGCACCGGCCACGAACCGACGGTCCAGCGTTCGAAGAGGCATATTCAGGCGTGTCGCGACCGCGAGGTGAAGTGCGTCTCCTGACTTCAGCGTGACAGTCTCGCGATCCATCAGGCTTGCGGCTGCTTCGAAATCAGCTTGCTGTATCGCTACCAATTCCATGGTCCCGACCAGGCTGCGGAACATCATCAAGGTGGCGAGCCTTTGTTCGTGGGTCAGGTCACCCGTTCGTACCTTGAGGGCGAGGGCAGACGAGGCCTCGGTCAGCGCCCAGCGACTGGTTGCAAAGCCGCCCGCGCCGTTTGATTCAAGCCATTTTTGGACAACCGGCGTCGTCGGTTCCTTGACCACCGCCGCGATAAGGAGCGCGGTATCCAGATAAAGTGTCAATAACCGTCGTCCCGCATGCGGCGAATGAGATCGGCCGCGTTTTCTGACTGCATGGGCATGGAATCCGTAAAGGCCTTGAGCGCCTTCCAGTCGAACGGCTGTGAAGCCCTTCCGGCAGGCGGCAACAGGCGTGCAACGAGTTTTCCGTGGCGGAGGATTTCGATCTCCTCGCCTTTCGAAGCCCGGTCGACCAATGCGCTGAGATGAGCCTTGGCTTCCGCGAGATTGACCGTCGTCATGAGATAGCGCCTGACCAATAATCAGGTCAGAATATCACAGAGTGGCCGTTGCGACTACGCCGGCTTTTCGGCCAGCCGCTTGTCCAGATAGAGCCCCACGCGGCGTTCGACGGCGCCGATGTGGTCCTGCCAGAAGTGGGTCGCGCCCTCTTCCAGCTCGTAGTCGATGATAATCCCTTTTTGGGTACGCAGCTTGTTGACCACGCGTTCGACCTCGACCGGCGGCACGACGGTGTCGTTGGTTCCGTGCAGAAACAGGCCAGAGGCCGGGCAGGGGGCGAGGAAGCTGAAGTCGTACATGTTCGACGGTGGCGAGACCGAGATGAAGCCGTCGGTCTCCGGGCGGCGCATCAGCAGCTGCATACCGATGTAGGCGCCGAACTGATAGCCGCCGACCCAGGTCTGGGAGGCGCCGGGATTGTTGGTCTGGAGCCAGTCGAGGGCCGTTGCCGCGTCGGCCAATTCGCCGATGCCGCTGTCGAACTCGCCCTGCGACTTGCCGACGCCGCGGCTGTTGTAGCGCAGGGTGGCGAAGCCGCGCTTCTGAAACAGCTGGTACAGGGTCACCGTGACCGGATTGTTCATATGCCCGTTCGCCTTGGGGTGCGGATGCAGGATCAGGGCGATCGGCGCGTTCGGGCGCTTGCCCGGCGAATAACGGCCTTCAATACGGCCAGAGGCGCCGGGCAGGATGACTTCGGGCATTTGTGGCGGATTCCGTGTTCAACTGTCGTTTCGCACCTGCGTAATACTTGACTACAGCGGTAGGACTTTCTATGTCCCGGCTGCGCGCTGACGCCTTTGCGAAGGCGCGGGTTCTAGCACAGGACCCTCGAAAAGCGCGCGGTTTTTGAGGACAGCAGATGCGTCTGTCGACCAAGGGACGATACGCCGTGATGGCGATGGCCGATCTGGCCAAGAACGGGCACGCCGACGGCGTGGTCCGGGCCGTGTCGCTGGCGGAAATCGCGACGCGTCAGGAGATTTCGCTGAGCTATCTGGAACAGCTGTTCGCTCGGCTTCGGAAGGGCGGGCTGGTGCAGAGCGTGCGGGGGCCCGGCGGCGGCTATCGGCTGGCCAAGAGTGCCCACGAGACGGGTGTCGCCGAGATCGTGCTGGCGGTCGACGAGCCCATCCGCGCCACCCGCTGCCTCGGCCATTCGTCGCCCAAGGGCTGTATGATGGCCGGAGAACGCTGCATCACCCACAATCTGTGGGAGGACCTCGGCGACGAGATCCATCGCTATCTGGCCGGGGTGTCGCTGGAAGACGTGGTGATGAACCGCACCGGCGCGCGGCGTCGGGCCACCGAAGCCGAAGTCGGGGTGGCGGCGTGAGCGGCGTCTATCTGGACTACAACGCCTCAGGTCTGGTGCGTCCCGAGGTTCAGGACGTGATGGCCAGGGCGCTGGCCGACAACGGCAATCCGTCGGCGGTGCATGCGGCCGGGCGGCGGGCGCGGGCGCGGATCGAGACAGCGCGGGCGCGGGTGGCCGATCTGGTCGGGGCCGATCCGACGGCGGTGGTCTTCTCCAGCGGCGGAACGGAATCCAACGCTCAGGCGATGCTGAGCGCCATCGCGGCGGGCTGCGAGCGGCTGATCGTCGGCGCGACCGAGCATCCATGCGTGGCCGAGGCGGCGGCGGTCAGCGGCAAGCCGGTCGAGGTTTTGCCTGTGGACATCGACGGCGTGGTCGATCTGGAATGGCTGGCCGAGGCGCTGATGCGGCCGGGCCGGGCGGCGGTGGCCATCCATCATGCGAACAACGAGAGCGGCGTGATCCAGCCGATCGCCGAGGCGTCGAGGCTGGTGCGGGCGGCGGGCGGCTGGCTGCACGTCGACGCCATCCAGTCGGCGGGCAAGATCACGGTCGACATGCGCGAACTGGACGCGGATACCCTGACCCTTTCGGCACACAAGCTGGGCGGGCCGCAGGGGGTGGGGGCGCTGATCTCGAAAGAGGGCGTGCCGATCATCCGGACCCTGCATGGGGCGGGGCAGGAGCGGGGGCTGCGCGCCGGCACGGAGAATGTGCCCGGCATCGCCGGCTTCGGCGTGGCGGCGGACTGCGCCGTGCGTGATCTGCCGTCTTCGCGGGACCACAAGGCGTGGCGCGACGCGGCCGAGGCGGCGGTCAAGGCGGCCGGCGCGACCATTATCGGCGGGGCCGTCGAACGCCTGCCCAACACCCTGTTCATGGCGGTCGAGGGCTGGGACAGTCCGCAGCAGTTGATCACCCTTGACCTGATGGGGGTGATGGTGTCGGCCGGTAGCGCCTGTTCCTCGGGCAAGACCAAGCCTTCAAAGGCGATCTCGGCCATGGGTCTGGATCATCTGGCAACCGGCGGCGTGCGCGTCTCGGGCGGCTGGGGCACGGTCGCGGACGATTGGTCACGGTTCGCCGAGGCCTGGGTCACCTCATATCAGCGTCACAGTATGCGTCACGCCTCGCGCGTGAAGGAAGTTGCTTGATGGCCGCCGCTCAGAAAACCATCGACGCCGTCGCCGCGCTGGAGAAGTACGAGCACGGCTTCATCAGTGACATCGAGATGGAATACGCGCCCAATGGATTGAGCGCCGACATCGTGCGCTTTATCTCCGAGAAGAAGGGCGAGCCGGCATGGATGCTGGAGTGGCGTCTGGCCGCTTATGAGCGCTGGCTGGCGATGGAGGAGCCGACGTGGTCGTCGGTGCGATATACGCCGGTCGACTATCAGGACCTGTTCTACTACGCCGCGCCCAAGGAGAAGGTCGGGCTGAAGTCGCTGGACGAGGTCGATCCGGAAATCCTGGCCATCTACGCCAAGCTGGGCATCCCGCTGAAGGAGCAGGAGGTTCTGGCGGGGGTCGAGGGCGCGCCGCGCTACGCGGTGGACGCCGTGTTCGACAGTGTGTCGGTGGTCACCACCTTCAAGGCCGAGCTGGCCAAGGTCGGGGTGATTTTCATGCCCATTTCCGAGGCCTTGCGCGAACATCCTGAGCTGGTGCGCAAATATCTGGGCTCGGTGGTGCCGGTCTCGGACAACTATTTTGCGGCGCTGAACAGCGCGGTGTTTTCGGACGGGTCGTTCGTCTACATTCCCCCGGGCGTGCGCTGCCCGATGGAGCTGTCGACCTATTTCCGCATCAATGCGTCGAACACCGGCCAGTTCGAGCGGACCCTGATCATCGCCGACAAGGGGTCTTACTGCTCGTATCTGGAAGGCTGTACCGCCCCGATGCGCGACGAGAACCAGCTGCATGCGGCGGTGGTCGAACTGGTCGCGCTGGATGACGCCGAGATCAAATATTCGACGGTGCAGAACTGGTACCCCGGTGACGCCGAAGGCAAGGGAGGCATCTACAATTTCGTCACCAAGCGCGCCGACTGCCGGGGCGACCGGTCGAAGGTGTCGTGGACCCAGGTCGAGACCGGCTCGGCCGTGACCTGGAAATACCCGTCCTGCATCCTCAAGGGCGAGGAGAGCTCGGGCGAATTCTATTCGATCGCCATCACCAACGGCCATCAGCAGGCCGACACCGGCACAAAGATGATCCATCTGGGCAAGAATTCGAAAAGCCGGATCATCGCCAAGGCGGTGTCGGCGGGGAAATCGGACTCGACCTATCGGGGTCTGGTGTCGGTGCACCCCAAGGCGACGGGGGTGCGCAACTTCACCCAGTGCGACAGCCTGCTGATCGGTGGCGACTGCGGCTCGCACACCATCCCCTATATCGAGGCCCGCAACGGCTCGGCCCAGCTGGAGCACGAGGCGACGACGACGCGGTTGAGCGACGACCAGCTGTTCTATGCCCAGCAGCGCGGGCTGTCGCAGGAAGAGGCGGTGGCCCTGCTGGTCAACGGCTTCGTCCGCGATGTGATGCAGAAACTGCCGATGGAGTTCGCGGTGGAAGCGCAGAAGCTGGTGGCGATCTCGCTGGAAGGAAGCGTGGGGTGAGCGCTCTTCAAATCCATAAGGTCGAGATCGACTGTCGGGAGCTTACCGATTGGCAAGCGTTCCACTCCGCCTTCGCTGAGAAGCTCGGTTTTCCGAGCTATTACGGTCGAAACATGGATGCTTGGTACGACTGCTTTTACAGCTTGGCGGACGAGTCGACAGTTCTGAAGCTCGCCGAGGGAGACGTCGTTTGGCTCGAGTTGAAGCACTACAAGGACCTCCAAGCGCGACAGCCTGAACTGGCGGAAGCGATTCTCGAAGGCGCTGCCTTCGTCAACTTCACACTCGACGACGAGCGCGGGCGGGCAGGAACCCAACCTTGGACCCTCATAGGCGCTGTCGCCGTTTCTGCATTCGAATAAGACCCATGCTCTCAATTTCGAACCTCCACGTCACCATCGGTGACAAACCCATCCTCAAGGGGCTGACGCTCGACGTTCCGGCGGGCGAGGTGCACGCCATCATGGGGCCGAACGGCGCGGGCAAGTCGACGCTGGGCTATGCCATGGCCGGGCGGCCCGGCTATGAGGCGACCGAGGGGACCGTGTCGTGGAAGGGAGAGGACCTGCTGGGTCTGGACCCCGCCGAGCGGGCGGCCAAGGGCGTGTTCCTGTCGTTCCAGTATCCGATCGAGATCCCCGGCGTGCCCGCCCTGACGTTCGTGCGCACGGCGTTGAACGCCCAGAAGCGGGCGCGGGGCGAAGACGAGGTCTCGGCCCCCGCCTTCTTGAAGATGGTCAAGGCGGCAGCGGCGGCGCTGAAGATGGATTTCGACATGCTGAAGCGGCCGCTGAACGTCGGCTTCTCCGGCGGCGAGAAGAAGCGGATGGAGATTCTGCAGATGGCCCTGCTGGAGCCGTCGCTGCTGATCCTCGACGAGACGGATTCCGGACTCGACATCGACGCTCTGCGGATCGTGGCCGACGGGGTCAATGCAATGCGCCGTCCCGACCGGGCCATGCTGGTGATTACCCACTATCAGCGGCTGCTGGACTATATCCGGCCGGACCAGGTGCATGTGCTGGCCGGGGGGCGGATCGTGGCGTCCGGCGGCCCGGAACTGGCGCATAAGCTGGAGGCGGAAGGGTACGACAAGTATCTGCCGGTCGCGGCTTGAACGCGCCGGTCCGCATCGATCTGAAGGACGTTTCCTCCTTCCCGACCCGCCGGGTTGAGGCGTGGAAATATACCGACCTTCACCGGGCCTTGCGCGAGACGCCGCCGGTGTCGCCGCACGCCGAGGTCGCGCCGGGCGGCCCGTTTGCGGCGCTGGGCGGGGATGAGTGGACGGTGGTCAACGGCCGTTGCGTCGGTTTCGCGGGTGTGGTCGCGGATGGGCCGGGCGAGCAGGTCGCGCGGCTGCGTTTCGTCTCGACGGCGGACGGTGCGGGGCATCAGGCCCGGGTGACGGTCGAGGTCGGGGCGGGGGCGTCGCTGCTGCTGCTGGAAAGCTATGAGGGTCAGGCGGCGGCCTATGTGTCCAATGTTGCGCTGGCCATCAAACTCGGGGCCGGGGCGCGGCTGACGCGGGTGGTGATCGAGGAAGATGCGGCGGACGCCCTGTCGGTTTCGGTCGCCGAGGTAACGATGGGTAAAGGCGCGCGTTTTGCCCAGACGGTGCTGACCACGGGCGCGAAACTGCAACGCCACGAGACGCGGCTGGCCCATCCCGGCGAGGGCGCGGAGGTCCGGATCGACGGCCTGTACCTGCTGGACGGGGCGCGGCACGCCGACCTGACCAGCGTGGTCTCACACGCGGGCCTGAACGGCGTCACCTCGCAGCTGACCAAGGGCGTGGTGCGCGACACGGCGCGCGGCGTCTTCCAGGGCAAGATCATCGTCGAGCGCGGGGCCGACGGCACCGATGCGCGGATGGGGCATCACGCCTTGATCCTGGGCGAACGGGCCGAGGTGGACGCCAAGCCGGAGCTGGAAATCTATGCCGACGACGTGCAGTGCGCGCACGGCAATACGGTCGGCAATCTGGACGAGGCGGCGCTGTTCTACATGCAGCAGCGCGGCCTGCCGGTCGACGAGGCGCGGGCGCTGCTGACGCAGGCCTTCCTGATCGAGGTCGTCGACCGGATCGAACATGACGGCGCGAGAGAGGTGGCGAGGGAATGGCTGACGGCTCGACTGTGATAAATCCTCCCCCATTGGGGGAGGGGAACCACCCGAAGGGTGGTGGAGGGGGCTCGCCCCTGAAACCGTCGTTGGGTCAGGCCCCCTCCACCGCGAAGACGCGGTCCCCCTCCCCCGATGGGGGAGGAGTGTTCGACCCCTACGCTGTCCGGGCGCAGTTCCCGATCCTGTCGCGGCAGGTGAACGGCAAGCCGCTGGTCTATCTGGACTCGGCCGCCTCGGCGCAGAAGCCGCGGGCGGTGATCGACGCCATGACGGCGGCGATGGAGCATTCCTACGCCAACGTCCATCGCGGCCTGCACACCCTGGCCAATGAGGCGACCGAGGCGTTCGAGGCGGCGCGGGATACGGTGGCGCGTTTCCTGAACGCCGAAAGTCCCGACCAGATCGTCTGGACCAAGGGCGGGACCGAGGCCATCAATCTGGTCGCGGCGGGGATTGGCCAATCCATCCAGCCGGGCGACGAGATCATCGTCACCCAGATGGAGCACCACGCCAATATCGTGCCGTGGCATATGCTGCGCGAGGCCAGGGGCGCGGTGCTGAAGTGGGCGCCGGTGCTGGAGGACGGGTCGCTGGACATGGCCGGCCTGGCCGCGCTGATCGGGCCCCAGACGCGGCTGGTGGCCGTGACGCATATGTCCAATGTGCTGGGCACTGTGAATGACGTGCGCGCCATCGCCGACCTGGCCCATGCGGCGGGTGCGCTGCTGTTGGTGGACGGCTGTCAGGGGGCGGTGCATTGCTCGGCCGACGTGCAGGCGCTCGACACCGACTTCTATGTCTTCACCGGGCACAAGCTGTTCGGCCCCACCGGTATCGGCGGCCTGTACGGCAAGCGCGCGGCGCTGGAGGCCCTGCCGCCGTACCAGGGCGGCGGCGAGATGATCGCCACGGTGACCGAAGAAACGGTGACCTATGCCGGCCTGCCGCATCGGTTCGAGGCGGGGACGCCGCCGATTCTGGAGGTGATAGGCCTTGGGGCAGCGATCGAGTGGCTGGAGCAATTCGACGCCTCGGCGGTCAGGGCCCACGAACAGGCGCTGATGGACCGCGTGCGGGAGCGTCTGGAAGGCCGAACCTGGCTGACCGAGATCGGCACGGCGGCGGGGAAGGGGGCGATCTTCACCTTTACCGTCGACGGCGCGCACGCCCACGACATCGCCCAGGTGATGGACCGCTACGGCGTCGCCGTGCGCGCCGGCCTGCACTGCGCCGAGCCGTTGTCGAAAAGGTTCGGCCTGACGTCGAGCGCGCGCGCCAGCTTCGCCCTATATAACACCCTTGAGGATGCCGACGCCTTTGCCGCCGCCCTGATCAAGGCCCGTGAGTTTTTCGCATGAGCGACCCGATGACCCCCGAAACGAATTTGGCCGCCGACACTGCGGCCTTCGCCGAAGCCTGGGACGCGCCGCAGACGGCGGCCCTGGCCCAAGCCGAGATCGACCGGATGACGGACGACATCATCGTGGCGCTGAAGTCCGTGTTCGATCCGGAAATCCCGGTCGACGTCTATGAGCTGGGCCTGATCTACAAGGTCGACCTGTCCGACGACCGTGATGTGCTGATCGAGATGACCCTGACGGCACCCGGCTGTCCGGTGGCGGGCGAGATGCCCGGCTGGATCGAGGATGCGGTCAAGAAGGTCGAGGGTGTGCAGTCGGCCCGGGCCGAGCTGACCTTCGACCCGCCATGGGACCCCTCGAAAATGAGCGACGAGGCCAAGCTGGCCCTTAACATGTTCTGATGGACCGTCCGATGACCGAGCTTCAGACTACGACACGCCCGCGCCGTCCGCGCCCGAAGGCCGTCAGCCTGACCGACGCCGCCGCCGCGCGCGTGACCGAGATCATGACCAATGCGGCCACGGCCTACGTCGGCCTGCGGGTGGGCGTGAAGAACGGCGGCTGCGCGGGTCAGGAATACACCTTCGCCTATGCCGAGACGATCGAACCGCTGGACGAGGTGGTCGAGGACAAGGGGGTGACCATCCTGATCGATCCCAAGGCCATCCTGTTCCTGATCGGGTCCGAGATTGACTACGAGATGACGAAGCTGGCGTCGAAATTCGTGTTCCGCAACCCGAACCAGACCGACGCCTGCGGGTGCGGCGAGAGCGTCACCATCATTCCAGCCAAGGCGCTGGACACAGACTGATGATCCGGCTGGAGGGGGTGACGAAGCGCTTCCGGAGCGCTGCGGGCGAGCGCGTGGCGCTGGACGGTGTGGACCTGACGGTCGCGGCGGGACAGGTGTTCGGCGTGGTCGGCCGCTCAGGCGCCGGCAAGTCGACCCTGATCCGGGCGATCAACCTGCTGGAACGGCCGAACGCCGGGCGGGTAACCGTCGACGGACAGGACATGACGGCGCTGAAGCCGAGAGCGTTGCGCGAGGCGCGGCGGCGGATCGGCATGATTTTCCAGCATTTCAACCTGCTGAACGCCAAGACCATCGCCGAGAACGTGGCCTTCCCGCTGCGGCTGGAGGGGCGGCCGTCGGCCGAGGTGGACCGGCGCGTGGCAGACCTGCTGGAACAACTGGGCCTGTCCGAGCACGCCAGGAAGCATCCGGCGCAACTGTCTGGCGGGCAGAAGCAGCGGGTCGGCATCGCCCGGGCGCTGGCCTGCGAGCCAGGCGTGCTGCTGTGTGACGAGGCGACCAGCGCGCTGGATCCCGAGACGACCGACGAAATCCTGACCCTGCTGGACCAGCTGAACCGCGACCTGAAGCTGACCATCGTCCTGATCACCCATCAGATGGAGGTGGTCCGCCGCGTCTGCGACCGGGTCGCCGTGCTGAAGGACGGGCGGGTGGTGGAGGAGGGGGCCACGGCCGACGTCTTCCTGCACCCGAAACATGCCGCGACCCGCGCCATGCTGGCTGAGGGGGAGGAGGGCTTTGAGGCCGCCGATGTGCCGCCGGGCGGCCGGTTGGCGAAACTGACCTTCCGCGGTGGCTCGACCTATGAACCCGAACTGAGCCGCGTCGCCCGGTCGGTCGGCGTGGACTATTCAATCCTGTCCGGACGCATCAGCCGCATCCGGGGCGAGCCCTATGGCCAGCTGGTGGTGGCCTTCACCGGCGGCGACGCGGAAGCCGCCGTGGCGCAGCTGACCGCTCGGGGGGTGGTGGTCGAACGCGTCGGGGGGGTCGCCTGATGGAGGCCTTCTTCGCCAACATTGCCAGTAACGTGGATTGGCCCGAGATCGCGCGGGCGACGCGTGACACCTTGCTGATGCTGGGCGGCTCGATGGCACTCACGGTACTGTTCGGCATCCCGTTGGGCGTGCTTCTGTATCTGTCGGGCAAGGGGCGGCTGGCGGCCAATCCGGTGCTGAACGCCGCGCTGTCGCTGGTCGTCAACATCCTGAGGTCGGTGCCCTTCATCATCCTGCTGATCGTCATGCTACCGTTGACGGTGCTGCTGGTCGGAACCTCGCTGGGCGTGGCCGGGGCCATTCCGCCGCTGGTCGTGGGGGCCGCACCCTTCTATGCGCGACTGGTCGAGACGGCCTTGCGCGAGATCGACAAGGGGGTGGTCGAGGCGACCCAGGCCATGGGCGGCTCCACCTTTCAGATCGTCACGCGGGCGCTGTTGCCCGAAGCCATGCCCGGCATCATCGCCGGAGCCACGGTCACCGCCATCGCCCTGGTGTCCTACACCGCCATGGCGGGTGTCGTGGGCGCGGGCGGCCTTGGCGACCTCGCCATCCGTTTTGGCTATCAGCGGTTCCAGACCGATGTCATGGTCGTCACCGTCGTCCTGCTGCTGGTTCTGGTTCAGGCCCTGCAGATGATCGGGGACCGTCTGGTCTCCGCCGTGTCCCACCGCTGATCGCTCGCCTCGAAAGGCCCGTAATGCTTCGTCGTTCGCTTCTTCTCGCCGCGGCCGTCCTGACCCTCGCCGCCTGCGGCCAGGGTGCCCAAAAAGCCGCCGACGCCGATGCGCCGCTGATCGTCGGCGCGACCGCCGTGCCGCACGCCGAGATTCTGGAGCACATCAAGGGAACTCTGGCCGCGCAGGGCGTAAACATCGAGATCAAGGTGTTCAACGACTACGTCCAGCCCAATACCCAGCTGGTCGAGAAGCGTCTGGACGCCAACTATTTCCAGACCAAGCCTTATCTGGATGAGTTCAATGCCTCGCGGTCGGCGGACCTGGTCACGGTCGCCGGCGTTCATGTCGAACCGCTGGGGGCCTATTCGCGGCGTTTCCGCTCGCTGGACCAACTGCCCGACCGCGCCCAGGTGGCGGTGCCCAATGACGCCTCCTCGATCGGCCGCTCGCTGATCCTGCTGCAGAAGGCCGGGCTGATCCGGCTGAAGGACCCGGTCAATCCGCTGCAGACCCTGCGTGACATCGTCGACAATCCGAAGAACCTGCGTTTCCGCGAGCTGGAGTCGGCGACCCTGCCGAGGGTGCTGGATCAGGTCGACATGGCGGTGATCAACACCAACTATGCGCTCGACGCCGGGTTGAAGCCCAAGACGGACGCACTGACGCTGGAAGGCGCCGACAGCCCCTATGTAAACTATCTGGTGGCGCGTTCGGACAACCGCACCGATCCGCGCCTAGAGCAGCCGCCCGCTGAGTTGAATCGAATGTGATCGAGCGGGGGATTCCCATCGGGTCCGAACCGTGAGTCCATGGGTCTTCTGATTGGGAGGCTATTATGGGCAAGGCGCGTTCGGACGATCTTCGGGAGCGTG
>NZ_JBDNHO010000113.1:0-9971 GCF_041688735.1 Brevundimonas sp.
AGCTCCAGCCCTGTCCACCGCCCGCAAACGCTGGATACTCGCCGCCACCGTCCTCGGCTCCAGCCTGACCTTCATCGACGGCTCGGCCCTCGGCGTTGCCCTGCCGGCGATCCAGAGCGACCTCGGCGCGGGCCCCGCCGCCGTACAATGGGTGTCGAACGCCTATCTGCTGACGCTGGGTGCCCTGGTCCTGATCGGCGGGGCGGCGGGCGACCGGTTCGGGCGCAGGCTGGTGTTCCTGATCGGCGTCGCCGTCTTCGCCCTCGCCTCGATCGCCTGCGGACTGGCACCGACGGTCGAACTGCTGATCGCGGGGCGGGCCGCGCAAGGCTTGGGCGCGGCGCTGCTGACGCCGGGTGCCCTTGCTCTGATCGGCGCGACCTTCCCACCCGGAGAACGCGGCAAGGCCTTCGGGACGTGGGCCGGGGCAGGGGCCATCTTCGGCATGGTCGGTCCGCTGGTCGGCGGCTGGCTGGCGGACCAGGCCGACTGGCGCTTCATCTTCTGGATCAACATCCCGCTGGCCGTCGTGACGGTGGTCGTCGCCCTGCGCACCGTGCCCGAGAGCCGCGACGACGAGGCCCGGGGGCTGGACTGGCTCGGCGCCCTTCTGGCCATGACCGGCCTTGGGGCCCTGACCTGGAGCCTGACCGCCGCGCCCGACCTCGGCTGGCGCCATCCAGCCATCCTCGGCGGCCTGATCGGCGGCGTTCTCCTGCTGGCCGTCTTCGTCTGGGTCGAGGCGCGCCAGCGTCATCCGATGATGCCGCTGGGCCTGTTCCGGTCGTCCGTGTTCAGCGGGATCAACCTGCTGACGCTGCTGCTTTATTTCGCCCTGTCCGGCGCGATGTTCTTCCTGCCCTACGACCTGATCCGGGTGCAGGGCTTCAGCGCGACGATGGCCGGCGCCGCCATGCTGCCGTTCGCCGTGATCATGGGTCTGTTCTCGGGTTTCGCCGGCAAGCTGGCCGACCGTTTCGGAGCGCGGCTGTCGCTGAGCATCGGTCCCATCCTCGCCGGCATCGGCCTCGCCCTGCTGGCCCTGCCCGGGCCCGGCGCCGGCTATGTCAACGGGCCACTGGCGGGGATGACAGTGCTGGCGATCGGCATGACCCTGGCCGTCGGTCCCCTGACCGCCGCCGTCATGGGCGCGGTCGAGCCCGGCCACAGCGGCATCGCCTCGGGCGTCAACAACGCCGTCGCCCGGATCGCGGGACTGTTGGCCGTCGCCCTGCTGGGCGTCGTCCTCTCGGCCGTATTCGTGGCGGGCGTGGATGAACCGGAGGCGCGCGCCCTGCTGGGCCGGGTGATGGCGGGCGGCGACGGGGCGTCTCTTCAGCCCTCGGCCGTCGAGGCGTTCCACGCGGCCTTCCGGGTGGTGATGCTGGTCTGCGCTGCCTGCGCCGTGGCGGCCGGAATCATCGGTGGACTGACGGCACCGAGACGGAGTGGTTAGTGGCGAGTGACCGATACGTCTCGCCGCCTGATCCCCAATTCGCGACGCGCGAACCGGCAACCACTGATCACTAATCACTCGCCACTCGCCACTCGCCACTAATCACTAGCGACCGTAAAACGCCCCGATCAACCGCACCGCCCGCGGGTCCCCGATCAGGTGCGGCGATTGCCGCGTCATCACATAGGCCCCCGACACCCGTGCGTCCGGATCGGCAAAGGCGCAGGAGCCACCCCAGCCGCAGTGGCCCACCGCCGTCGGATTGGGCCCGAAGATGTAGGGGCCTTCGTTGCGCATCAGCCCCGCCGCCCAGCCGACGTCGAACGGCACGACCTTGTCGCGTCCGTGGATCCGCTCGCGCAGCATCTCGGCCAGCACGCCGGGCGACAGCACCGTCTGCCCATCCAGCCTTCCTCCATTGGCCATCACCCCCATGATCCGCGCCAGATCCCGTGCGGTCCCGTGCAGATTGGCCGAGGGCATTTCCATCGCCCGCCACGCGGTCGAGCCGCGCCCCCCCGGAGCCGAACCCCGGTCGAGGAAGGCCGAAGTCTTGATCGAGTCTATGGTCCCCAGGTCGGGCGCAGAGGCGGGTTTACGCAACGACGCCACCCGGCCATGCTCGGCCTCGGGCAGTCCGACCCAAAGGTCCAGACCGAACGGGGCGGCGAAATCCTCGCGCAGGGCGGCGCCCATGCTGCGCCCGTCCGCCAGCCGAAACAGTTCGCCCGCCAGAAAGCCGATGGTGATGGGGTGATAGCCCGACGCCGTCCCCGGCGGCCACATCGGGGCCTGTGCCGCCAGCCGGTCCAGAACCGCCTGACGATCAAACCAGATCGTCGGATCGACCGTCTCCGCGAACCCCGGCAGGCCCGCCTGATGGCTCATCATCTGGCCGACCGTGACCGCGTCCTTGCTCGCCTGCCCAAACGCCGGCCAGTACGAGGCGACCGGCGTGTCATAGTCCAGCACGCCGCGCTCGACGCAGGTCGCGATCAGCAGGGCCATGACCGCCTTGCCGGTCGAGAACACCGGCGTCAGCGTGTTCTGGTCATAGGGCACGGTCTTCGCCGCATCGGCCCAGCCGCCCCACAGGTCGATCACGACCTCTCCCTCGATGCAGACACTGAACCGCGCCGCCTGCTCGTTCAGCCCCTCGGGCGCCTCGGTGAAATTGGCGGCGAAGGCGGCCCTCACGGCGGCGAAACGGTCGGGGCACAGGCCATGGATGTTGGTCGGGACGGTCATGCGTCGCTCCTGGCCGACGCCTCTCGTTCGAGCCAGTCCAGCGCGCCTTCGGCCGCGACGATACCCGAGGCGATGGAGGCCTGAAGCAGATAGCCCCCTGTCGGTGCCTCCCAGTCCAGCATCTCGCCGGCCACGAAGACGCCGGGCACGGCCGTCAGCATCAGGTCGTCGTCGACCTGGTCCAGCCGCACGCCCCCGGCCGAGGAGATGGCGCGATCCAGACCCTGAACGCCGGTCAGGGTCAGGCGAACAGCCTTGATGCGCCGCGCCAGCTTGTCGGCCCCGGCGGGCAGGTCGCCGGGGATTTCGCGCAGTAGGCCGACGGCGGCGGGCGACAAGCCGGCGACCTTGCGCAGCCAGTTGGTGGCGCTGTCCTTGCCTCGGGGCTTGCTCAATCGTCCCGCCAGCGCGTCGATGGACAGGTCGGGCCGGAGGTCCACGATCAGGGACGCGGCTCCGTCGCGTTCGACCGCGTCGCGCAGGGCGGCCGACAGGGCATAGACCGCGCCGCCTTCCAGACCGTGGCGGGTGACCATGGCCTCGCCGCGCACCGTGCGGTCTTCGTGGGTCAGGGCGACGGGCTTCAACGGTTGACCGGCGAACCGGTCGGCGAAGATATCGGACCAGGCCACGTCGAAGCCGACGTTGGAGGGGCGGAACGGAGCCACGGCGACGCCCGCCGCTTCCAGTTCCGGCTTCCAGGCGCCGTCCGAGCCCAGGCGCGGCCAGCTGGCCCCGCCCATGGCCAGGACCACGGCGTCGGGCCGCTCCACGACCGCGCCGTCGGGCGTGGCGAAAACGAAGCCGCCGTCGCGCCGTCCGGTCCAGCGCGAGCGGGTCCGCAAGGTCACGCCGAGCCCGGCCAGCCGCGCCAGCCACGCCCGCAACAGGGGCGAGGCCTTCATCGCGCGCGGAAACACCCGGCCGGAAGAGCCGACGAAGGTCGGCTGGCCCAGCCCTTCGGTCCAGCCGATCAGCCGGGTGGGCGAGAACCGCTCCAGCCAAGCGCCGACCGTGGGCGCGGCCTCGGCATAGCGGGCGGTGAAGGGCTCGATGTCCTCGGAATGCGTCAGGTTCAGCCCGCCGCGCCCGGCCATCAGGAATTTGCGGGCGGCCGAGGGCATGGCCTCGTGCACCACGACGGTCGTCCCGGCCTGGGCCAGGCGTTCGGCGGCGGCGAGGCCGGCGGGGCCGGCGCCGATGACGTGGACGGTCTTGTCTGATGCGGTCATGGCCCTGTCCTAGACCGGAACGCCCGTCCACGGCATACGCTTGTGTCCCATGAGCGTCGCCTTCACCCGCGAGGAGGATCTGGAGGCCACGGCCGCCGATCTTCCCGACCGTCCGATTTCGCCCCACCCGAACCTGGTCACGCCCTCGGGCCTGGCCGCGATCGACACCGCCCTGGCCGCGGCCCGCGCCGCCTACAGTGCCGCCCAGGCCAAGGGGGACATCGAGGCCGACCGCACCGCCATGGCCCGCGCCACCCGCGACCTGCGCTACTGGTCGGCCCGCCGCGCCACCGCCCAGTTGGTCGAGACCGAGCCCGACGGCCGGGTCCGTTTCGGCGGCTCGGTGACCATCGCGCGCGCCGACGGCCGGGCCCAGACCTGGCGCATCACCGGCGAGGACGAGGCCGACCCCGCCGCCGGATCCGTCAGCCATGTCTCGCCGCTCGCCGTCGCCCTGATGGGCAAGACCACCGGCGACGAAGCCGTCGTCGCCGGCCAGACCGTGGAAATCGTCGCCGTCGATTGACCGTCAACGGTTGCCCCGCCGCCCCGCTTGCCCCACTTTGGGGAACAGACGGCGCTGGAGCAGCGCCCCTCCCCCCCGCGCTCAAGTCGCGCGAAGCGCGATAGCGCAAAGAAAGAGAGACCTTCATGGCCCGCAAACCCAACTACAGTTTCGAACGCCAGGAACGCGACCGCGCCGACGCCAAGAAGGCCGCCGAAAAGGCCGCCGCCAAGGCCGAAAAGAAAGCCGCCGCCGCCGCCCGCAAGGAAGCCGGCCTACCGCCGCTCGAGGAAGACTGAGGTTCCATCGACATTCAGCAGAGGCGCTGACGGTCACCAAGCCCCGTCATTCCGCAGCCGCGTAGCGGAACCCGGAACCCCGGTGCGCCCGTCGTCGCGCTCCGGCCTCTGCCCGGGGTGCGCGCCCGTCCACCACGCCGCCCGCGCCAGCCCATCCGCCTGTTAGACTTGTGGCTTAGCCACCCCTGCTGCCAGCGTGGCCCGTGTCGGCTCCGTCGGCCACCCCCGCTTCCGTCGTAATCGCTATGCGGGCCACCCCCGCCCCCGCACGGTTGACTCACCCCCCTGCATCCGTCTGTACAGGCCCCACCACACTCGCGGGCCGCACGGCCCCGAACCCCGACCGCAAGGACCCATCATGGCAGATGCCGCGCGCGCCGATTTCGAAGCCGAACTGCTGCAGATCATCCGCGAGCGCTCGTTCCGCTCGGGGCGGTTCACCCTCGCCTCGGGCAAGGAGAGCACCCTGTATTTCAACCTGAAACCGACCATGATGACGCCGCGCGGCGCGCATCTGTCGGCCCGGGCCCTGCTCGCCAGGGTCGACGCCGAGACCGTCGATTTCGTCGGCGGGCCGGAGATGGGGGCGGTGCCGGTGATCGCCGCCCTGGCCGCGCTCAGCGATATCGAGGGCCGTCCGGTCAGGACCTTCTTCACCCGCAAGGCCGCCAAGGCGCACGGCACCCGCGACGTCATCGAGGGCCTGTCCGCGACCGAGACCCTGTCCGGCGCGCGCGTGCTGATCGCCGACGACGTCGCCACCAGCGGCGGCTCCATCCTCAAGGCCGCCGAGGACGTCCGCGCGGCGGGCGGCAGTGTCGAGGTGGCGCTGGTGCTGGTGGATCGTCAGGAGGGCGCGACGGAATTTCTCGCGGACCACGGCATCCGTCTGGTGTCGGTGTTCACGGCCCGGGATTTCGCCTGAGGGCGCGCCGGCGGCCGGGCGGGGCGCAAAAAGAAGCCCCCGGCCCTTGCGGACCGGAGGTTCTTTTCGTTCAGCCTGAGCCGAGCGTCGGACTTAAAAGTCCATGTCGCCCATGCCGCCCATGCCGCCGCCCATGCCGCCGCCGGCACCGCCGCCCGAGCCCTTTTTGGGAGCGTCGGCCACGGCCGCTTCGGTGGTGATCAGGATGCCGGCCACGGAGGCGGCGTCCTGCAGGGCGGTGCGCACGACCTTGGCGGGGTCGATGACGCCGGCCTTGATCATGTCGACGTATTCTTCCGTCTGGGCGTTGAAGCCATAGGTGGGCGAGGGGTTCTCGAGCACCTTGCCGACCACGATCGAGCCCTCGACGCCGGCGTTTTCGACGATCTGACGGATCGGGGCCTGGATGGCGCGGCGGATGATGGCGATGCCGGCGGTCTGATCGGCGTTGTCGCCTTTCAGGCCTTCGAGTGCCTTGGTCGCCTTCAGCAGCGCGATGCCGCCGCCGGGGACGATGCCTTCCTCAACGGCCGCGCGGGTGGCGTTGAGGGCGTCGTCGACGCGGTCCTTCTTTTCCTTGACCTCGACTTCGGTCGAGCCACCGACGCGGATCACGGCAACGCCGCCGGCCAGTTTGGCCAGACGTTCCTGCAGCTTTTCCTTGTCGTAGTCCGAGGTGGTGTCCTCGATCTGCTTCTTGATCTGGCCGATACGGGCCTCGATCGCGGCCTTCTCACCGACGCCGTCGACGATGGTGGTGTCGTCCTTGG
Organism: Brevundimonas sp.; assembly: GCF_041688735.1. Lineage (GTDB taxonomy): Bacteria > Pseudomonadota > Alphaproteobacteria > Caulobacterales > Caulobacteraceae > Brevundimonas. Next base: position 6,436 of record NZ_JBDNHO010000113.1, read on the forward strand.
TGATGGTGACCTTCTTGGCCTTGCCGAGCATGTCGATGGTGACATTCTCCAGCTTGATGCCGAGGTCTTCCGAGATGACCTGGCCGCCGGTCAGGACGGCGATGTCTTCCAGCATCGACTTGCGACGATCGCCAAACCCGGGGGCCTTGACGGCCGCGACCCGCAGGCCGCCGCGCAGCTTGTTGACCACCAGCGTGGCCAGGGCCTCGCCCTCGATGTCCTCGGCGATGATCAGCAGCGGGCGACCCGACTGGACCACGGCTTCCAGGATCGGCAGCATCGACTGCAGCGACGACAGCTTCTTCTCGTGAAGCATGATCAGGGGCTCCTCGAGCTGAACCTCCATCTTGTCGGCGTTGGTGATGAAATAGGGGCTCAGATAGCCGCGGTCGAACTGCATGCCTTCGACGACGTCGAGCTCGGTTTCGGCGGTCTTGGCTTCTTCAACCGTGATGACGCCTTCGTTGCCGACCTTTTCCATGGCCTTGGCGATCATGTCGCCGACTTCCTTGTCGCCATTGGCCGAGATGGTGCCGACCTGGGCGATCTCGGAGTTGGCGCTGACCTTGCGGCTGGTCGATTTGATCTCGGCCAGGACGGCGGTGACGGCCTTATCAATGCCGCGCTTCAGATCCATCGGGTTCATGCCGGCGGCCACGGCCTTGAGGCCTTCCTGGACGATCGACTGGGCCAGGACGGTGGCGGTGGTGGTGCCGTCGCCGGCCTTGTCATTGGTCTTGGAGGCGACTTCGCGGATCAGCTGGGCGCCCATGTTCTCGAAGGCGTCCTCCAGCTCGATCTCTTTGGCGACGGTGACGCCGTCCTTGGTCGAGCGCGGGGCGCCGAAGGATTTCTGGATCACCACGTTGCGGCCCTTGGGACCCAGGGTGACCTTGACCGCATTGGCCAGGATGTTGACCCCACGCAGCATCTTCTCGCGGGCGTCGGTGGAGAACTGAACTTGTTTGGCAGCCATTTTTAATTTTTCCAGAATTTCGGGTGAATGAAAGAGAAGACTCGAACTTCAACAGGCCCGGAGCGGGCCGGAGCCGGGGTCAGCCCAGGACGCCGAGGACGTCCGACTCTTTCATTATGATCAGGTCTTCGCCTTCCAGCTTGACCTCGGTGCCCGACCATTTGCCGAACAGGATGCGGTCGCCGGCCTTCAGGTCCATGGCGATGTGCTTGCCGTCTTCGTCACGGGCACCGGGGCCGACGGAGACGACTTCGCCTTCCTGGGGCTTTTCCTTGGCGGTGTCGGGGATGATGATCCCGCCCTTGGTCTTGGATTCTTCTTCCACGCGCTTCACGAGCACGCGGTCGCCGAGCGGACGAAACGCCATTTCTTTGTCTCCAACAAGAATCGATCGAGGCTCGGCGCGGCGCTTTTGGCAGCCATGACGTCCGAGTGCTAACGCGAGCGGCAAGTAGGTTGGCCGGGCGGCCGCGTCAAGCGTGACGTGTTCCGAATTCCGGCGCTGAACCGGCGCGCGGATGACTGGAGCCTGAACGGCGCGCTCCACCCGCGTTCAGGCCCGGACGCCTACATTGCGGGAATTGCCGAGCGATCGGCGTCCAGCGAGGAGCAATCCGATGCGTGAACTGATCCCCCTCAAGGCCTTGGGAGCCGGCGCGGCCGCCGCCCTGGCCATGGGTCTGGCGACGGCGACCCCGGCCAGCGCCCAGTCCTACGGCAGCGACCCTGTCCTGGGCGCTATCGTTCGGGGCGTTCTGGCCGCCACAGGCAACAATGGCCGCTACGGCTATGACCAGAACACCTATCGCGGCGAGAAGTGCCAATATTACCGCGACAGCCGCTGCTACCGTAACCAGGGTCACTGGGAGCGCGAGCACGGCATCAACAGCCGTGATCGAAACCAGAACCAAGGCTACGGCTACGGCTACGGCCAGAGCGGATACCAGGAAGGCCGCACCTATTCCGGCCGCGGCTACTACCGCGAGGGCCGCTTCTGGCGGAACCATGGCCAGTGGCGCAGCTATCAGAACCGCAGCGACCGCGACTATCGTTACGACCGTCGCTGGTAGCGGAACCGTTCGTCCGACCGCGTGAGTTGGGTCGGGCGTGGTCGAGAAAGGCGGGCGCCGGAGACGGCGTCCGCTTTTTTAATGGGCGAGTTCCGGGCCGTGCCGTCGACCGCTCTCGTCCCGTTGCGGACGTTGCTACGGGCGCAGGTCTGCCGGGTATTCGTTCGCCGAGATCATTACCTGCTCGGCCTCGCCATCGGCATCGAGGTACTGATGGCCGGACGCCTGCAAGAGCGGACCAATCAGGTCACCCGCCCGTCGCAACGTATCGTTGGAGCATTCCCAGCGCAGGCCACCGCTCACGCTGACATGTGATCTAACAGCCTGGGCGACCACGCTAACAGTCACCGTGTTCTGATCTTCGCCCACGACGACTTCCGAGACACCCTCAACAATGCCTGACAGGCACTCCAGCAGGGAGAGCATGCCAGCATTGTCGCCCCATATGAGCAGGGTCGTCGCGCCGTCGAAGTCGTCCATTAGTCGGGCTTGAAGCATTCGATACGCTACCGCGCTGCCAGTCTGCTGACCACCCGATCTGGAAGCGCGGCATGTCGGCTATCGGGATATCGGAGATAGAAGGCTCTCGAACCGTAGCGGAAGTTGAGTGGCGCACTCCGATCCTTGAATATAGGCTCCTCCGATCATGACGCGCACTCTCTTATCCATGCTCTTGCTGCTGGGCCTATGTGCCTGTTCTGACCGCTCGTCCCTCGCGGCTCCGTATAAGAACCCATGGGACAGGGCAGCCATCCAACTTGGCTATGCTGGCTGGGTCTACTGGCCGTGTTTTCGTAAAGAAAAAGACGCTTACGGTGATGTGCAGGCGTTTATCGGCTCCAAGGAATGCTTTCGCTTCAACCCGCCAGAGCGGATGCGCGGCATTTGGCTTGACGAGGGTGAAGACGAGGAATTTCTACCCAACGCGACCGCGTCGCCCGTCGTACGGTCCTATTCACCCGACGCCACCTCGCTAGAATTTACTCGACCCGAGCCTCTCCTCACCGGTGGACACCAAGCCTATGCAATAGAGTTTGTAGGGCGCCGAGCGACATATCCCGGCCACTACGGCCACTTGGGAATGAGCCGCCACCTGATAATCGTAGATGAGATGTTGTCCGCCAACCCCGTGCCACCGCCAAAAAGGCGGCAGTAAAGACATCTGCCGAGAGTCCGCTAGCCACCCTTAGCGGCCTGTCCGCTTCCGACCCGATGCGGACCTTCGGAATTTTCAAGCCAAGACTCGGGAACGAAGAATGGGATGCTTTAAACGTCGCCGACAATCGGCCGGTGGCCTTTCCTAAACTGCGATTTACAGTCTCGCTTTATGCTTGGCCTATGACTGCCGGGCCTAGGCTCAGGACCCATTAAAGGGATTCACACGGTCGTGGCGATCTGATTCACTGGTGGCAGGAGGAGCCTGTCATGAGTGATCTGTTTTGGCTGACGAACAAGCAGATGCGTCGGATCAAGCCATATTTCCCGCTGTC
>NZ_JBDNHO010000114.1:0-11112 GCF_041688735.1 Brevundimonas sp.
CGACAGCGGGAAATATGGCTTGATCCGACGCATCTGCTTGTCCGTCAGCCAAAACAGATCACTCATGACAGGCTCCTCCTGCCACCAGTGAATCAGATCGCCACGACCGTGTGAATCCCTTTAATGGGTCCTGAGCCTAGTCGGATGTGACGACTTCAGGGTCGGAAGTTTTCGGACAGCGCCAGCATCGCGGCCCGTTCCTGCGTCGAATAATCGTCAAGCGCCTCTTCCTCGCCCTCGCGGATCGCCCTGAGTAGAGCGGGCGTCAGGGCCGAGGAAAGCGACCAGTTCCAGTATCGCAAGACCGTCTGTGTCCGATCGACGGCCAGCATGTCGTAAGTGATCTGGACGCGTTCCCAGACCGGGTCCACATCGCCTTCGGCGGTGAATTCGGGGCGACGCATGGAGCGCCACAACAGGGCCAGATCGCCTTTCGACAGGCCCGTCGCCTTGCACAATATCGCCAGCGGTTCCCCGCCGGGATCGCCCATGATCTTGGCGCCGGTCAGGGGCTTGAGGCCCGACAGATGGGCGATCTCGGTCGCCGTCTCGCGCGTCATGCCGTCCGCTCCGGCCGTGGCGATCGCCTGTTCCAGATCGTCGAAGGGACTCTTCTCGACGGCGGCGCGGTTGCGCTGGCGACGCTCGATGAACTGCAGCGCCTTGTGGGACACGGGATCGGCCCATTCCTCGTCGGCGGCCATGGCAAAGACGTCCTCGGCCACCTCCTGCATGACCTCGCGGGATACGGCGAACCGTTGCAGGATCGTGCGGCGGTCGTCCGGCTCGCACCACCAGAACATGACATAGGCGCTCGACGGCCTAAGCTCGGGCCGCTTCAGCAGATGGTGGCACAGGCCACGGTCATGGCGGCTCAGGCTGACCGCGCCCTCAATGGCCGTCTGGCTGAGGCGCGCCGTGGTGTTGCGCAGCACCGCCTCGATGACGTGGCTCTCGCCGAAGCTGATCAGCGTCTCTGTCACCACCTCGGACAGACCGCGGCGGCTGGCCATCAGGAAGCGGTGCTCGACGGCCGCGTCCCGGGCGCAGGCGCAGGCGACCAGATCGGCGTCCGTCAGCGAGGCGCAATGGTCGATCAGCAGACCGGCGATGTCCGACGCGTCGTGCAGCAGCATCCGCGCCAGCGCATTGGGCAGTTCGGCCAGGGGCGCCAGCCGGGCGGCCACCCGCTTGCGATCCTCATGCGAGGCCAGCCGCAGCATCTCGACCAGCAGATCGCCCGTCACCGACCGCTCGAAGGCGTTGATCCGGGTGGTGGGCAGCGACACCACGTCGGCCAGCCGTTTCAGCAGCGCGTGGCGCGCGCGAAAGCCGCCTTTCGGGGCGGCATCCTCTGGGCTGGGCTCGGACTCTGACATGTCGAGGCGACGATACAGCCCGGCCGGTTAACCGGCGGTGACGGCGCAAGCGACGTCGGTCAGGGCGAAGTCGCCGCCCTTGTAAAGCAGAAGGAGGCCCCATGACTTGGCCAAAGCATAGGCGGCGCAATCGCAAAGGTTCAATCGGGCCCTCTGTATGCCCTTGCCGAAGCGGGCACACGCCTCGAACGCCGCCATCGCCTGGGAATCGTCGAACGGAACCACCTGGACGCCGTGGAAGGTCACCAGATCCCTGACCTCATGAACCGCCCCGGCCTGTTTCCGGCCGAGGATGACCGTCTCGCTCTCGAACACCGTCATGGCGGAAACCAGTCCGCGGTTCCTGGCCATGATCGTCATCTAGGCTTCGGCCGCGGCCTCAAGCATGATGATGGCGACGATTGCCGAGCTCTCGATCACTATCAAGGATGTCCTGGTTCAGGTCATTCTGGATTTCGTGAGTGGAGCGGCGGTCCTGATCTGGGACGGCGACTGGGTCCGGCATGGTGAGACAGGCAACTGCGCCCCCGGCTCGCGCCCTGCGATAGATTGCGCCGTTTGACCTCCACGTTCTTGAGCGTAGGCTTCAAGGGGGGGACTTTTCGGCTCATGACCTACGAACTGGATGAAGACGGGATCAATCTGCGGGAATCCATCATCCGCAGTCCGATTGCCTCGGTCATCAGCAACCCGCGCCTGCCGGACAATCCGATCATCGCGGTGAACCAGGCCTTCTGCGACCTGACCGGCTACGCCGATGACGAGATTCTGGGCCGGAACTGCCGATTCCTCGCCGGACCGGCGACCGAGCCATGGCTTACCGAGCGCATCCGTGCGGGTACGCGCGAGCGACGGGCGACCCTGGTGGAAATCCTGAACTACAAGCGCGACGGGCGGCCGTTCCGCAATGCCGTGCTGGTCGCGCCGGTCTTCACACCCGACGGCGAGCTGGAGTATTTCCTCGGCTTGCAGGTCGAGCTGGATGACGACGCGGTCGGCCCGTCGTCCAGCCGTCACCACCATGCGGTCGAGGTGGTCCGCACTCTGTCACCGCGCCAGCGCGAAGTCCTGCAACAGATCGCGTCGGGTTGCCGCAGCAAGCAGATTTCCTACAATCTGTCACTCAGCGAGAAGACGGTGAAAATGCACCGCGCCTTGATCCTGGAGAAAATCGGCACCCACAACATCGCCGACGCCATCCGCGTGGCGGTCGAGGCCGGGCTCTAGCAGCCTGATCTACTGAGAAACAATCGCTTCGCGACTCGGCCGATGCCGTGTATCCGAGTTCAGGTACCCGCCACTCTCCGGGTACGGCCTAAAGCCCGTATGGCGCAGCCCCGCCGAATGGCAGAAGGATTCCGTTACACGGCCAGAGAGTGCCGCTCGGAGGAAACACCATGCCAGCCATAAGCATCGAGCAGTATGTGCTCGTTTACAACGCCTTCTCTTTCACCTTTGCCATTATGGCCGCAGCGACCCTTTTCCTGTGGCTAAGCCGCTCGCAGGTCGCACCCGCCTACAGGACCGCTCTGGTCATCTCCGGTCTGGTGACGGCCATCGCCGCCTATCACTACCTCCGCATCTTCGATAGCTGGGGACAGGCTTATGAAGTCCGCGACGGCGTGATCCAGGTCACTGGCCTGGCCTTCAACAAGGCCTACCGCTATGTCGACTGGCTGCTGACCGTGCCGCTGCTGCTGATCGAACTGATCCTGGTCATGCGCCTGTCGCAGTCCGAGACCATATCCAAGGCAACGAAGCTGGGCATCGCCGCCGCTCTGATGATCATCCTGGGCTACCCGGGTGAGATCGCCGACGACAACACCACCCGGGCCATCTGGGGCACGCTGTCGACCATCCCGTTCCTGTACATCGTCTGGGAGCTGTTCAAGGGTCTGGGGGCCGCGATCGAGCGCCAACCGGAAAGCGTCAGGGGCCTGATCAAGTCAGCCCGTTTGCTGACCTTCGCCTCCTGGGGCTTTTATCCGATCGTCTACATGATCCCCTACACCAACATGGGTGGCGGTACGGTCGAGACGGCGGTGGAGATCGGCTACACGATCGCCGACATCATCGCCAAGGTCGGCCTGGGCATCTTGATCTTCATCATCGCGGTCCGCAAGACGCAGATCGAGTACGGCGACGCGACCACGAAAGACGCGGTCACCCACTAACCGGAGAGAGGGTGGTTCCGCATCGGGACCACCCTTCTCTTTCGTTCGTAAGGACCACCGACAATGCCTCCCCTCGCTCGCAGCGGCCTGGACCTGCCCCTGACGGCCCTGATTCTGGGCTTTCTGGGCTGCGGTCTGGCGCTCGCTGCGGGCGTTTCTTTGTCAGGATCACTGGCGACATCCGTCGGCTGCCTGATGCTACTTGTTTTCGGCCTGCCGCACGGGACGCTGGACCTGCACCGCATCCGCGACCAGGCCCAGGGTCCCGTGACCGGGTTGATCGTGCTGCTCACCGTCTATCTGGGCCTGGCCATGGCCATGTTCGGCGTGTGGCATTTCGCGCCTGTGCTGGCGCTCGTGATCTTCATCATCGTGGCCGTGGTTCATTTCTCTGAGGACTGGACCGGCTCCGGTTCGAGCCTGCTCGAAAAGGGCCTGGCTCTCGGTCTTCTGGCCGCGCCCACGCTGCTGCACCGCGCGGAACTCGACGGAGTGTTCATCGCCCTGACAGGCCGGACGGAAGCCCCGGTTGTCACGGAAGCGCTGACGCTCGTGATGCCCACCGCCCTGGTCATCGGCGTCGTGGCCCTGGGGGCGCTGTGGTCTGCGGGCCATCGACGGCGCGCCGCCGCCGGTGCCCTGGCGCTGACAGGCATGATCTTCCTGCCGCCCGTCATCGGCTTCGCCCTCTATTTCTGCCTGTTCCACTCTCCCCGGCATCTGGGAGAGAGCCTGCGCGCGTTGGCGCGGACCCGCCGACACGTGTGGGTCAGGATCATCCTGCCTATAACTGCGGCGGCCGGCGCGATCGCCGCCGGCCTCTACGGGCTGGAGCTTCGCGCCGATGCCGCCTCGCGTCTGGTCGCCGCCAGCTTCATGACCCTGTCCATTCTGACCATGCCGCACATGCTGGCACCCTTCGTCATCGCTTGGATGGCGCGCCCTCGAGTGTGGCGGTCGCTGGCACGTACAGATCAGACACAAGGTGAAGGCCGCGCCGGTTAACCGGGCGCGACGGCGCGGGCGATGTCGGTCATGGCGAAGTCGTCGCCCTTGTAGAGCAGGGGGGCATTGAGGGACTTGGCCAAGGCATAGGCGGCGCAGTCGCACAGGTTGAGGCGGGGGGGGTGAACACCCTTGCCGAACTCCAGATAGGCCTGGGTCGCCAAGGCGGCCTGGTTATCGTCGAACGCAAGGACTGTCGCTCTACAGAGCGCCAACAACTCACGCACCCGGGAGACCAGAGTCTGATCCTTGCGGGCTCGAATAACGGTCTCGCATTCGAATACGGTCAACGCCGAAATCCAGAAGGCCTGGCCGGACGCCAGGACGGTCGTGAACGCCTCAGCCTCGGGTTCACCCAGGATGATGGCGACGAGAGCCGACGTATCAAGGACGATCACTCGCCGTCATCCAGAAGCCAGTCAGAGATTTCCTTCAGGCTGCGCGTGTCTCGATCGGGGATGGCCGCCGCTGCGCCCTGTATTTCGCGGACCTTGGCCATGAAATCCTTTCGTCGCTTGTCGCGTTCCGCCTCCAGCAGAATGACGTCGCGTTCCAGAGCGGCGCGAACCGCTTCAGTAATGCCGCTCTGGCGAAGTTCGGCGGCTCGGCGCGCCAGTTCATCCGTCCGCTGGTCCTTGATGTTCAACGCCATGTCTTCCTGCCTTTCGACAGGAAGATAGCATATGAAGGGAAGACACGCGACCCGCTACAGCCCCTCGAACAGCGCCGTCGACAGATAGCGTTCGGCAAAACTCGGGATAATTGTCACGATCGTCTTGCCCGCGTTCTCGTCCAGGCTGGCCAGCCGGAAGGCGGCGACGAGGGCGGCGCCCGACGAGATGCCGACCGGTATGCCCTCGACCCGCGCGGCCTTGCGGGCCATCTCGAAACTGTCGTCGTTGGACACCTGCTCGACCCCGTCGATGACCGACCGGTCGACGATCGAGGGGATGAAGCCCGCGCCGATGCCCTGGATCTTGTGCGGCCCCGGTTCGCCGCCCGACAGCACGGGCGAGGCCGTCGGCTCGACAGCGATCATCCGCACCGAAGGCTTTCTGGCCTTCAGCGCCTGGCCGACGCCGGTGACGGTTCCGCCCGTGCCGACTCCGGCCACGACGATGTCGACCGCGCCAGCCGTGTCGTTCCAGATTTCCTCGGCTGTCGAGACGCGGTGGATAGCGGGATTGGCCAGGTTGTCGAACTGGGCCGGGCTGACGGCACCGGGCGTCCGCGCGAGCAGTTCCTCGGCCATGGCGATGGCCCCCTTCATACCCTTCTCGGCCGGTGTCAGCACCAGTTCGGCCCCCAGCAGAGCCAGCATCTTGCGCCGCTCGATCGACATGCTCTCGGGCATGACCAGGATCAGCCGATAGCCCTTGGCCGCCGCCACGAAGGCCAGGCCGATGCCGGTGTTGCCGCTGGTCGGTTCGATCAGGATCGCGCCCGGCCCGATCGCTCCGGCCTGTTCCAGCGCCTCGATCATGGCCACGCCGATGCGGTCCTTCACCGACGAGGTCGGGTTGAAGAACTCCAGCTTGGCCAGCACGGTCGCCTTGGGCTGGTACTCGGCCGACAGCCGCGGCAGGCCGACGATCGGGGTGTCGCCGATCGTGTCGAGGATCGACGCATAGACCTTGCCGCGCCCGACTTTCATATGGCGGGAGGGGTCGTAGGGGGCGTCGGACATGCAGGGTCTCCGGCGAGAAATACGGGGCGAGCTTGAAGCACAACTCTGCGGGACGAAACCACGCACGTCGGACATGGGGGCGCTGCTGACGACAGCAAGGGTGCCGCCGACGCTAGCCCGGTGCGCCACATCCTTCTGTCGGTCTTGAAGCCCTACCTTTACGCCGCATTAACCATAGCGCCGCATCCGTTGGGAATGCGCAATCTCGCCGCCGCCGTCGAAGCGATCGACCCTCTCGTCGTGACCGGCAAGGTCGCGGGGGTGAACGGCCTGTTGATCGAGTCCAAGGGTGGCCTGTCGCGTCTGTCCGTCGGGGCCCGGGCCGAGATCGATCGCCGCCACCTGTCGCCCCTGCCGGCCGAGGTGGTCGGCTTCCGCGACGCCAAGGCGCTGCTGATGCCGTTCGGCCCGGTCGAGGGGGTGGCCCCCGGGGGCCGACATCCGCATCATTTCCTCGGCCGCCAGCGTGCGCCCGACCACCGCTTGGCTGGGGCGCGTCATCGACGCCTTCGGCCAGCCCATCGACGGCAAGGGCCCGCTGCCGACCGGCCCCGCCGCCTATCCCCTGCGCGCGCCCCCGCCCCCGGCCCATTCGCGCGGCCGGGTCGGCGAACGGCTCGACCTCGGCGTCCGTGCCATGGATGTCTTCACCACCACCTGCCGGGGTCAGCGGCTGGGCATCTTCGCCGGCTCGGGCGTCGGCAAGTCGGTGCTGCTGTCCATGCTGGCGCGACAGGCGACCTGTGATGTGGTCGTGGTCGGCCTGATCGGGGAACGGGGCCGGGAGGTCCGCGAATTCATCGAGGAGACCCTGGGAGAAGAAGGCCTGCGCCGCGCCATCGTCGTAGTCGCCACCAGTGACGAGCCCGCCCTGAAACGCCGCCAGGCCGCCTATATGACCATGGCCATCGCCGAGTTCATGCGCGATCAGGACCTCGAGGTTCTGTGCCTGATGGACTCGGTCACCCGCTTCGCCATGGCCCAGCGCGAGATCGGCCTGGCCGCAGGCGAGCCGCCGACCACCAAGGGCTATACCCCCACCGTCTTCACCGAACTGCCCAAACTGCTGGAGCGCGCGGGGCCGGGACCGGTGCGCCCGGACGGCACCACGGCGGGACCGATCACCGCCATGTTCACCGTGCTGGTGGACGGCGGCGACCATGACGAGCCCATAGCCGACGCGGTGCGAGGCATCCTCGACGGCCACATCGTCATGGACCGCAAGATCGCCGAGCGCGGCCGCTTCCCCGCCATCGACGTGCTGAAGTCCGTCAGCCGGACCCTGCCCGGCTGCCAGACCCCGCCCGAGCGCGAGCTGAACCGCCGCGCCCGCCAGTGCCTGTCGGCCTATGGCAATATGGAAGAGCTGATCCGCATCGGTGCCTATCGCGCCGGGGCCGACCCCGTCGTTGACCGGGCCATCGCCCTGAACCCCGCGCTCGAGGCCTTCCTCGGACAGGATCAGAATGATGTGACCCGTTTGGCCGATTCCTTTGACCGTCTGGAAACCATTCTGAACCAAGGGATGGCGCAGTGACCGGAGACGCAACATGACCGCATGGGCCCAATCCCTGATCCGCATCTCCAACTATGAGGTCGAGACGCTGCAGAAGCGCCTCACCGAGATTACAGCCCGTCGCGCCTCCGCCGAGATGCGCATCGCTGTGCTGGAGGCCGAGGCCGAGATCGAGCAGGAACGCGCCCGCTCCGACACCGACGCCGCCCTGCTGCTGCAAGCCTATCTGAGCGGCTGGAAACTGCGCAAGGGCGCGGCCGAGGCCGATGTCGTCGTCATCGACGCCGAGGAGGAAGGCGCCCGCGACGCCCTGTCCGGCGCCTTCGAAGAGCTCAAGAAGTTCGAGCACGTGGCCGAAACCACCCGCCTGAACGCCGTCATGGCCGCGGGCAAGCGCGAGACCGCCGCATTCGACGAACTGGGCCTGCGCCGGCGCAGCGCTTAGATGCCTTCTCCCCTGTTCGAGAAGGAAGCTCAGATCGGCGCGACCGCCACCCCCGCCGCCGTCAGAGCCGCCGCCAGCGCCTCGACTGCGGCGTCGACCCGCGCCGCATCCCGCCCCCGCACCACCAGACTGGTCCCCATCTCTCCCACCGAGCCGTGGCCGAACGGATAGCTGCCGAAGCTGATCTCGCGCTCCGCCTTGGCCGCCGCCGTCAGGATGTCGGCGATCGACCCCTCGCCGACGCCGGAGACTCTCAGTGTGCGCGCGTGCACCACCGCCCCGGTCCGCAGGCGCGGGGCCACGTCCTCGAGCATGGCCGTCATGATCTTGGGCACCCCCGCCATGACGAAGACGTTGCCGATCTGGAAGCCCGGCGCGTCGGTCACCGGATTGGCGATCAGCGTGCCGCCCTCGGGAACCCGCGCCATCCGCCGCCGCGCCGTATTGAAGTCGTCGCCATAGCGCCGCGCCAGAATGGCGACCGCGTCGGGGTGTTCGGGCAGGGCCACGCCGAACGCCGTCGCGACCGCGTCGGCGGTGATGTCGTCATGGGTCGGGCCGATGCCGCCGGTGGTGAACACATAATCGTGCGTCGCGCGCAGGGCGTTCAGACTGTCGACGATCTGGTCCTTGCGGTCCCCAACCGTCCGGCACTCCAGCAGGTCGATCCCCAGCGCCGCCAGAAGCCGGGCGATGGTGTTCAGATTGGTGTCCTGGGTCCGGCCGGACAGGACCTCGTCGCCGATGATCAGGACGGCGGCGGTGGGCGATGGAGCGGTCATGCCTTCCGTCTAGCCTATCCGGCACCCGCGCGCGCCGCGACACTGGCTCGCTACCCACGTGGCGCCTCAACCCGGCCTTGAGGTTTGTGCTATAGTCTTCCATCCGAGGCCCAAGCCCTCGCGACCCGGACGCCCCGAAAGTCGAGCCAATGTACGAGACTCCCGAACTGGACGAGGACGCCTTCGTCCGCACCCACGAGATCCGCGTCCACGACGCCGGGGCATATCAAGGCATGCGCGCGGCAGGCCGTCTGGTCGCCGGGGCGCTGGACATGATCACCCCCTTCGTGGTCCCCGGCGTGACCACGGGCGAGATCGACGACCGTATCCGCCAGTTCACCCTCGACCACGGTGCCCTGCCCGCCTGCCTGGGCTACAAGGGCTATGAGAAGACCGTCTGCACCTCGATCAACCACGTCGTCTGCCACGGCATCCCGGGCGACAAGGTCCTGAAGGACGGCGACATCGTCAACATCGACCACACCGTCATCGTCGACGGCTGGCACGGCGATTCCAGTCGCATGTATGCGGTCGGCGAGATCAACGCCCGTGCCCGCAAGCTGATCGACGTCACCTATGACTCGCTCGACGCCGGCCTCGCCCAGATCAAGCCGGGTAACACCTTCGGCGACATCGGCTACGCCATCCAGCAGGTGGTCGAGGCCAACCGCATGTCGGTGGTGCGCGACTTCTGCGGCCACGGCATCGGCCGTCTGTTCCACGACAGCCCCAATGTCCTGCATTACGGGCGCCGTGGCGAGGGTGCGACGCTGAAGGCCGGCATGTTCTTCACCGTCGAGCCGATGGTGAACATGGGCAAGCCGCACGTGAAGGTTCTGTCCGACGGCTGGACAGCCGTCACCCGCGACAAGTCCCTGTCTTCCCAGTGCGAGCACACCATCGGCGTGACCGAGGACGGCATGGAAATCTTCACCACCAGCCCGGCAGGACTGTTCCGCCCGCAATTCTAGGCTAGGTTGCTCTTCCGTCGCGGGAGGCGCTGTTGGACCTATTGACAACACCTGTTCTGTTGGACCATACTCCAACATGAAGGCGCGGCTGAAGCGCCAGGAGGAGATTCGCATTGGCGACGGCGAGGTCCTGTATCTCGTAGTTTGGGAGCTGCTCACACCGCTGCTGATGTCGAACCACCTCTACAAGTACAGCCTCGCCTACGTCTGCGACGAGGTCTGCGTCGTTCGCTATGACAACGAGCGTGGCAAGGGCGACCACCTGCATGTCGGCCAAAGGGAGTTCCCGTATGGATTTGTCGATCTCACCCAGCTCGAACTCGATTTCCGACGAACGGTACGAGAATGGAGAATTCAGAACGGTCGTCTTCAGCGTGAGGACTGAGGACGAGGTCTTTGCCGACGTCCGTGGTGCCTTTGAGTGTGTGGAGAAGGGCTATGCCGAATCCAGCTTCATCTCGTCCGACCTGCTTTGGCGCGTCTTGACCGGTAAACGTTGGGACATACTGACCGCGATGGCGGGTGCCGGCGAAATGAGCATCCGCGAAGTCGCCCGAAAGGTCGACCGCGACGTCAAGGCGGTCCATGGCGATGTCACTGGACTGATCAGGAACGGCATCGTCAGGCGCGGCGACAGCGGCAAGGTCATCTTCCCCTACGACTATTTCGAGCTCAGGGTTTCCAATCGCCGGGCCGCAGCCTGAGCATGGGCGCCGCCGCCCCGCCTGCCTCGCCCAAACCCCACCACGCCGGCCACCGCGAGCGGCTGCGCGACCGCGCGCGGGCCGCCGGGATCCACCACCTGCCCGACTATGAACTGCTCGAACTCTTCCTGTTCCGCAGCCAGCCGCAGGGCGACGTCAAGCCGATCGCCAAGGCCCTGCTGGCCCGGTTCGGCTCGCTGGCGGCGGTGCTGGCGGCTTCGGTCGAGGACCTGATGACGGTCCGCTGTGCGGACATCCGGGGCCGCGCCAAGGGCATCGGCGCCGAGACCGCGCTGGACCTCGCCGCCCTGCACGAGGTCTCGCGCCGGGTGGCCGGGGAAGAGGCGGGCAAGCGCACCGTCATCTCATCCTGGACCGCCCTGCTGGCCTATGTCCGCCTGTGCTTGCAGCATGAGCCGCGCGAGCAGTTCCGGGTCCTCTACCTCGAC
>NZ_JBDNHO010000115.1:0-97526 GCF_041688735.1 Brevundimonas sp.
CTAGCCCGACCAGACAGGCGGCAGCGTCACTGCGGCTGGATTGACTTTTCTCGGCGAGCGTGGCACTTTCGCAACAGATCGGCGGGAGCTGATCGAATCCGCTACGGGTTTCATCCCCTTTCCGGCGGCGAGAGAGACGAAACTGACGGCGCCCGGTCCCCCACCGGGCGCCTCTTTGTCGGGCCGCGGTCGTCGGCGCTCCGGGATCTCCCGACCCGTAGCGTGTCCTCGGGCCGAACGAAGGTCGGACCCGCGGGCGGCCTGGTGCTTGGCGAGCGATGACGCCCCAAAAAGTGCAGCCTTTTGGCGGCGGTCTCCCTAAAGACAGGCGATGCTTCGTATCGCCACCTGGAACATCAACTCCGTCCGCCTGCGCATCGACCAGGTCGCCCGCTTCGTCGCCGAGAGCGGAACCGACGTCCTGTGCCTGCAGGAGATCAAATGCCTTGAGGACCAGTTTCCTCGCGGCGCCTTCGAGGCGATGGGGATGCCGCATTTGAAGATCGGCGGCCAGAAGGGCTGGCACGGCGTCGCCATCGCCAGCCGCAGGCCGATCACGGCGGCCCCGGCGCTAGACGTCTGCCGCGAAGGCCACGCCCGTTGTGTCGGCGTGGTGGTGGACGGGGTCGAGGTGCAGAATTTCTACATCCCGGCCGGCGGCGACGTAGCCGACCGGGATGTGAACCCGAAATTCGATCACAAGATGGATTTCTACGAGCGCCTCACCGCCGAAATGGGCGGCCGCGACAGGCAGCGTCCGCTGGTGCTGGCCGGGGACTTCAACATCGCCCCAGGCGAGAACGACGTCTGGAACCACCGCTATATGTCGAAGATCGTCAGCCACACCCCTCTAGAGGTCGAGACCCTGCGCCGGCTTCAGGCCGCCGGCGGCTTCGCCGATGTGGTGCGCGACCAGATTCCGGAGCCGCAGAAACTGGCCAGCTGGTGGAGCTATCGCGCCGCCGACTTCCGCAAGTCCAACCGCGGCTTGCGGCTCGACCATCTGTGGACCTCGCCCGGCCTGACGCCCGCCGTCGCACCCGGCAGCGCCCGTATCCACGATACCGTGAGGGAATGGACACAGCCCAGCGACCACGCGCCGGTGACGGTCGACCTGGCGATCTGAGACTCAGAACGGGAAGAAGACCGGGATGGCAATCATCGCCGCCACCCAGGTGATCAGGTTCAGCGGCACGCCGACGCGGACGAAATCCATGTAGCTGTATCCGCCGATCTGGAACACCAGCACATTGGTCTGATAGCCGAACGGCGTGGCGAAGGCGGCCGAGGCGGCCATCATCACCCCGACGAGGAAGGGCCGGGGATCCACGCCCAAGCTGGTGGCCAAGGCGACGGCGACCGGCGTGATCAGCACGGCGACCGCCACGTTTGACAGTAGCTCGGTCGCGAACAGGGTAACGCCGTACAGGATGATCAGGGCCCCGAGCGGCCCCAGCGGGCGGATGGCACCGATCAGGAGGTCGGCACCCTGACTGGCCAGACCGGTCACCTCGATCGCCAGACCGACCACCACCATCCCCGCGATCAGCAGCAGGACCTCGGGCCGAAGTCCCGCATAGGCTTCGTCGGGGCTGACCACCCGGAGCAGAATAAGGACCACCGCGCCGGCAAAAGCTGAGGCGGCGATCGGCGCAACGCCGAGGCCCGCAGCCACGATCACAGCCACGAAGACGCCCAGTGCCAGGAAAGCCCGCTTGGGATCGAACGGCCGGTCGGCCGCGGCGAACAGGGCGGCGTCGCCCAGAAGGCCGTCCCCGGTCTGCCCATGCGCCTGGACCCTCGCCGGACCCGGATCGTCGCTTCTCAGCAGTCGCCCTCCCAAGAGATAGAGGTAGAGCCCGCCGAACACGGCGATGACCAGCGCCACGGGCGTGATCTCGAACAGGGTGAAAATCGGCTGGCCGGCATTTCGCGCCATGTCGTTGACCAGCAGGTTGGTCGAGGTTCCGATCAGGGTGCAGGCGCCGCCCATGATGGTCACATAGCTCAGCGGGATCAGGAACCGCTTCGGCGACAGGTTCATCCCCAGCGCCACATCCTTCACCACCGGGGCCGCCAGCACGACGATCGGCGTGTTGTTGAGGAAGGCCGAGGCGCCGCCGCAAAGGACGATCACCACCCAGAGACCCAGGGCCCCCAGTCGGACGCACAGCTTGCTCGCCTGACGGATAAGCAATCCCAGCAAGCCGGAAAGCTCGATGGCGTAGGCAATCACGAACAGGCTGGCGAGGGCGATGACGGCCGGGCTGGCGAAGGCGCCCTGAACCTCAACCGGTCGGATCACGCCCAGTAGCAACAGGGCCGCAGCGCCGGACAGGGCCGCCACATCCGACCGTAGCTTGCCGTGGATCAACGTCACGACAATGGCGACGAGGACAGCCAGAGCGGCGATCTGATCGAAACTCATAGGGGCCTGAAGACCCGCCGACGCAGGCCGCGTCAATGGTCTTTGGCCTTAACGCGACAGACGACGGTAGTATGTTAAGGTGAAGCCATGCTTGGAACCCGCTCCAAATTCCCTCGCCTTTTCCCTGTCCTGACAACCCTCGCCGCCAGCCTGTTGCTCGCCCAGTGCGCCCGTGAAGAGCCCGAACCGGTGGATGCGGAGCCCGTGCTCGCCGACCCGGCGACCGCCCCGGCCATCACCGCGCCGACCGCACTGACCCGAGCCGCACTGCTCGCCGCCACGTCACGGGCCGCCTCGGCCTATGTAGCGGGAGAGCGCTCCGAGGGATCCGAGGCTCTGGTCGGACGCCCCTTCACCCTCCGCATCCCCTTTGGCTGTAACGGGCCCCAAACGACGGGGACGGAGGCCGCCGGCGACGGCCTGGCCCGCTGGTCGTGGGGGCCCGAGAACCAGACCATCCAGTTGAGCCTGACCCCGGGGGACTGGTTGAACACCGCGCTCATCTCGGGGGTGGCCGACCGATCAGACTGGGAAGCCGTCGAAGGGTTCTGGATTCCGCGTCCTTGGCTGACCGCCGGCGACTGCTCGACGGTTCGGGCCGATCCGCTGCAGAGCGGAGGCGGCGCGCCCTCGCCCCAGACCGTGGGTCTGGCCGCCGTGTTCAAGTCGGACGATTCCCGGGTGGGTCGCCGCAACGGCCGGGCCTATGCCTTCACCAGCCGGCCAACCGGAGACACGCCTTTGGTCGCGCCGGTCGGCGGCTATCGCGTCGTACTGGAAGGCCGGTTGACCGGCTTCCCGGACGGACAGGCGGTCCGCTGCCGCGCCTCCAGCCCGGACCAGCGCCCCGTGTGCATCGCCGCGATCCGGTTGGACCGGGTCGCCTTCACGACCGCGGATTCCAGCGTCCTGCTCAGCGAGTGGCGGCCTGGCTGACTAAGGCTGCAGCCGATATCCACCCGCATCCGTCAACAGCAGCCGCGCCTGCCCGGGCTCGGATTCGATCTTCTGGCGCAAGCGGTAGATGTGCGTTTCCAGCGTGTGGGTTGTTACCCCGGCGTTATAGCCCCACACCTCGGTCAGCAGCTCCTCGCGCGACACGGCCTTGGCCCCGGCGCGATAGAGGTATTTCAGGATGTTGGTTTCCTTCTCCGTCAGCCGGACCTTGCGACCCATGTCGTCGACCAGGATCTTGGCGGCGGGGCGGAACTCATAAGGGCCGACGCGGAAGACGGCGTCCTCGGACTGTTCATGGCTGCGCAGGTGGGCGCGGATTCGGGCCAGCAGGACGGCGAAGCGGAAGGGCTTGGTGACATAGTCGTTCGCCCCCGACTCCAGTCCCAGCACGGTGTCGGATTCCGACGACTGGCCGGTCAGCATGATGATCGGCGTCGAGACGCCGTCCTTGCGTAGCAGGCGACAGGCTTCGCGACCGTCCATATCGGGCAGGTCGACATCCAGCAGGATCAGGTCAGCGCGCGTCTCGCACCCCAGCCGGACCCCCTCGGTTGCGGTCGCGGCCTGTACCGGCCGAAACGCCTCGTGCAGGGCCAATTGCTCTGCCAACGCCTCGCGCAGGTCGTCGTCGTCGTCGATGATGAGGATGGTTTTGGGTGTGGGCATGGATACCAGAATGGCGAGCGTCGGCGGTTCCGCCAAGGGTTGGACCGCAAGCGGAGCGGTTTTCAGTCCATAGAGGGCGTCTGGAGGGTGTTTCGTTCCCCGAACAGGGCCGATCCGAGCCGCACGTGGGTCGCGCCCAAGGTGATGGCCGTTTCGAAATCGCCACTCATGCCCATGGACAGGACCTCCAGCCCGTTGCGTTGCGCCATGTCGCGGAGTCGCGCGAAATGCGGCCCCGCCTCATCAGCGACCGGCGGAATACACATGAGCCCCTCGACCGTCAGGCCCAGCAACCGCGCCCGCGCGACAAGCGCATCGGCCCCGTCCGGCTCGACTCCGGCCTTCTGCGGTTCTGCGCCTGTATTGACCTGGACCAGAACGCGCGGCGTCAGGCCCAGCCTGTCTCCAGCGCCAGCGAGAGCCTCGGCCAGTTTCGTCCGGTCCAGCGTCTCGATGACGTCGAACAGCGCCAGGGCGTCCGCCGCCTTGTTGGTCTGCAGCGGGCCGATCAACCGCAGCTCGAGATCCGGCACCTCCGCGCGCCGCGCAGACCAATGGCCTTGCGCCTCCTGCACCCGGTTCTCGCCGAAAACGCGCTGGCCGGTCGACAGCGCCGCCTCCAGCGCCTCGGGCGGCTGGGTCTTGGTCACGGCGGTCAGGACCACCGATGCCGGATCTCGCCCGGCGGCGGCGCAGGCCTGGTTGATCGCCGCGCGCGCCTCGGCGAAGCGCCAGGCCACGGCGCTGGACGGATCGTCGGGATCGGGGGATGACGAGGACATGATGGAGCCGGACGCCGAAATTCTCTGGGAGGTCGCCCGAGTTCTCGCACGCGACGCCGCGGAAGTCAGCGGGTCGCCGCGTCGCGCCCTGCCACCGCTGCTGTTCTTCACCGACCCCGCGCGGGCCCCCCGGCCGTGGGAGACCGCCGAAGGCCTGCCCGCCGGGGCGGGCGTGGTCTTTCGTCATTTCGGCGTGACCGACGCCCGCGAGACGGCGTTGAAGCTGCGCGAGGTCGCGTCGCGGCGAAATTTACTGCTGTTGATCGGCCTGGACGCCGCCTTGGCCGAGACCATCGGCGCGGACGGCGTGCACCTGCCGGAACGGGCGCTGGATCAGGCCGCCGGTCTGGCGAAAGCCCGGCCGGACTGGCTGCTGACGGGCGCGGCGCACGGCACGGAAGCCCTGGCCCGATCCGGATCTCTTGATGCGGTGGTCGTCTCCCCGGTTTTTCCTGCGGCAGGCGCTTCGGCGGAAAGGCCCGCGCTGGGGGTCGTCGCCTTCAGGGCGCTGGTCGAGGCCGCGCCCCGTCCGGTCTATGCGCTCGGCGGCATCGACGCTTCCACAGCGCGCGAAATCATCGGCACCGGGGCGTGCGGGTTGGCGTGCGTATCGGCGATCAGGTCCGCATTCCGAGCGTAGACGCGTCAGAAGCGGAAGATCGATTCCAGACGGAAGCGCGGCGCGGCGCGGCGGTCGCTGCTCTGCGGTGCGCGGGCCGGATCAGCCTCTGGCTCGGCCAGACCGGCGGCGGCACCGACGCGCAGGCGCGGATTGACGCGGTAATAGGCCCCGGCCTCGACGTCGCCGAGGTCTCGTTCGCGGCCGACGGGCTGGCTGAGGTTCAGATCGAGGCCCCACCGGCCACGCTCGGTGAAGCGAAGACGCGACGGGCCGGTCGGTGGCGCGGCGGCGGCGCGCGCGGCCTGGGCTTCGGACAAGGACACTGCCGGCGTGCGGCTGCCGGCCGTCTGCGCCGAGGCGACGTCGGCAAGGGTCAGCAGGGCAAGCCCCGAGACCAGTCCAACTATGAACGCGCCATTCTTGCGCATATCCTGCCCTTCACGCCGCGGCGGATTTTCCCGCCACGGTCGCTGAAACGA
Source organism: Brevundimonas sp. (assembly GCF_041688735.1). GTDB lineage: Bacteria > Pseudomonadota > Alphaproteobacteria > Caulobacterales > Caulobacteraceae > Brevundimonas. The sequence continues at coordinate 5,935 of NZ_JBDNHO010000115.1, forward strand.
TTAGACATCGCTTCACCGCCCGGTCAATCGAACGTGGTCGCCTACCGGGGGTTCCGTGCGACTCTGGAAGACTCCTGTGGCGCGAGCGTCACGGCTATGACGCCCGCGCCGACCCGCAGGGACAGGACGCCGTCGCGTAGTCGCGCGACTACGCCTTGTCATCGCCCCTTTTCAGCGTGTTATAGAGCGTCGCTTCGGCCGAAACCCTGATGGGCGGTCGTCGCGCGCGCGTGGATGGGTCCGCGCCGCGTTATGATCGAATGGAGAGTTTCGATGGTGCTGGTTCGTGGCGCGACTGTCGCCCTGATCGCCTCGGGCCTGGTGCTGGTCGGATGTTCCGCCGGTCGCCCCTTCGGGCCGACGGTTGGCGACGCCTTCGGCGGCGGCGGCGCCCCGAGATCGGCAGCGAGCACCCAGGCCGGAATTGGCGTCAACGCCTTCCTGTGGCGCGCCACCCTGGATACCTTCAGCTTCATGCCCCTGGCCAACGCCGATCCGTGGGGCGGGGTGATCAACTACGACTGGTACAGTGACCCCCAGGCGCCGAACGAGCGCTTCAAGGCCACCGTCTTCATCCTCGACACCCGCCTGCGGGCCGACGCCTTGAACGTCACCGTGACCAAGGAAGTCCGCGACGCGACCGGCGGTTGGATCGCCACCGCCGTGGCCGCCCAGACCGAGACCGATCTGGAAAACGCCATCCTGACCAAGGCGCGCCAGCTCAACCTGTCCACTGCGGGCTGATCGCCTCTCTCCGACCACAGTCTCCTTCAGGCCCGCCCTTTAGGAGCCGCCTGAAGGATTCCCGTGGCCCGCTACGAGCCAAAGACCGCCGAACCTCGCCAGCAAGCGCGCTGGGCGGCCGCCGACGCCTTTCGCATGCCTACCGAAGGAACCGGCAGGCCCAAATACTATGTGCTGGAGATGTTCCCTTACCCGTCGGGCAACATCCACATGGGTCACGCCCGCAACTATGTCATGGGCGACGTGGTGGCCCGGTCAAAGCGGGCGCAAGGGTTCGACGTCCTGCATCCGATGGGCTGGGACGCCTTCGGGCTTCCGGCCGAGAACGCCGCCATAGAGCGCGGCGTCCATCCCGGCGACTGGACATGGTCCAACATCGCGGCGATGCGCGAGCAGCTGAAATTACTCGGCCTGTCGCTGGACTGGAGCCGCGAGTTCGCCACCTGCGATCCCGCCTACTACGGCAAGCAGCAGGCCTGGTTCCTCGAACTGTTCAAGCGTGGCCTGGTCTATCGCAAGGATTCGGTGGTCAACTGGGATCCGGTCGACAACACCGTCCTGGCCAATGAGCAGGTCGTCGACGGACGTGGCTGGCGTTCAGGCGCGGTGGTCGAGAAGCGCAAGCTGAACCAGTGGTTCCTGCGCATCACCGACTACGCCGACGACCTGATCGAGGGGTTGAAGGCACTGGAGGGCCGCTGGCCCGACAAGGTCCGGCTGATGCAGGAGAACTGGATCGGCCGGTCCAAGGGCCTGCAGATGACGTGGCAGTGGGCGGGAGATCCGCCTGCTGTCGCGCCGGACGGTCTGGAGATCTACACTACCCGCCCCGACACCCTGTTCGGGGCGTCCTTCATGGGCATCGCGCCCGACCATCCGATCGCCCGCGCCGTCGCCGAGGCCGATCCGGCCGCGGCCGCCTTCATCGCCGAATGCCGCAAGGGCGGTTCGACCCAGGCTGAAATCGAACAGGCCGAGAAGATCGGTTTCGATACCGGGATAAAGGTCCTCCATCCGTTCGACGGGCGCCAGCTCCCGGTCTGGATCGCCAACTTTATCCTGTCGGAGTACGGCACGGGCGCCATTTTCGGATGTCCCGCCCATGACCAGCGTGATCTCGACTTCGCCCATAAATACGGCCTGCCCGTTGTCCCTGTCGTGAGACCTGACGATCAGGGTGACGATTTCAAAGTTGGAACAGAGGCTTACGTGGGTTCCGGCAAGATATTCGCTTCGGACTTTCTGAACGGTCTGGAGATCGAGCCCGCCAAGGCCGCGGCCATCGCCCGCGTCGAAGCGGCTGGCCAGGGTCAAGGCGCGACCATCTATCGCCTGCGCGACTGGGGCGTCAGCCGCCAGCGCTACTGGGGGTGTCCGATCCCCGTGATCCATTGTCCCACCTGTGGCCCCCTCGCCGTCCCAACCGACCAGTTGCCGATCGAGCTGCCCAAGGACGTCACTTTCGACGCTCCCGGAAATCCGCTGGATCGCCACCCGACGTGGAAGCACGTCGCCTGCCCGTCGTGTGGCGCGGCGGCGACGCGCGAGACCGACACCCTCGATACCTTCGTCGATTCCAGCTGGTATTTCGCCCGTTTCACCGACCCGACGGCGGCCGGGCCGATCAACCGCGTAGCCGCCGACAAATGGCTGCCGGTCGATCAGTATATCGGTGGCGTCGAACACGCCGTGCTTCACCTGCTCTATGCCCGGTTCATAAGCCGGGCCTTGAGCGACGCAGGGCTGATGAACGTCAAGGAACCGTTCGCCGGCCTCTTCACCCAAGGCATGGTGGTCCACGAGACCTACAAGTCGCGCAACGGCAACTGGCTGCTTCCGTCAGAGGTCGAGAAGCGCGACGGTGTCTGGGTCGATATCGAACTGGGCCATCCGGTTGAGGTCGGGGGCATCGAGAAGATGTCCAAGTCCAGGAAGAACGTCGTGGCTCCGCAGGAGATCGTCGAGGCCTATGGTGTGGACGCCGGTCGCCTGTTCGTCCTGTCCGACAGCCCACCCGAGCGCGACGTGCAGTGGACCGCCGGCGGCGTCGAGGGTGCCAGCCGCTTCGTCCAGCGGGTCTGGGCCGAAGTCGAGAGCTTCGACCTGTCTGCACCCGCCCAAGCCGATCAGGAAGCCAGCCTTATCCGCGAGACGCACAAGGCCATCAAGGCCGTGTCCGAAGGCGTCACCGGCTTCCGCTTCAACTCGGCCATCGCCAAACTCCATGCCTTCGTGGCCACGGTACGCGATCACGGCAAGGCCGGCGGCGCGGCGCGCCGCGAGGCCTTGTTGACCCTGACGCGACTGATCGCCCCCTTCACCCCCCATCTGGCCGAGGAGTGCTGGACGCGGCTGGGCGAAGAGGGGATGGTGCTGGACGCGCCCTGGCCGGTCCATGACCCGGCTCTGGCGGCCGACGACGAAGTGACACTGCCCATCCAAGTCAACGGCAAGCGCCGCGGCGAAATCAACGTCGCGCGCGGCTTGGAACCGGCCGAGGTCGAAGCGATCGTTATGGCCGATCCAGATGTTCTGGCGCGACTGGAGGGTCAGACCGTGAGGAAGATCGTGGTGGTCAAGGATCGCATCGTCAATCTGGTGGTCGGGTGATGCGCACGCGCGTGATCGCAGTTGTCTCAATAACGGGACTTTCGCTCGCCCTGACCGCCTGCGGCTTTACGCCGGTTTACGGCGACGCAGAGGTAGGCTCGTCCCTGTCGCGCATCGCCGTGACCACCCAGGACGACCGTCTCGGCTATCGGGTGCGCGAGCAGCTCGAGGACGCGCTCGGTCGCGACGCCCGCCAGGCCCCTCTGTGGCGGCTTCAGACCTCGATTGACCAGTCCCGCCGCCCTCTGGGTCGCCGGATCGACGACACCGCCACCCGCTATGAGCTCACGGTCAAGGGCAGCTGGACGCTGACCCCGGCGAGCGGCGGCGCGCCCCTTTCCGGGGTTGAGACGGTGACCACCACCTATGCCGCCGCCGACCAGCCCTATGCCGCCATCGCCGGCCAGCAGGACGGCGAGGACCGCGCCGCGGCCGAACTGGCCCGCCTCATTCGGCTGGACCTGATGCGGGCGCTGGCCGCGCAGTGACCATGGCTCCCGGCATTCCTCCCCTTTCGGCGGAGTAAAGCATGATCCTCGCCAAGCGACCCGAGGTCGATCGCTTCCTCAAGTCGCCGGACCGCGATGTCCGCGCCGTCGTCATCCACGGCAAGGACCGGTCAGGCGTCGGCGAGCGCGCCGGAATCCTTTGCAAGTCGATCACGCCAGACCTGAACGATCCCTTCAACGTCACCGTCCTGACCGACAGCGACATCGACGGCGACGAGGCCCGGCTGGAAGAGGCGCTGACCGCTCTGTCGATGATCGGTGGCCGCCGTCTGGTCCGGATTCGGCTGGGCTCCGAGAAGGCCTCTATCGACAAGATGCTGGCGGTGGCGCTGAAGACCCACGCCGAGGGCGGCTATAATCCCGATGCCATGCTGGTCATCGAGGCGGGCGCGCTGGGCCGCGACTCTGCGCTGCGCAAGGCGGCCGAAGCGGGCAAGTCGTCCGTTGGCATCGCAGTCTATGAGGATGAGACCGGCGACGTCGTGCGCATGACCCGCGAGGCGCTTGCCGCCGACACGGTTGGGCTCACCCAGGACGCACTGGACCGGTTCGTCGGCCGCCTGCCCCGCGAACGCGGCCTGATGCGCCAGGAGATCGAGCGGCTGGCCCTCTACATCGGCCCCGGCTCGGGGCGAACGATCGACGTGGCCGAGCTGGAACTGCATCTGGGCGTGGAGCCGGACGCCTCTCTCCAGGACGCGGCCTTGCAAGCGTTCGGCGGCCGCCCGGCCCCGGCCCAATCCGGCCTGAGGCGCGCGCTGGCCGAGGGTGAATCCCCGGTCATGGCGGTGCGACAGGCGTCTATCCACCTCGGCAAACTGCGCCGCATCAATGTGCTCCAGTCCAACGGCGCCGGGGCCAAGGAGGCAGCCAAGGCCGCTGGAGTTTTCTGGAAACAAGAGGCCGAGATGCTGCGCCAGGCCCGGAACTGGCGGCTGGAGGACCTCGACAAGGTTCTGGACAGCGTCAACCTCGCCGACGCCGCCACCAAGACGACCGGCTCACCCGACCAGCTGATCGCGGAACGGCTGTTGCTGGAGATTTCAGCCCGGGCACGAAGGCTGGGCCTGTAGGGATCGTCCCTGTTCGCAATGCCAATGGGGAGGATACGACTGACGTCAGCCGCGCTTGGACGCCTTGCGGAAGGCGGGCTTGGCCAGGGCCGCGCTGCGGGCCTGCTGGGCCTTCTCCTCGGCGCGCGCCGAGCCCTGCAGGCCGTGGTGGGAAGCGGACCCGGCCTTCTTGGCAGCGAGGGCGCGCTTCATGGCTTCAGCGGTTGGATTGCTCGGCTTGTCAGTCATGGCTGCAACCTAGCATACGCCGCGCTCATCCCCGCATCAGTCTGCGACACAGGTCGTCGAGTTGCTCAAGAGAGCCGTAGCGGATGGTGATCTCGCCCTTGCCGCCCTTGTCGGCCAGCTGGACCTTCAGGCCGAGCGCATCGCCCAGATCCTGCTCCAGGGCGGCGATGTCGGCCGCCCCCTCGCCCGCGCCAGACGAGGCCGAGGACGTCTTCTTCGCCTTCGGGCCCTCGATGGCGCGGCGAGCAAGTGCCTCGGTCTGGCGCACATTCAGACCCTCGGCATACGCGATGTCCGCAAGGTCGCCGGGGTCGGGCGTATTGATCAGGGCCCGGGCGTGGCCGGCCGACAGCTTGCCATAGCGGAGATAGTTCAGCACCCGATCAGGCAGTTGCAGCAGACGCAGCGTGTTCGCCACGTGGCTTCGGCTCTTGCCGACGACGCCGGCCACGGCGTCCTGGGTGCGGCCGAATTTCTCCATCAGCACGCGGAAGGCCTCGGCCTCCTCCAGCGGGTTGAGGTCGGTCCGCTGGACGTTTTCGACGATGGCGACCTCGAAGACGGCGACGTCGTCCATCTCCTTGACGATGACCGGCACGATGGTCAGCCGCGCCTGCTGCGCCGCGCGCCAGCGTCGCTCGCCGGCGATGATCTGCCAGACGCCGTCCTCGCCGGGCTGCGACCTGACGAGGATGGGTTGCAGCACGCCCCTGTCGCGGATCGATGACGCGAGTTCGTCCAGATCGTCCTTTTCGAAGATCTTGCGGGGCTGGTCGGGATTGGCTTTCAGGCTCTCGATCGGTGCCATGCGGACGCCGGCGGGCGCGGGGGCGCCGTCGACCGGGGCGCTCTCGGCCACCTGTTCTCCCAAAAGGGCGGAAAGACCCCGTCCCAGGCCGCGCTGACGTTCGCTCAACTGTCTGTTCCCATTGCTTTTCAGGCGGCCATCAGCCGATTGCGTTCGCGCGCCACGACCTCTCGCGCGAGCCTGAGATAGGCCTGGCTGCCGGCGCATTTCAGGTCATAGATCAAGGCTGGCTTGCCGAACGACGGGGCTTCGGCCACGCGGACGTTTCGCGGAATGACGGCGTCATAAACCTTGTCGCCGAAGTGCGCGCGCACGTCGGCCGCGACCTGCCCCGACAGGGTGCTGCGGCGGTCATACATGGTCAGAACCAGGCCCTGTATTTCCAGCGTGGGATTCAGGCTCTGGCGGACCATCTCGATAGTTTTCATCAGCTGCGTCAGGCCTTCGAGGGCGAAGAACTCGCACTGCAATGGCACCAGCACCGCATCGGCCGCCGCCATGGCGTTCAATGTCAGCAGGTTCAGCGACGGCGGGCAGTCGATAAGCACATAGTCATACCGGGTCTGGCCGTCCGCGCCTTGCCGCGCCAAGGCGTCGCGTAGCCGGAATGAGCGGCGATCCGCCTGGCTCAGCTCAATCTCGACGCCCGACATGTCGGCGTCGGCGGGAACGATGTTCAGACCGGGAACCAGGGTCTGGACCGCCGCATCGTCCACCGAACGGTCGTCGACGATCACGTCGTAAATGGTGATTCGGCGTGTTTCACGTGGAACACCCAGTCCCGTGGAGGCATTGCCCTGAGGGTCCATGTCAACGATGAGCACCTTCTGGCCGATCGCCGCCAGCGCGGTGCCGAGATTGATCGCGGTCGTGGTCTTGCCGACCCCGCCCTTCTGGTTGGAAACGGCGAGCACTCGGGTGGCGTCTGTCTGGAGCTTACCGGCCATGGATACGTCGAACGCTCCGGACTGAAACAATGCGGCCGCTCGGATCGCTGCGCGAGACCGAGAGTGTGCTGTCGATCTGCCAGACCTTGCGAGCTTCGACCAGTTCAGCCTCGGCCTTTTCCCCCTTGAGAAACAGCCCCTGTGCCCCGCGCTGCAGATAAGGCTGTGCATAGCCCAGCAACTTCTCCATCGGAGCGAGCGCCCGGGCTGTGACGACGTCGACCCTGACCGGATGGTCCTCGGCCCGGCCATTGATCACCGTGGCGGGCAGCGACAGGGCCTCGACCACGGACTCGAGAAAACGACAGCGCTTGCCCAGACTGTCGATCAGCCAGACGTGGGGCTGGGCCCGGCCAGCGACGCGGCCTTTCAACAGGATGGCGAGCACGACGCCGGGGAATCCGGCTCCGGCCCCTAGATCGGCCCAGGTCGTCGCCTCCGGCGCGACTTGCAGCAGTTGGGCGGAGTCCCAGACGTGCCGGTTCCAGGCGTCGGGAAGGGAATCGGGTCCCACGAGATTCATCACCGCATTCGCCTCCGTCAGGCGTGTGATGAAGGCGTCGAGATCAGCCATCTGGGCGGGTGTAGCGCCGGTCAGGGCCTGGAGTTCAGCGGGGGTCACCTCGGCGTCTCCTCCCCCTGCCATGGAGAGGTGGCGCGCCGCGCACGCGGCGTGACGGAGGAGCCGGCGCGGCCGGCCGGTGCCCCTCCACCGCGGAGCCTGTCCTCGGGCTCGTTGAAGACGAGACCCGGGGGCGCTCTCCCTCCCCATGAGATGGGAGGGAGACGGACGGCGTCTCGACTCACGCGGCCACCTTCGCCCGTTTGACATGGGACAGCAGCGCCGTCAGCGCGCCCGGCGTCATGCCCTCGATGCGACCGGCCTGGCCGAGGGTGCGGGGCTGAACCATGGACAGCTTTTCGCGCGCCTCGTTCGACAGGCCGCCGATGACGGCATAGTCGAGGTCGATCGGGAGGGCGAGCGCCTCTTCGCGACGCAGGGCCTCGGCGTCCGAAGCCTGGCGGTCCAGATAGCCGGCATAGCCCGCGTCGATCTCGACCTGTTCCCGAACCTGACGCGACCATGCGGAAATCCGGGGGCTGGTCGTCTCGAACGTGCGCAGCGTCACATCGGGGAAGGCCAGCAGGTCGCGCATGGAGCGGCGGCGGCCGTCGGCGTTGACCTGAATGCCCAGCGCGGCGGCTTCGCCGGGCGTGAAGAGTGTTTCACGTGAAAAAACGGCGGCCTCGGCCAGCTGGGCGGCCTTGGTTTCGAACACCGCGCGACGCCGAGTGGAGACGATGCCGGCCGCGATGCCGACGGGGGTAAGCCGTTGATCGGCGTTGTCCGCCCTCAGCGTGAGGCGATACTCGGCCCTGCTGGTGAACATCCGGTAGGGCTCGGTCACGCCGCGTGTGACCAGATCGTCGATCATCACGCCGATATAGGCCTGGTCCCGCCCGAGGATGACGGCGTGCGAACCCGCGGCGGCCCGGGCGGCATTCAAGCCGGCGATCAACCCTTGAGCGGCCGCCTCCTCATAGCCCGTCGTGCCGTTGATCTGGCCGGCGAGATAGAGACCGGGACGCTTCTTGACTTCGAGTGAATGGGTCAGCTCACGCGGATCGACATAGTCGTACTCGATGGCATAGCCGAAGCGGAACACCTCGACCGATTCCAGACCGGGGATGGTGCGCAGGAAGGCCGACTGGGTGGCGTCTGAGACCGAGGTCGAGATGCCGTTGGGATAGACGGTGGGATCATCCAGGCCCTCGGGTTCGAGGAATATCTGGTGTGAGGTCTTGTCGGCGAAACGGACCACCTTGTCCTCGATCGAGGGGCAGTAGCGCGGGCCTCGGCCGGACAGGTGGCCGCCGTAGACGGCGCTGTCGCCGAGATTGTCGGCGATGATGCGGTGCGTCTCGGCATTGGTATGGGTGATGCCGCAGGCGATCTGGGTGACTTCGATCCGGTCGGTCAGGAAGCTGAAGGGCACAGGCTCAGCGTCGGCCGCCTGCATCTCCAGCTGGTCCCAGGCGATGGTCCGGCCGTCCAGACGCGCCGGTGTGCCGGTCTTGAGCCGGCCCATCATCAGGCCCGCGCCGTGGAGGTCCGCCGCCAGTCCTGTCGACGGCGCCTCGCCGTGACGGCCGGCGGGAATGCGCTGGGCCCCCTTGTGAATGACTCCATTGAGGAAAGTACCCGTCGTCAGGACGACGGCCGCGGCGCGAAGCACCACGCCCCCCCCGGTCTCGACCCCGACCACCCGGTCGCCGTTAAGGACGAGCCGCCCGGCGGTGCCCGCCACGAGGGTGAGGTTCGGCGTCGCGGCCAGTTCGGCCTGCATGGCCTCGCGGTAAAGGCGGCGGTCGATCTGGCTGCGGGGACCCTGAACGGCCGCGCCCTTGGAGCGGTTCAGCAGACGGAACTGGATACCCGAGAGGTCGCCGAGCCGCCCCATGACGCCGTCCATGGCGTCGATCTCGCGCACCAGATGGCCCTTGCCCAGCCCGCCGATGGCCGGGTTGCAGGACATCTCGCCAATGGTGTCGAGGCGTTGGGTCAGAAGAGCCGTCGCCGCGCCGGCGCGCGCGGATGCGGCCGCGGCTTCGCAACCCGCGTGTCCTCCGCCGATGACGATGACGTCGAAAGCCTTCATGGGCGGGGACATAGGGGAAAACGCCATTCGCCGCCACCTGCTTGGGTTAATTGGCCTCCTCCCCTCTGACGTTGGGAGCAGACGGTCATTTGCCGATACAGAAGGTGGAGAAGACTTCGCCGAGGATGTCCTCGACCCCGATTGCCCCCGTGACACGAGACAGGGACTCGGCCGCCCGTCGCAGGTCTTCGCCCGCGATCTCCGGCGCGATCACCAGGGCGGTTCGCCCACGCTCAACAGACTCCAGAGCCTCTGAAAGCCGCCGTCGATGTCTCTCTCGCGTAACAGCGGGAAAGTCACTGCCGGCGAGGTCCCGCGCCAGTCTCGCCTCGATCCAGCCGTGCAGTTCGGCCATCCCCTGGCCCGTGGGGGCGCCAATGGAGAGCGTCTCGAACGCGCTGTCGCCAGCGACGGTCTCGACGTCCGCCTTGGTCCGCACGACCAGATCGCCAGGCCGGGCATATTCGGCCGCGACGCCTTCAGGATCGCCCGGGGCGCGGACCCAGATCCGCAGCTCGGCGGCTTCGGCCCGCGCCCGCGCCCGCCTCACGCCCTCGATCTCGATGGGGTCGTCGCTATCCCTCAGCCCCGCGGTGTCCGACAAGGTGACGGCATAGCCACCGATGATCAGGTCGCCGTCGAGCACATCGCGGGTCGTGCCCGCGATCGGCGTGACGATAGCCGCTTCACGCGCGACCAAGGCGTTGAACAGGGATGACTTACCGGCGTTGCTCTCGCCGATCAGGACGATGCGATAGCCTTCCCGCACCCGCTCGCCGCGACGTCCGCCCTTGAGCGCGGCCCGCAGATCGGCGATCAGCCCATCGAGCACAGACCCCGCCGTCCGCGCCAGATTGCCGGGGATGTCCTCGTCCGGGAAATCGATCTCGGCCTCGACGAGGGCCAGAGCCTTCAGAAGATCGCGGCGGAAGCCGTCATAGGTCCGCGACAGGGCGCCGTCGAGCTGGCCCAGGGCCTGCGAGGCCTGGGCCGTTGTCTCGGCGTCGATCAGGTCCGCCACGGCCTCGGCTTGGGCCAGATCCATGCGGCCGTTCTCGAAGGCGCGGCGGGTGAACTCGCCGGCATCGGCGGGACGCAGGCCTAGCGCGATCAAGGCCAGGCTGGCAGCCTCAACCACGGCGCGGCCGCCGTGGAGGTGGATCTCGGCACAGTCCTCGCCGGTGTAGCTGTTGGGCGCAGGGAAACGGATCACCAAGGCCTGGTCAATGGCTTGCCCGGCGTGGCTCAGATGCCGCAGGGAGACCAGCCGCGGCTTCAGCTCGCCGCTGCCGAGAGCAGCCAAGGCCTGATCTGTCGCCGGGCCGGAGAGGCGGAGGATGGCGATGGCCCCTCGGCCCGGCGGGGTGGCGAGGGCGAAGATGGTGTCAGTCATCATCGTCCCCTCCCCCGATGGGGGAGGAGACATTGTCACGGCTTGGTCGGTCCGCTCACGGCCGTTTCCATCAGGCGGCGGAACTGGTCCTGGGCCTGCATGCCGAAGCTGGTCCAGGATTTCATCAGCTCATCGGGCTGCATGGCCGTGATGTTCTCGTCCATGCGGCGCTTCATCTCGGTGACCAGATGGTCGTTCAGCGGCTCGACATTGGGCAGGCCGAGGAAGGCGCGAGCCTCTGCCGGTTCGCACTCGATCTCGATATTGACCTTCATGCCGTCGCTCCATGTTTCACGTGAAACATCGCCGTTCCCGCGAAGGCGGGACGCCGACGATCAGGTGTTCATCGACTGGAAGAAGTCCGCATTGTTCTTGGATTGGCGCAGTTTGTCGATCAGGAATTCGATCGCGTCCTGCGGTCCCATCGGATTGAGGATGCGGCGCAGGACATAGGTCTTGGCCAACTGGTCCTTCGGCGTGGTCAGTTCTTCCTTGCGGGTGCCGGACTTGAGGACGTCGATGGCCGGGAAGATGCGCTTGTCGGCGACCTTTCGGTCCAGCACGATCTCGGAGTTGCCGGTGCCCTTGAACTCTTCGAAGATGACCTCGTCCATCCGCGAGCCGGTGTCGATCAGGGCGGTGGCGATGATAGTCAGCGATCCGCCCTGCTCTACATTCCGCGCGGCGCCGAAGAAGCGTTTCGGACGTTGCAAGGCGTTGGCGTCGACACCGCCGGTCAGGACCTTGCCTGACGACGGCACAGTGGCGTTGTAGGCCCTTCCCAAGCGGGTGATTGAATCCAGCAGGATGACCACGTCGCGCTTGTGCTCGACCAGGCGCTTGGCCTTTTCGATGACCATTTCGGCGACGGCGACGTGACGGGTGGCGGGCTCGTCAAAGGTCGAGGCGATGACCTCGCCTTTCACCGTGCGCTGCATGTCGGTGACTTCTTCGGGGCGTTCGTCGATCAGCAGGACGATCAGGAAGACTTCGGGATGGTTCTTCTCGATCGACTTGGCGATGTTCTGAAGCATCACCGTCTTGCCGACGCGCGGCGGAGCGACGATCAGGCAGCGCTGGCCTTTGCCGAGCGGGGCGACGATGTCGATGACCCGGCCCGACCGATCCTTCAGCGTCGGGTCCTGGATTTCCATGTGCAGCCGCTCTTCGGGATAGAGCGGGGTCAGGTTGTCGAACAGGACCTTGGTCTTGACCGTCTCGGGGTCCTCGAAATTGATTGTATCGACCTTGAGCAGGGCAAAATAGCGCTCGCCCTCGCGTGGTCCGCGCACAGCGCCGTGGATGGTGTCGCCCGAGCGCAGGCCGAAGCGGCGGATCTGCGACGGCGACACATATACATCGTCAGGACCCGGAAGATAATTGACGTCGGGACTGCGCAGGAAGCCGAAGCCGTCGGGCAGGATCTCCAGCACGCCGTCGGCGATGATTTCCACCTCCTCGTCGGCCAGGGTCTTGAGGATGGCGAACAGCAAGTCCTGTTTGCGCAGATTGCCGGCGTTCTCGATCTCTAGGCTTTCGGCGAAGGCGACCAGTTCCTCGGGTGTCTTGTCGTTCAGTTCCTGAAGCGTGATGCGACCGTTGGGAACGATCGGCTCGCCGTCGTCCTCGTCATCGCCGGATTCCTGGTCGACCATGGGCAGGTCGGCGGCCGCGACTTCGTTGGACATATCCGGGGCCTCGGTCTCCGCCGTGGCTTCGGTTTCTGGCATGTCTGTGGCGTCGGTCATGATGTGCGATCAAAAGCAGCGCCGCGAGACGAACTCGTCGCGCGGGCGTGAAAACAATGGCGATGTCGGCCAAAAGGCCGGTCGGGAAGGCGACGGGTCTACCCGGGGCCGAGCCACAGGCGTCGCGGGAGAGTGGGACCGCCCAGACCACTTCAGGACGGTTCGCAGTCAGCGAAACCACGCCGGTGCGGTCAGGTCAAGCGTGGGCGGGCGCGTCGTCCCCGTTCGCCACGCCTACGGGGAGGAAACAATCAACCGAACCGCCACTCCGTCGTCACGGACAGGACCATGACGATGGCGATCAGGAACGGGACCTCATTGGTCATGCGCCAGAACCGGCTCGTCCGCGTCGACGTCCCTGCCTTGACCCGACGGAGCTCGGCCGACAGGAAACCATGCCAAGCCGTCAGGCCGACGACTCCGGCCAGTTTGGCGATCATCCAGGGCTCGGCGAGGTGTGCCCATCCGCGCTGCTGGACGTTGAGCCAGATCAGCCAAGCCCCGAACACCCAGGACAGGATCATGGCCGGGTTGAGGATGATCCGCATCAAGCGCGTCTGCCAGGTCCGCAGGAGGGCCCGCATCTCGCTTCGCAGCGGCTCGGCCTTGCCAGCCTGTTCGGCGTCATAGGCATAGAGGCGGGGCAGGAACAGCAGGCCCGCCATCCAGGCGATGACCGCAAGGATGTGCAGGCCCCGGGCGAGATCATACTCGTTCATGCCAGGCGCTTTTGCTTCTGGCAGGGACAGGCTTTCCAGTTGCCCTCGCACCCGGGGCCGAAGGGGGCGACGCCGGTCCGGCCCAAGGCCTCGCTCGCGGCGTCGGCCAAGGCACCGATAAAGGACGCGGCCACGCCAGCGGCGGGCGCCCGCAAATACGGCGAAACCCCCAGCTCGTGGGCCAGTTCACCGTATTCGATGTCCAGCTCGACCAGCGTCTCGATGTGCTCGGAGACGAAGGCGGTGGGCGTGACGACGACGCCGACCCCGTCCGTGGCCGCCTGTTTAAGGGCATCGGGTGTCGACGGGCTGAGCCATTTCATCGGACCGACGCGGCTCTGGTAGCAGATCGCCCAGTCCGTCAGGCCCGCATGGGCGGCGACGGCGGCACAGGTGCCCTCGATTTGCTCCTGATACGGATCACCCTTCTTCGAGACCAGGCTCTCTGGGATGCCGTGGGCCGAAAACAGGACGCGGACGGGCCGATCACCGGCCTCGGCCAGTTTGGCACGGATTGCGGCGGACTGGGCCTCGATCCAGCCCGGGGCCTGGGGATAGCAGCAGACGGCCCGACTTTGGCCCGGCCCACGATAGACGCCGTTCCAATGCTTCAGTGAGGACTCGGTCGTGGTGGTCGAAAACTGCGGATAGAGCGGCAACAGAACGATCTCGTCGGGACCGAAGGCGGCCACGTCTCGCGCCGTCTCTTCACCCAGCGGGTGCCAATAACGCATCGCGACGAAGACCCGGACCTCGGCACCACGATGCCGGGCCGACAGCGCCTCTTCCAAAGCGGCCGCCTGTCTCCGGGTCTCGGCCAGCAGGGGCGAGCCGCCACCCATCAGGGCATAATTGGCCTGAGCGCTCTTCTCCCGACGGCTGGAGATCAGTCGAGCCAGAAGCGTGCGGAACGGGTTGGGCAAGCCGATGATGGCCGGGTCGTTGAACAGGTTGAACAAGAAGGGCCTGACAGTTGCCTGATCGTCGGGCCCACCGAGATTGAACAGGACGACAGCGATGCGTGTTCGGGTCACGGGGTTTCCGGTCATTGAGCGCCGATCCGTTTCAGAACCTGGTCTACGCGGTCCATAGGCACGTCTGGCAGGATGCCGTGGCCCAGGTTGAAGATCCACGGCCCGTCGCTCCAGGCTTCGAGCAGCTGGTCCACGCGTCGGTCCAGCATCGGGCCGCCGGCGCGGAGCAGCAGGGGATCCAGCGCGCCCTGGATGGGTTTGATCGCCTGCACCCGCTTGCCGACCGCGAGCGGACAAGCGGTGTCGAGCGCCACGGCCTCAACGCCGCATTCGGCGGCATAACGCTCGGCCAGCGCCGCCGAGCCGCGTGGGAAGCCGATCAGGGGGACGGTTACGCCCAGTTCACGAACGCGTCGCACCAGTTTCTGGTGCGGCCGCAAGACCAGGCTTTCAAACAGGTCGTCCGGCAGGCCCTCGGCCCAGCTCTCGAAGATCTTGAGCACCTGCGCGCCAGAGTCGGCCTGCATCTTCAGATAGTGGGCGGTGGCTTCGACCAGCACGTCCAGCAGGGCCGCGACCTTGTCGGGTTCGGCATAGGCATAGGTCCGGGCCTGGGCGCGCTCGCCCTTGCCGATGGTCCGCGCCTCGCCGTCCAGCATATAGGTGGCGACGGTCCAGGGCGCGCCCGCGAAGCCGATCAAGGCACGTTCGGGCTCCAGTCGCGACCGGACCAGAGACAGGGTTTCACCGACGGCATTGAGCGCCTCGCCGGCCTCTTGCGTCAGGTCGCGCATCGATTCGATCGAAGGCAGGGCCCCCAGCCGGGGGCCTTCACCCGCTTCGAACCAGACTTTCTGGCCGAGGGCACCGGGGATCAACAGTATGTCGGCGAAGACGATGGCCGCGTCGAAACCATAGCGCCGCATGGGCTGCAGCGTCGCCTCGGCGGCCTTTTCGGGGTCCAGGCAGAAAGCGATGAAGTCCGGCGTCGTCGCTCGCAGCGCCCGGTACTCCGGTAAATAACGCCCGGCCTGACGCATGAACCAGACGGGTGGACGCGTGGTCGCCTCGCCGGCGAGAACCTTGAGCAACATCGGGGACTGGGCGGGAAGGGTCATCGCGGATTGGCTTATCGAGGGGCCCGGTCCAGCTCAAGCCCGGGCCGGTGTCGCACCCCCTAATCCTTCTCAATAAGAGATCGAAAAGGATTCGAAGAAGCAGGTAGGGCCGGGGACGGCGGGGATAACAGAGGATTGGATGGTCGTTCCGGACAGGTTTTCCGCAGGCCGTCCTGGGATGGTCCACCACCGTCCACGGCATGGGGGAAAGCGGGGACAGTTCGTAACCAGGCCCTGAACAGCCGGGGTTTGGCGGCGACCGCATCCTCGAGCGGCTGGGGAATGTTAAGGTTTTGTTAACGGTGTCCACAATCCTTCTTGCGACGGTCTCCGGCCCTTGGGATGGATCGCCAATCATCGATGCGCGTCGTCCCGGGCTATCCCCGCTCGCCGCCCCCGACCGGCGCGGCTATAGAGATCGCTACACTGCGCCGGGCTATCGGCGCCCCGGCCCGTCCACAGGAGTCTCCCGGTCATGGACAGCTTTGCGATGAGCGCGCCCGCATGACGCCGGGCCGAAGCGCGGGGTCGACGCGGCTGGCGACCTATTTCCACGTCCATCTGGTGTCGGATTCCACCGGCGAGACCCTGAATGCCATGGCCAAGGCGGTCGTGGCGCGTTTCGACGGGGTCATCCCGATCGAGCATATCTACGCCCTGGTGCGTTCGGAAAAGCAGATGGAGCGGGTGCTGGACGAGATCGCCTCGTCCCCGGGCGTGGTTCTGCACACCCTCGTGGATCGGGACCTGCGCGAACAGCTGGAAGAGGGCTGCCGCAAGCTGGACATGCCGCAGATCGCGGCGCTGGACCCGCTGGTCAGCGCCCTGGCCCGCTATCTCGGAGCGGCGCTATCGACGCGGGTGGGGGCGCAACACGCGCTCGACACCGACTATTTCAACCGGATCGCTGCACTGGACTTCGCCATGGCCCACGACGATGGCCAAGGCACGACGGCTCAACTGGAGAGCGCCGATGTTGTGCTGTGCGGGGTCAGCCGGACCTCGAAGACGCCAACCTGCATCTATCTGGCCCACAGAGGCATTCGCGCGGCGAACGTACCGCTGGTGCCGGGACAGGAGGACGGAGAGCGGTTGGTCGGGTTGAAGAACCCACTGGTCGTCGGCCTGACGGTATCGCCGGACCGCTTGGTGCAGATTCGCCGCAACCGTCTGGATGGGCTGAACGCGGCGCGGGCCACCACCTACACGGACCATGACGCGGTACGCGACGAGACCGTCAAAGCGCGCCGGGCCTTCGAGCGGCGTGGCTGGCCGGTCATCGACGTGACCCGGCGCTCGGTCGAGGAGACGGCAGCGGCCATCATCAACGTCCTGAACGAACGCCGCACCCATCGCGTGGGAGCGAGTTGGTGAGCGGGTCTTCCGGTGCGCCATCGCCATTCGGGCGGCTTGAACGCGGAGAACGGCTGATCCTGGCCTCGCGCAGCACCGCGCGGCAGGCGATGCTGCGCGATGCGGGCGTGCCGTTCACGGTTCAGGTGGCAGACGTGGACGAAGACGCCGTGAAGGCGCGGCACGACCCCACGGACGCTGCGGGGCTGGCGATTGAACTGGCGCGGGCCAAAGCCCTGGCGGTGTCGCGCCATGACGCCGAGGCCTGGGTGCTGGGCGCCGACCAGACCCTGGCCTTCGACGGCGGTCTGGTCTCCAAGGCCCCGACGCTGGACGCGGCGCGGGCGCGACTGGTAGCGATGCGCGGACGGGAGCACCGGTTGCACTCGGGCGCGGCGCTGGCGCGCAATGGCCAGGTTGTCTGGTCGGGGGTCGACACGGCCGTCATGCGGGTCAGGGACGTTTCCGACGCCTTCCTCGACGCCTATCTGTCGGCCGAGGGTGAGAGACTGCTGGCCTGCGTCGGCTCCTACCGGCTGGAGGGGATGGGATCGCAGCTGTTCGACGCGGTCGAGGGCGACTTCTTCACCGTGCTAGGCATGCCGCTGTGGCCTGTTCTGGCCGAACTTCGCCGGGCCGGGGTGATCCTGACATGACACTGGTCGCGGGCGTCGCGGGGCGGCCGATCCAGCAGTCGCTGAGTCCGTTGATCCACGGCGCCTGGATCGCCGGGGCGGGACTGGACGCGACTTACGGGGCGTTCGAACCGGCGGATGATGCGGCATTCGCGGCGCTTGTCGGCGAGGGGCGAGCCGGGCGGCTTCGCGGGCTGAATGTGACGGCGCCCTGGAAGGAACAGGCGCAGGCGCTGGCGGACGAGGTGAGTGAGACGGCGCGCCGTTGTGGGTCGGCAAACCTGCTGGTGTTCGAGGGCGGCAGGGTTCGGGCCGACAGCACCGACGGCACGGGCCTGCTGGCCGCGCTGGCCGAACAAGCGCCGGCGTTGCGACTGGACGGCGCCAAGGTGCTGCTGCTCGGCGCGGGCGGCGCGGCGCGGGCGGCGGCGGCAGCGCTGAAGGCGGCGGGGGCCGAGGTGGCGGTGATGAACCGGACACGAGAGCGGGCCGAGGCGCTGGCAGATGATCTGGGCCTGACCGTCGCGGGGGCCGAGGCAGCGGGCGAGGCCGCTCTGGTGATCAATGCCGTGAGCGTCGCGCCCGACATGGACATTTTTACCTTGAGGCCGGACGCCGTGCTGATGGACATGACCTACCGCCCGCTGATCACGCCGTTTCTCGCAGCGGGGCGGGCGCGGGGGCTGACCACGGTGGATGGGTTGGCCATGCTGATCGGGCAGGCGCGACCATCATTCACGGGCGTGTTCGGCGTCGAGCCCCCGGCGATCGACGTCCGGCGGCTGGCGCTGACCGCGATGGGAGAGACGGGATGATCTTGCTGGGGCTGACGGGATCGATCGGCATGGGCAAGTCGACCACGACAGCCATGTTCGCCGACGCGGGCGCGATGATCTGGAACGCCGACGAGGCCGTGCACGGGTTGTATGAACCGGGCGGCCTGGCCGTTGGTCCCGTGGGAGACGCCTTCCCGGGCGTGGTCATGGAAGGGGCGGTGGACAGGGGCCGGCTGGCCGAGGCGCTTGGCCGGGACGACCGGGCCTTCCAACGGCTGGAGGCCATCGTCCATCCGCTGGTGCTCGCTGGACGGCTGGATGATCTGGCGCAGGCCGGACGGCGCGGCGTCGCGCTGGCCGTGCTGGACATTCCCTTGCTGTTCGAGACGGGCGGCGACGCGGCCGTGGACGCGGTGGTGGTCGTCACCGCCGATGCGGCCACCCAGGAGCAGCGGGTCATGGTCCGCCCCGGCATGACGCGGGAGCGGTTCGACGCCATCCTGGCGCGGCAGATGCCGGATGCCGAGAAGCGCCGCCGGGCGGATTTCGTCGTCGACACCGGCGGGGGTCTGGACGCAGCACGGGCGCGGGTGCGCGAAATCGTGGGGATGGTTCTGACGCCGGGCTGGACATCGCGCCGACGGGGCCTTCCGGAAGCCGGCGAAGCGACCCATTAAGGGGCATGGCTCGCGAAATCGTCCTCGACACGGAGACCACCGGCTTCGATCCGAAGACCGGCGACCGGATGATCGAGGTAGGCTGCATCGAGATCGACGATCTGCTGCCGACCGGGCGGACTTTTCACCGGCTGATCAACCCCGAGCGGCTGATCCCGGCGGATGCGATCCGGGTGCACGGCATTACCGACGACAAGGTCCGCGACGCGCCCAGATTCGCCGAGGTGGTCGACGACCTGATGGAATTCATCGGCGACGCCCCGATGATCGCTCACAATGCCCAGTTCGACCGCAATTTCATCGACCACGAATTCAAGGGCTGCGGTCGGGTCCTTTATGCAGAGACGCGCTGGATCGACACGCTGAGGCTGGCCCAGACGCGGTTTCCGGGCATGGCCAATTCGCTGGACGCCCTGTGCAAGCGCTACAAGATTTCGCTGGTCGAGCGCAACCTGCACGGCGCGCTGATCGACGCCCGTCTACTGGCCGAGGTCTATCTGGAGCTCAAGGGCGGCAAGGAACGGCGTCTGGACCTGTCCTCGTCGCGCGTGGCCTCGGCGGCGGCCACCATCGCCGCCCAGGGCTACGGACCCCGTCCCCGGCCGTTGGCGCCGCGATCCACCGAGGCCGAGCGTCAGACGCACGAGGCCTTCCTGCTGGCGACCCTGAAGGACCGCTCGCTCTGGGACGCTTACGGGCTCCAGGATCATGCCGGAGCCTGATTCACGGCTTCGGCGGATGCGCGAAGCGATTCCGCCTCAACCGATCAGGCTCTAACGTCCTCAGGCCCGGGCCATCTCCGCGCCGCCGCGGGCGATCTGCTCCTGGCGCGAGACGTAGATGCTGGCGAAGTCGATGGGGTCAAGCATGAAGGGCGGGTAGAAGCCGCCGTCCGAGGTCGCGCGGGCGATAATCTCGCGGGCGAACGGGAACAGATAGCGCGGGCATTCGACCAGCAGCAGGGGCTCGACGTCGGCCTCGGCCACGCCGGACAGGGCAAACAGACCGCCATACAGCAGTTCGATGTTGAAGACCGTCATATTGTCGGTGGTAGCCCGGACCGTTAGGCGCAGGTCGACCTCGAACAGGCCGTCATTGCGTCCTTGGGCGTTCATCTCGACGCCCATGTCGATGGCGGGCTTGCCGTCGATGCGCAGGCTGTCGGGCGCCTTGGGATTCTCGAACGACAGGTCGCGGACGAACTGGGCAAGGATGCGGAAGCCCGGGCCGGCGGGGGCACCGCCGCCATTCTCGGCGGGCGCGGCGGGGTTGGCGTCGGCGGGCGGAGCGGCGTCGGTCATGTCGGAACGGTCTGTCTGGAAGGCGTTAGGGGCGGTGACCCGGAAGGCGCGCGGACTAGCATAAGGTGCCGATTGCGGCAACGACGCTCGTCTGGCGGCGTTGAAGAGGGTCCAAATGCCCCTGCGACGCCGGGGTGGGGCTGCGCATCAGCTTGCGCGCACCCATATGAGCCCCTAATCGTTTTCCCACCGCGTCGGCGCGTTTCGCCGGGGCCAGTCAAGGATAGCCAGTGCCGGCCGAAATCCAGATCGCCATCTTCGCCGTGATCGCCGCCTTCGTCCTGTTTCAGCTCTATAATGTGCTGGGCAAGAAGGTGGGCCGCCAGCCCGAGGAAGACGCCCGCGCCAAGCCCTCCGCGGTGCCGACCGCCGCCGAGGCGACGGCCGCGCGGACCAATGTGCTGGACGCCGTGACGCTAGCCTCTATTGCCGGGCTCAAGACGCGCGATCCGAATTTCGACGCTGTCAGCTTCCTCGAGGGCGCGCGCCAGGCGCACGAGACCATTGTGCGGGCCTACGCCACTGGAGACCGAGAGACGCTGAGGCCCCTTCTGACGCCGTCTGTCATGGCCTCGTTCGAGAACGGCATTGCCGCGCGGGAAGCCCGGGGCGAGACCGAGGTGGCGGAATTCGTCCATCCCGCCCGCGCCGACCTGGAATCCGCCACGGCCGAGGATAACTGCGCCGTTGCCAAGGTCCGGTTCCTGGCCGAACTGCGCAACCGGGTGACGTCGGCCGACGAGGCGGCGCCGGAACAGATCGAGGAACGCAGGGTGGCCGAGCTGTGGACCTTCGAGCGGACGCTGGGCGAGCCAGATCCCAACTGGGTGCTGGCCCGCACGGAGGCCGCCGCCGCATGAGGCTGAGCGGGACAAGCGCCTTCGCGCTCGTCTTGACGTTCATATCGGCCGCCTGCGCAACAGCACCCGCGCCTTCGCCCTCACCACCACCGCGCCCCGCGCCGCCTGCCGGCCTCGACCTCGCGTCCCTGCCCGGCTGGGCGGACGAGGACCATCTCGCGGGGTTCGACGCCTGGCTGACCGGCTGCGGCGTGGCGCGAGACGCCGCAGCCCGGGTCCAGTGCGACCGCGCCCTGCAGATTCGCCGCACGTCGAAGCCCGTGACCCCTTCGGCCGCGCGCGCCTTCTTCGAGAGCGGCTTCACCGCGGTCGCGGCCGAGACCGTCGACGGTCGTCCTGGCCTGTTGACCTCATATTTCGCGCCGGAGTATCCCGCGCGCCGCGCCGTCGACGCCGAGTTCGATACTCCGGTACTGGCCCGCCCGGAGGGCTGGACGCGCGGCCGGACCTTGCCGTCGCGGACCGAGATCGAGGCCGCGCCCGAGGCGGCGTCGGGCACGCCGCCGCTGGCGTGGATGAGGGCGGAGGACCTGTTCTTTATGCAGATCCAGGGCTCGGGCTATCTGACGCTGGAAGACGGTTCGCAGGTGCGTGCCGCCTATGCCGCCGACAACGGCCAGCCCTTCGTCGGCATTGCCCGGCCGATGGCGGAAAGGGGCTTGCTGCCCGCGGACGGCACATCAGGCGACGCGATCCGGGGTTGGCTCGCGGCGCATCGGGGGCGAGAAGCGCGAGACGTGATGGCGCTGAACCCCCGCTACATCTTCTTCGAGCTCGATCAAGACGACGGCGGCGACCCGGCCGGAGCCGCCGGCATCCCCCTGCCGGCCCGTCGCGCCATCGCCGTCGATCCGGCCCACTGGCGCTATGGCGATCTGGTCTGGATCAGCGCCGACGGCGGCAATCTGCGCGGCGCGCGCGCCAGCTATCAGGGCTTGGTGGTGGCGCTGGACACCGGCTCGGCCATCCGCGGGCCTGTCCGGGCCGATCTGTATATGGGGCGCGGCGAAGCGGCGGGGTCCGAAGCCGGAGCGGTGCGGCATCCGCTCAGGATGTGGCGGCTGGTTCCGAGGGACTGACATCTCCTCCCTGTCTCCTCCCTGTCGGCGAAGCCACGGTGGAGACGGCGCGAATACGCGCCGTGACGGAGGGACGAAGACCGGCACGCCCGCGTCCGAAAAGCCTGGGGATTATGACTGCGGCGTGACCGTCTTGCCCGTGCTGGTGGCCCCGGAGACCACGCCATGACGATTGACGCCGGGGGCGGCGAGCCCGACCATGCGCCGATGAAAGCGCTCATCGCCCTGCCGACCTCGGCCGTCGCCCGCAACGCCCTGGTGACGATCGCCATCGTCGCGACCGGTGCCGCGGTCTACTGGCTGCGCGACATCCTGACACCGCTGGCCATGGCCATTTTCCTGCTGATCATGATCGATGGGGTAAAGCGGTTCATCGAAGAGCGCACCCGCGTTCCGGACCGCTATGCCGGCGCGGCGGCGCTGATCGTGATCGTGCTGCTGTTCTTCGCCTCCATCGCCATCATCGTGAACGGGGCGGCGGGCTTCTTCAGCGAGGCGTCCGGCGTTTCGTCGCGCATCGGGCCACGGATCGACCAGATCCTGATCGACGGCGGGCGAGTGCTGGGCATCGAGACCGTGCCGACGGCGGCGGAGCTGATGACCCAGCTGGACGTGCGCAGCTATCTCGCCAGCGCGGCCATGCAGGCCCAAGGTGCCCTGACCGGCGCTTTCTTCGTGCTGATCTATCTCGGTTTCCTCATCGCCTCGCAGTCCGGCTTCCGGCGCAAGATCGTCGGCATGTTCCCCGACCGCACGGCGCGCGGCGAGGCGCTGGAGGTGTTCCAACGCGTGCGCGGCGGGGTCGAGGGCTATCTCTGGGTGCAGACGGTGACCGGGGCGCTGATCTGCGCCGCCGCCTGGATCCTGATGCGGGCGGTGGGCCTGCAGAACGCCGAGTTCTGGACCTTCGTCATCTTCATCGTCGGTTTTATACCGGTGCTGGGCGGGGCGGTCGCGGGCCTCGCGCCGCCGCTGTTCGCCTTGGTCCAGTTCGAGACCTATTGGCAGGCGGCGCTCCTGCTGGGCGGCCTGCAGACCATATTGTTCATCAGCGGAAACATGATCCAGCCGCGAATGCAGGGCGACAACCAGAACATCGATCCGGTGGTGGTGCTTCTGTCGTTGGCCTTCTGGGGCAAACTGTGGGGCGTGGTCGGCATGTTCCTGTCGACGCCGCTGGCCGTCATGGCCATGGCGATTCTGGCCGAGTTCAAGGGCTCGCGCTGGATGGCCATTCTTTTGTCGGGCGACGGCAAGCCCTATGAGGACAGCCCTCCCGACGCGGAAAAGCCAGAGGGTACCCGCGTCAACTCGCCGCGCCCCAAGCCCGATTGACTCCTTTTTCGCGCCCTTGATTGGTCACAACCGGCCCCTATCTCAATCCTGTCGTCGCAGCCCACCCTCCCCCCGAAGCTGCGGCGAGGCGACCGGTGCCAACCCTCCCCTCCTGGGTACCGGTCCAAACAGGCCGCCGGATGAAAGTCCGGCGGCCTTGTCGTTTCCGGAGCGCGCCCTCCGAGACAACCCCACACGACGGTGCGACGCTCGATCTCCCGAGCGCCGCTCGACGACGCACGGAGCGGATCCCGGAAACAGGGCAGGAGCTCATCGTTTTGGGAGTTTCCGAGCGGGGGCGGACGTCATCGACCATTTTGCTTCGGGTCAAATCGACCTGAATCTAAAAAATGGTCCAGAATCATGCTGTAGCGAAGTCTGAGCCTTGATGGACTGCGTCCATCAAGACCGATTTCGATCTGATCAGCGGGCGTCAGGACAGGCCGCTTGCCGAAACGACGAAGCGGCCTAGTCTGGCGATGCCTCCGGCGACCCGGCGAAGGGTCGCGTCTGAAAAGAGACTGCCCATGCCCGGCGCCAGCGCCCCCACCGTTCCTCAGGCGATCACGCTGGAGGCTCTGGAGGCGAGTTTCGTGGTCGCGACTGGTGAAGCGCCCGACGTCGGGGCCCGCGCCTATCTGGCCCAGGTCTGGGAAGACTACGCCGAGGACGAGACTCCCGAGATCGGCGGGCCGGACCTGGCGCATCTCCTGGCCACGACCTGGCGCGCGGCCGTGGGCAGACAGTTCGGCGATCCGGCCCGGATCACCCTCGGTCCCCTCGTCGGCGCGGACGGCCACCCGACCGGCTACGACAGCCTGGCCATCGTTCAGGACGACCGGCCCTTCCTGGTCGACAGCGTGATGGGCGAACTGGCCGAGGCGGGCGTGACCGTACGGTCTATGTTTCACCCGATCATCGAGGGCGACGGTGGAAAGACCTCTCTGATCGTCGTCGTCATCGACCCCCTGCCGCAGGAGCGTCGCGACGCCCTGGGCGAAGGTCTGGTCCAAACGCTGGCCGACGTGCGCGGCGCGGTGGCGGACCATGCGGCGATGAACGCCCTGATGGCGCGCTGCATCGCCCATCTGGAAACGCCGCCGCCGGGGATCGACGCGGACGTCCTGGCCGAGAACCTGGCCTTCCTGCGTTGGCTTGAGGCCGATCACTTCGTCTTCCTCGGCGCGCGCGACTATGATTATCCGCGCGAGAAGGACGGCGGCTATGAGGCGGAAGCGCCCCTGTCGCAGTCGGGTGCCGGTCTGGGCGTTCTGGTCGATCCGGAGCGGACCGTGCTGCGTCGCGCGTCCGAACCGGCGGTGCTGACCCGGTCGATGAAGCGCCAGCTGAACCTGTCCGAGCCCGTCACCGTGGCCAAGGCCAATCTGCGCTCACGCGTCCATCGCCGGGCCTACATGGACTATATCGGCGTCAAACGGTTCGGCGCGGACGGTCGCCCCTCGGGTGAGACCCGGTTCGTCGGCCTTTTCACGGCCGAGGCCTATGACCGGACGGCGTCGCAGGTGCCGCTGGTGCGGCGCAAGGTGGCCAATGCTCAGTCTCGTGCGGGCAAGGTCTCCGGCAGCCATAGCGAGAAGCGGTTGAGGAATATCCTCGAGAACTATCCCCGCGACGAACTCTTCCAGGTCAGCGAAAACGAACTGCTGGAGATCGCGCTGGGGATCCTCCATCTGCACGACCGCCCGCGGATCAAGAGCTTCACCCGAAAGGATCCGTTTGACCGTTTCGTCTCGGTCCTGACCTTCATCCCGCGCGAGCGGTTCGACGCCTCGCTGCGCGAGCGCATCGGCAAGATTCTGGCCCGCGCCTGGGGTGGGCGACTGTCGGCCTGGTACCCACAGTTGTCGGACCAGCCCCTGGTCCGCATCCACTACATCATCGGCGTCATTCCAGGCAATCATCCGTGTCCGGATCAAGCCGCTCTGGATGCGGAGATCGCCGAGGCCGGACGCAGCTGGGTGGATCGGTTCGAGACCGCCCTGAGAAACGCGGACGTGGATGACGTTCAGGTGGGCCCCCTCAGCGCACGCTGGGCCGAAGCCTTCGGCGCCGGCTATCGCGACCGCTACGACGCCGACGAGGCCGTGCGCGACCTTCAGTCCGTGGACGTCCTTAATATCTATGGTGGCGTCGGACTCGGAGACCCCGTCGCCGTCCGGGCGTTCCGTGGCGATCGCGACGGGCCGCTGAACTTCCGGTTCAAATTGTACCGCCGCGGCGCGGCTGTGCCCTTGTCCGACGTCCTCCCGATCTTGGCCGACATGGGATTGAAGACGCTGGAGGAATGGGGCCATGCCCTGCGCCCGTCCGGCGACGAATACATCCACATGCATGAGTTCCTGATGGAGGACCCGCGGGCTGCCGACCTACACTTCGACGATGTGCAGGGGCCATTCGAACGGGCGTTTTCGGCGGTTTGGACGGGTCGGACGGAAAGTGACGGCTTCAACCGACTGGTCCTCGAGCTGGGTCTCGACTGGCGCGAGGCGGCCCTGATCCGCACGCTCGCCCGCTATCGCCAGCAAACCGGGCTGGACCCCAGCCAGGCGGTTCAGGAAGAGGCGCTGCGCGACCATCCGGCCGTGGCGCGTGCGATCCTGTCGCTGTTCCAGTGCAAGTTCGATCCGGCCCACGGCGGCGAAGCCAGAGCAAGATCCGAGGCCGCTGCCGAGCTGGAGGAAAAGATCAACGGCCTGTTGCAAGGCGTCAAGAGCCTCGATCACGACCGCGCCCTGCGCCGGATGGCCCTTCTGGTGCAGGCGATCAAGCGGACCAACTACTATCAGGTGGGTGCCGACGGTGAACCCAAGCCCTACATCTCGATCAAGATCGCTTCGCGCGAACTGGTGGATGTGCCCCTGCCCAAGCCGTTCCGCGAGATCTTCGTCTGGGCACCGCACATCGAGGGCGTGCACCTGCGCTTCGGCCCGGTGGCGCGGGGCGGCCTGCGCTGGTCCGATCGCCGCGACGACTACCGCACCGAGGTGCTGGGCCTGGTCAAGGCGCAACAGGTCAAGAACGCGGTCATCGTGCCCGTCGGTTCCAAGGGCGGCTTTTTCCCGAAACATCTGGCGGCCATCGTGCGCGCCGGCGGCGACCGCGACGCCCAGCAGGCCGAGGCCATACGCGCCTACAAGACCTTCCTGTCCGGCCTGTTGGACATCACCGACAACATCGACAAGGACGGGGCCGTGGTCCCGCCTCAGGGCGTGATCCGCTTCGAAGGCGACGACCCCTATCTGGTCGTCGCCGCCGACAAGGGCACGGCGACCTTCTCGGACATCGCCAACGGAGTGTCGCGCGATTACGGCTTCTGGCTGGACGACGCCTTCGCCTCGGGCGGGTCAGTCGGCTATGACCACAAGGTCATGGGCATCACGGCCCGCGGGGCCTGGGAAGCGGTCAAGCGCCACTTCCGCGAGATGGGCAAGGACATCCAGACCGAGCCCTTCACCGTCGTCGGTGTTGGCGACATGAGCGGTGACGTGTTCGGAAACGGCATGCTGTTGTCCAGGGCGATCCAACTGGTCGCCGCCTTCGACCATCGCGACATCTTTATTGATCCGAACCCGGATCCGGCGGCGAGCTGGGTGGAGCGCGACCGCATTTTCAAGCTGCCGCGCTCTTCATGGGCCGATTATGACGTCTCGAAGATTTCGAAGGGCGGCGGAGTGTTTTCGCGCGCGGCCAAGTCGATCGCGCTGTCGCCCGAAATCAAGGCGGCGCTGGACGTTCAGGAGGATGTGCTGGATCCGGCGGCGCTGATGAAGGCCATCCTCAAGGCCCCGGCCGAACTGCTTTACCTCGGCGGCATCGGCACCTATGTGAAGGCACCGCATGAGACTGACGCACAGGTCGGCGACAAGGCCAATGACGCCATCCGGATCGACGGCGGCGAACTGCGGGTCAAGGTCGTAGGCGAGGGTGCCAATCTGGGCCTGACACAGGCCGGGCGGATCGCCTTCGCGCGCTCGGGCGGCCGTATCAACACCGACGCCATCGACAATTCGGCGGGTGTCGATTCTTCGGACCACGAGGTCAACATCAAGATCTTGACCGGGGCGGCCATAGCCTCGGGCGCGCTGACGGCCGACAAGCGCGACGCCTTGCTGGCGTCAATGACCGAAGAGGTCGGGCTGAAGGTGTTGGCCCACAACTACGACCAGACGCTGGCGGTGACCTTGCAGGAGGCGGAGGGCGCGCAGGCGCTGGACGCCCAGCAGCGGTTCATGCAGTGGCTCGGCGCCAGGGGCAGACTTGACCGCAAGGTCGAGGGCCTGCCCGACGACGCCAAACTGGCCGAGATGAAGGCGGCAGGACAGGCGCTCAGCCGGCCGGAGCTGGCCGTCCTGACCGCCTATTCCAAGCGGGAGCTGTTCGACGACATCGTCGGCTCGCGCGCCCCCGACGATGCCTTCTTCAAGCAGATGCTGGTCCGCTATTTCCCCGGTCCGTTGTCCAGGTTCGAAGCCGATATGCAGCGCCACCGCCTGAAGCGCGAAATCGTCTCGACCATCCTGTCGAACGAGATCGTCAACATGTGCGGCCCCTCCTTCCCCGAGCGCCTGCGCCTGTCGGCTCAGTGCGACACCGGGGCCCTGGTCCTCGCCTTTGAGGCGGCGCGACAGGTGTTCCGCCTCGACGAGGCGTGGGACAAGGTTTCGGCGTTGGACCTCAGGATCTCTGCCGGGGCGCAGATCGCCCTGTATCAGGAGATTTCCACCGTGCTGCGCCGTCAGACCTTCTGGCTGGCCCGCCGGGCAATGCGCGAGGGTGCGACAGTCGACGGGCTGATCGACGCCTATCGTGCTTCGGCGGATGCCCTAAGGGCCGCGGGCGGCGCGGTCATGTCCCGTTTCGAACGGGCCCAGTTGGCGGATCGCATTCGTGCTTTCAGCGACATGGGAGCGAGCGACGCCATGGCGCGCGATTTCGCCATGCTGCGACCGCTGGTGGCCACGGCCGACATCGGCGATCTGGCCCGCGAGACCGGCTGGCCAGAGCCGGCCATGGCGACGCTGTATCATCAGGTCGGCGCGGCCTTCGACTTTGACCGTCTCCGCGCCGCGGCGAGCGACGTTCCGTCTGCGGATCATTTCGATCGGCTGGCCGTGCGCCGCCTGATCGAGGACCTCATGGCCGAGCAGGTGACCCTGACCCGCGCGGTCGCAAAGGGGTCTACCGTCTCGGTCGGGGCCAGCGAGAAGGCGGCGGAGACCGTCGTCGACGCCTGGATCGGCCCGCGACAGAAGATGGTGGAGGGCGTTCGCGCCTCGGTCGACGAGATCGAGGCCTCCGGCTCCGGCTGGACCTTCGCCAAGCTGACGATTGCCAATTCTGTTATCCGGGAGATTGCTTCGTCAGCGAGCTGACCAAGCAATTCTAACCGGCCGCAGTCGTCGGAACTTCGGACCGCCCGTTTCGCGCCGGGCAAAGGCCGGCCGCAGGGTGGCCTCGCTCTTCGCGGCCGGGGGTTCGATCTGCTAGCTTGCGGGGCTGAGGGAGACGGGTCGATGTCGCGAAAGTTTCTGGTGGTCGTGGACGACAGTCCGGAATTCGAGACGGCGTTGCGCTATGCGGCGCGGCGGGCGCGCTCGACCGGCGGTCATGTCGTGCTGCTGCGCGTCATTCCGCCCGCGGCATCCGACGCCCACTGGGCGGCCGCGCGCGACGAGATCGAGCGGCAGACGCGAGCCGAGGCCGAGGCGTCGCTGACCCGCTGGGCCGGCGA
Organism: Brevundimonas sp.; assembly: GCF_041688735.1. Classification (GTDB taxonomy): domain Bacteria; phylum Pseudomonadota; class Alphaproteobacteria; order Caulobacterales; family Caulobacteraceae; genus Brevundimonas. The sequence goes on from NZ_JBDNHO010000115.1 coordinate 35,234, forward strand.
AGCCGCCGAACGCTCTGGCTCGACCCCCATACTGGTGATCGAGCGCGGCGACGCCCCCGGCTGCATCCGCAAGGTCGTCGGCGACGATCCGGACATCAAGATCCTGGTGCTGGCGGCGGGAACCGGCGCGCCCGGACCGCTGGTGACCGCCGTGACCAAACAGGGCGCGGCCTTCACCGGCCGCAAACTGCCGGTGACCATCGTCCCCGGTGAACTGACCGAGAAGGACATCGAGGATCTCGCGTGAACACGCCTGCTTCTCGGTCCGCCGGGGGGAGGGAGAATGGTGGCGTCGCTCTTGAACCGGCCGTGGCGCAGGCGCATCTGGGTCCCATGTTTATCCAGACCGAAGCCACGCCCAATCCGGACGTCCTGAAATTCCTGCCGGGCCGCGAGGTTTCGCCGACCCAGCCGCGCGAGTTCCGCTCAATCGACGAGTCGACCGCCTCGCCGTTGGCCGAGGCGCTGTTTGCGCTGGAGGGGGTGACGGGCGTGTTCTACGGCGCGGACTATGTGTCCGTGACACGAGACACTCAGGGGCTGGAGTGGAGCCAGATGAAGGCCCCCATCCTCGCGGCAGTGATGGACCATTTCGTCAGCGGCACCGCCCTGATCCGCGACGGTCAGGCTGAGGAGATTGGAGACGCGAGCCAGGACAGCGAGATCGTGGCCGAGATCAAGCAGCTGCTCGACAGTCGCATCCGACCTGCGGTGGCCCAGGACGGCGGCGACATCCTGTTCGACAGTTTCGACGAGGACAGCGGTGTCCTGACCCTGCGGATGCGCGGTGCCTGCGCCGGCTGCCCGTCTTCGGCGATGACGCTGAAGGCCGGGGTCGAACAGATGATGAAACACTACGTCCCCGAAGTGACCCGCGTCGAACAGGTCCTCTGAAACAAATTCGTTCTCGCCACGCGGCGCGGACGGCGCCATCATCGCTCCATGCCCCGTTTCGAAAGCGACAGCGACGCCCGGCGTCTCGGCGACGCCCTGGCCCGGCTGCGGCGCGAGCGGGGGCTGAGCCAAGGCGAGGCCGGTCGGCGCGTCGGCATGACCAGTCAGGGCTGGGGGCTGTATGAGTCCGGCAAACGCCCCGGCCTGTTCCGCCCGGACGTGCAACGTCGCCTGACCACGGCGCTGGACGCCACCCCTGAAGACCTCGCCTTGCAGACGCCGGATTCGGCCGAGGGCATCGCCGCGCCCGCCGCTCAGGGCTTTGAGAGCGGTGGACGCGCCTTCCTGTCCGGACCCGCATCGCCCGGCGGCGCGACGCGGCATCTGCAACTGTCCAATGACGACCTCGCGCCCTGGGCCGCGTCCGGCGTGGTGCTGGCCTATGAGCCGGGACGCTGGCCCCGTCGGGGGCAGGGCTGCGTGATCGAGATGCGTGACGGGGCTTTGAACGTCCGGCTGTACGAACAGGCGGACGCTGACGTCGTCATTGTGCGCGACGGACCCGGCCAGCGCGAGGAGCGACTGGCGCGCGCCGATATCCGCTCCCTGTCCGCCGTGACAGCGCGACTGGAAGGCTGAATGAAACGATCGGGTTGCAATTGGCGCGATGAAATGAAACTGTTCCGTCGGGAACAGGAGAGTATGGGTCATGGCGAGGATCGGCGATCGCGACGGGGTGGACATCTTCGTGGGCGCGCGCATCGGTTTGCGGCGCTCGGCGCTGGGCCTGTCGCAGACGGCGTTGGCGCAGCAGTTGGGGATCAGCTTTCAGCAGGTGCAGAAATACGAGACCGGCCAGAACCGCATATCCGCCTCGCGTCTGCATCGGGCGGCGACCGTGCTGGGCACCTCGGTCGAGTCGTTTTTTCCTCCGGTGGAGACGGCGGCTGGGCGATCAGACGACGGTTGGAGCGGGCTTCGGGCGATCACGGCCAGCGTCGACGGACGCGCTGTGGCGGCGGGCTTTCCCCTGATCGAGGACCGCGAGGTGCGCAGGGCCGTAGCCCGCGTCGTGCGGGCGCTGGCGCGGGACGACTGACGGCCGGCGGGGCTGCGTCGTGAGGGTGCTGGTCGTCGATACGGCGCTGGGCCTGTGCAGCGTCGGCGTGTTCGAGGTGGCCGACGGCGTCGCGCGATCGCTGGGCCTCCGTTCGGAGGCCATGATCAGGGGGCATCAGGAACGGCTGGCCGTGCTGGCGCGCGAGGCGGTGGCGGAAGCGGGCGGCTTCGATGCCGTCGGCCGCATCGGCGTGACGGTCGGGCCGGGGTCGTTCACCGGCCTGCGGATCGGACTGGCCTTCGCCCACGGGCTGGGGGCGGCGCTGGACCGGCCGGTGGTGGGGGTCTCGACGCTGGACGCTCTGGCGGCCTCGGCGGGAGACGCCAGGGCCGTAGCGGCACTGATCGATGCGCGTCGGGGCCAGGTCTACGCCCGGTTCTGGATCGACGGCCGCCCTGATGGCCCGGCCGAGGCCGTGTCGCTCGGGGCGGCGGGCGCGCGCGTGGCGAAGCTCGGCGCGGGCGCGGTACTGATCGGGTCCGGAGCGGTCCTGATCGCCGGGTCCGCGCCGGACGCACTTGTCCACGATCACGCGGGACCGACGCCCGACGCCGTGGCCCGGCTCGCCGCCGCAGCGGATCCGATCGAAAGCCCGCCGAGGCCGCTCTATCTGCTCGCGCCCGACGCGACGCCGCCCAGCCGACTACCCGGGCAGCCCCGACCGACGCGGGAATGACCGGCGCGGTCGATCAGTCGGCTCGTCTCGCCGAACTGCACTCGCAGTCCTTCGACGCGGCTTGGGACCGGTCCGCGTTCGCGGCCCTGCTGTCGCAGCCGGGCGTCTTCGCGGTCGAGGCTCCGGATGGCTTCATCCTGATGCGGGTCGTCGCCGACGAGGCCGAGATTCTGACGTTGGCGGTCCGGCCGGAGGCGCGGCGACACAGTCTGGGCGGTCGCCTGACCAGCGAGGGCGTGGCCGGAGCTGCGGCGCGGGGCGCGACCCGCGTCTTGCTTGAGGTGGCCGACGACAACGCCGCAGCCCGCGCGCTTTATGCCCGGGCCGGCTTCATCGAGGCGGGACGACGACTACGATATTATGCCCGCGTCGATGGAACGCACCATGACGCTTTGCTACTGGTTCTCAACTTGGTTGATGCGCTTCCCTAGCGCGTGCTGCCCGCCTATTCTGATCGCATGGACAGTATCGAAAAACTCTGCGCCGACCGCGGCATGCGGATGACCGAACAGCGCCGCGTCATCGCGAGGGTGCTGTCGAGCGCCGAAGACCATCCCGATGTCGAGGAGCTGTACCGTCGAGCCTCGAGCATCGATCCGCACATCTCTATCGCCACCGTCTACCGCACCGTGCGCCTGTTCGAGGAAGCCGGTGTGGTCGAGAAGCACGACTTCGGCGATGGTCGCAGCCGCTATGAAGAGGCGGGCGACGACCATCATGATCACCTGATCGACACCCGGTCGGGCGAGGTCATCGAATTCTTCGACGCGGAGATCGAGCGGCTGAAGACCGAGATCGCCGAGCGGCTTGGCTTTGAACTGATCGGCCACAAGCTGGAACTGTACGGCAAGCCGATCGAGGGGGCCGAGCCGTCCAAGCGTGAAGGTCTGATCTTCACCCGCCATGCCCATCGCGTCGATCCGGACAAGCTGGACCTCTGACGCGCGCAGCCCGCTGTGGCGCGCGGAGCGTGGCCGCGCTATTTAGCCAGCCCCATGACCGAAACGCCCTTCACGCCGTCCGACGAACAGACCCCACCGCGGCGGCTGTTCATCAAGACCTACGGCTGCCAGATGAACGTCTATGACTCCGAGCGAATGGCCGACGTGCTGCGGCCGCTGGGCTATGCGACGACGGACACGGCCGAGGACGCTGATTTCGTCATCCTGAACACCTGCCATATCCGCGAGAAGGCGGCCGAGAAAGTCTATTCCGAGCTCGGAAGGCTGAGAGAATTGAAGGACGCCCGGGCGAGGAATTCGACGACTGCGACAGGGACATCGAGGACATCGATGATCATCGCCGTGGCCGGCTGCGTCGCCCAGGCCGAGGGCGAGGAGATCATGCGCCGTCAGCCAGCGGTGGACATCGTGGTCGGGCCGCAGGCCTATCACCAGCTGCCCGAGCTGCTGACCCGCATGGCGCGGGCGCGGGGCGAGCGGATCGGGGCCGACTTCGCGCCGGTCGACAAGTTCGACGCCCTGACGTTCGAGAAGATCGGCGCCCGCAGTGTCAATGGGCCGACGGCCTTCCTGACGGTGCAGGAGGGATGCGACAAATTCTGCAGCTTCTGCGTCGTGCCGTATACGCGCGGGGCCGAATGGTCGCGGCCGGTCGCCGCCGTCCTGGCCGAGGCGCGCCAACTCGCCGACAAGGGCGTGCGCGAGATCACGCTGCTGGGACAGAACGTCAACGCCTACGACGGCGAGGAAGCGGACGGGAAACCCTCGACGCTGGCGCGGTTGGCGCATGCCCTGGCCGAAATCCCCGGCCTGAGCCGGATCCGCTATACGACCAGCCATCCCAATGACATGTCCGACGACCTGATCGCCGCCCATGGCGAGCTGGAGGCCCTGATGCCCTGGCTGCACCTGCCGGTGCAGTCAGGCTCGGACCGGATTCTGCGGGCGATGAACCGAAAGCACGGGCGGCAGAAATATTTCGACCTGATCGACCGCGTCCGCGCGGCGCGGCCGGACATCGCCCTGTCGGGGGATTTCATCGTCGGCTTTCCGGGCGAAACGGACGCCGATTTCGAGCAGACGATGGATCTGGTGCGGCGGGTCGGTTACGCCTCGGCCTTCTCCTTCATGTATTCGCCGCGCCCCGGAACGCCGGCGGCCAGCCTGGGGTCGCAGGTTCCGGCAGCGGTGGCGCGCGAGCGGCTGCATGCGCTGCAGGCCCTGCTTTGGGCGCAGCAGACGGCCTTCAACGCCGCCATGGCCGGGCATACGATGGACGTTCTGTTCGAGAAGACGGGCCGCAACGGAGCCCAGGCCATCGGCCGCTCACCCTGGCTACAGTCTGTCCATGTCGAGGACGCGGATCATCTGATCGGTCGGATCGTTACGGTCGAGATCGAACACGGCCGGCAGAATTCTCTGAAGGGCCGTCTTCTTCATGACGGGGCTACGCCCTTCAAACAGCGGGACCAACTGATTGGCGCGTGAGAGTGAGTTCCTGGCCCTGGGCGACGACGCCCTGCGCGCCATTATCGGCCCCGGCAGCCGGCACCTGGCCCTGATCGAGGACCGCTTCAAGGTTCTGGTCGAGACGCCGGGCGGCGGGGTTTCAATCAACGGCTCGGCCCGCGACCGGGCCCAGGCCAAGCGGGTGATCGAGACGCTGGCGAACCGCGCCGAGACCGGGGCCGAGATCACCGAGGCCGATGTGCGCACCGCCCTGGGCGCGGCGACGGCCCAGCCGCGGGCAGGGCAGGGGAGTGTCGCACCGGACACCATCGCCCTGCCGGTCGGGCGGCGCGGGGCCATCGCGCCCAAGACGGCGGCGCAGGCCAATTATCTGGCCCTGCTGTCGCGCTGCGAACTGACCTTCGGCGTCGGCCCGGCGGGGACGGGCAAGACCTTCCTGGCCGCAGCCTACGGCGCCTCCCTGCTGCGGCGTGGACAGGTCGACCGGCTGGTCATCACCCGCCCGGCGGTCGAGGCGGGCGAGAAGCTGGGCTTCCTGCCCGGCGACCTGAACGAGAAGGTCGATCCCTATCTGGCCCCGATCTGGGAGGCGCTGAACGACATCCTCGGCCCCGACGACGTGCGCCGCCGGCGCGACAAGGGCGAGATCGAGGCCGCTCCCATCGCCTTCATGCGCGGCCGGACCCTGGCTCACGCCTACATTATCGTCGACGAGGCCCAGAACACCTCGCGCCTGCAGATGAAGATGGTGCTGACCCGGCTCGGCGAGGGCGCGCGCATGGTGGTGACCGGCGATCCGTCGCAGGTCGATCTGCTGAACCCGCGCGATTCCGGGCTGAAGCACGCCCTGCGCATTCTGGAAGACGTGAAAGGCGTGGGCGTCCAGCGCTTCGAGGCCCAGGACGTGGTGCGCCACGCCATGGTGGAACGGATCGTGCGCGCTTATGATGCTGACTCCGCAAGCCGCCGCCCCGCCGCCGATCTCGAAGACCCCGACTCGTGATCGAGGTCGAGGTCGAGGACGAGGCCTGGACACGCGACCTGCCGGAGGTGGTCGCGGTGGTCGATCGCGCTGCGACGGCGGCGCTTGGGACGGTAGTCGGCGACGTAGTCGTTCTGCTGACCGACGACGCGGCGGTCCGGGACCTGAATGCCCGCTTCCGCCAGCGCGACCGGCCGACCAATGTGCTGTCGTTTCCGGCGGCGGCCATGATGATTCCGGGGCAGGCGCCGCATCTGGGCGACCTGGTCCTGGCCCATGGCGTGTGCGCGGCCGAAGCGGTGGCGCAGGGCAAGACGCTGGCCGATCACCTGACGCACCTGACGGTCCACGGCGTCCTGCACCTTCTGGGGCGTGACCACGAGGCCGAGATCGAGGCCGAGACGATGGAAGCGGAGGAGCGATCCCTCCTTGTCAGCCTGGGCGTAGCGGACCCATACACGTCGGATGACCAGCTTGACGGCGACGCCTGACCGAGATGATGGCCGCCGCGCGCGGTTGATCCTGCGCCTCGGCCGGATCGGCCTGGCGCTGGCGGCGGGCGTCGCGACGGCGCTGGCGCATCCGCCGTTCGGCATCCTGCCCGGTCTGCTGGGCTATGCCCTGCTGATGGTCCTCGCCGAACGTTCGGGCGGGACGCGCGGCGCTTTCTGGATGGGCTGGCTGGCCGGTTTCGCCTATTTCTTCATCAGCTGCTGGTGGGTCGCCGAGGCGTTCCTGGTCAATCCGGCGCAGGCGTGGATGGCACCCTTCGCGGCCTCGCTCCTGCCCATCGGCCTAGGGCTGTTCTGGGGCACGGCGACGGCGCTGTACCGGCGGTTCATGCCAGGGGGCGTCCTCCGCGTGCTGGTCTTCGCCGCCTTGTTCTGCCTGCTGGAGTGGTTGCGTGGACACGTGCTCACCGGGTTCCCGTGGAATCCGGCCGGGGCCAGCTGGAAGGCGGGGTCGGCGGGGTCGCAGTTCGCCGCCTTGGTCGGGATCTATGGCCTGAGCTTCGTCACGGTGGCGGCGGCGGCCGCCTTCGCACCCTTGCTGTCGGAGGGGTCCCGCAAGGCGCGGATCGGCTCGGCCGCATTGGGCGCGATCGCCCTCGCCGCCCTGGTGGTCGGCGGAGCGGCGCGGCTGTCGCAGGCGCGCCTCGAACTGACCGACACGGTCGTCCGCATCGTCCAGGCCGACGTGGCGCAGGAGTCGAAATGGACGCCCGAGGCCTATCAGGGGATCGTCGACCGTTATGTGAACCTGACGGCACGGCCCGGCGCCTTGGTCCCCGACCTGATCATCTGGCCCGAGGGAGCGCTGCCGGCCTCGGCCAATCGGGTGTTCGCGCCCGGATCGCCGGACGCGGCAGCCATCGCCCGCGCCGTGCAGCCGGGGCAGAGCCTGATCATTGGCCTGAGCCGGGGCGTGGCCGATCCCGTCGCGCCCGAGGGCGAGCGGTATTTCAACAGCCTGTTCGTGCTGACCGACGAGGGCGGCGACGGCCTGCGGGTCTCGGCGACCTATGACAAATACCGGCTGGTGCCGTTCGGGGAGTTCCTGCCCGCCGGCGGATTGCTGGGCGCGCTGGGTGTGCGCAGCCTGACGCACATGCCGCTGGACTTCAGCCCCGGACCCCGCCCCGCGCCGATCGACATTCCGGGCGCGCCGAGGGCCCAGCCGCTGATCTGCTACGAGAGCCTGTACGCGGGCTTTACGCCCGGCGGCGCGGCCCGGCCGGGATGGATCATCAACATTTCCAACGATGCCTGGTTCGGGCGCACCTCGGGGCCGTTGCAACACCTGAACTTGGCCAGCTATCGCGCGATCGAGACCGGATTGCCGCTGGTCCGGTCCACCCCGACCGGCGTGTCGGCCATGATTGATCCCTGGGGGCGGGTGGTCGCCGATCAGAGGCTGGAGCCCGGCGAGAGCGGCGTCATCGACGCTCGACTGCCCCGAGCCGCCGCGCCCACCCTCTATAGTCGATGGGGCGACCTGCTGTTCGGCCTCGCGGTGCTTCTGGCGCTCGCAGCTGGTCTGGCGCGTCGGAAAATCGTCGTCCGTTGACGGCCGAAATCGCCAAACAGGACGTGTTTTCCCGCGCCCGGTGAGAGGTCGAAACGGCGGTGCACCCCAAAGATGTAAATTGCTGGAAAACGGCGCGTTTTTTCGTGACAGAAAGGCGAAGCAGGCGCATTCAGGGAGTGCTGATAACACAGAGGGCGTTGAGACGAATGGCCAGAGGCAAGGGCGAAGATGGACCCCATCCGGTAGATCGACACGTCGGTCGCAGGGTGTGCGAGAAGAGATTGGCGCTCGGCTATAACCAGAGCGACCTCGGCCGAGCCCTGGGGCTGACCTTCCAGCAGATCCAGAAGTACGAGAAGGGCGCCAACCGTGTGTCGGCCTCGAAACTCTGGGACATCGCGCGCTTCTTCAAGGTCGACATCGGCTATTTCTTCGAAGGCCTGAGCGGTGCGCAGATCGCCGGCATGGCCGAGGGCGGCGCGGCCTTCGAGCACGATTTTCCGGCGACCCGCTACACCATCGAAATCAGCCGTCTGGCGCCCCGGTTGTCGACCCGGCAGCAGAAGTTGGCGCTGGACCTGATCCGCGACATGGCCGACCGCAAGGAGGCGGACCAGGACTGAAGTCCCCGTCCGACCGTGTCACTCCGCCGATCGCGACGCGTCCCGACGCCGGCCGAAGGTGGGCGCGGCGGCCTTCTGCTCGGCCCAGTAGGTCGCGCCGTCGTCCGGCTTGAACATCGTCTTGGGCACGCCGTCGCGCGACACGACCGCGAAGGTGTTGGTCGATGCCTGATAGAGCAGAACGTCGCCGTTGGGGCGTTCGATCCTGTCCGCATCGCGTGGTGGGTTGATCGTGAAGGCCTCGACCTTGTCGAGGTAGTCGCGTGCCGTTTTCGCGCCGAAGGCCGCGCCGTTGCGCGCGAACAGCCGGGCGGTCTTGGCGTCTACGGTTTCGCTGCGATTGGGCGTCAGCGCCGGCCGTGCTGCGGCGGGCGAGGTCGTTCCCGCCTGCGCCGGGATGCCGGCCGCCGTCAGGGCCGTGTCCGACGTCGCGTCCGACCGGTCCCGTGTCTCGACGGCGGAGCCGCCGTCTCCGCATCCGGCCAGTCCGAACACTCCCACCACGGCTGCGGCCGCGAACAGTCTGACGATCATCTATCCCTCCCATGGTTGAAACCCGCCGAGGGAAACATAACCACAGGTCACTTGTTCATGCAACGTTCTATTTTTTGAGGCGTCACTCGACGGCGCGCGGTCGCGTCGCTAGATCATGGCGATGACTATGCCAAGCCTGTCCGGACGCAAGATCCTGCTGATCGTCGGCGGCGGTATCGCCGCCTACAAGGCGCTGGAGCTGACCCGTCTGCTCAGGAAGGGTGGCGCCGAGGTCATGGGCGTGTTGACGGCGGCGGGCGCCGCTTTCGTCACCCCCCTGTCGCTGGCGGCCCTGACCGGCCACCCCGTGCGGTCGGAACTGTTCATGCCCGAGGACGAAACGGCCATGGGCCATATCGAGCTGTCGCGCTGGGCCGATCTGGTGGTCGTGGCCCCGGCGACGGCGGGGCTGATCGCCAAGGCGGCCAATGGCCTGGCCGACGACCTGGCCTCCACGACCCTGCTGGCCACCGACAAGAGGGTGTTGCTGGCCCCGGCCATGAACGTGCGGATGTGGCTGCATCCGGCGGTGCAGGCCAGTATGGAGCGGCTCAAAGGGTTCGACGGCTTTCACGGCGTGGCGGTGGTCGGACCCGATGAGGGCGAGATGGCCTGTGGCGAGTTCGGTCCGGGGCGGATGGCGGAACCGGCGGCCATTCTGTCGGTGATCGAGGGCCTGCTGGCCGGACCGGACGGCCGTCCGCTGGCGGGGCGGAAGGCCATCGTCACGGCCGGTCCGACCTTCGAGCCTATTGACCCCGTGCGCGGCCTGACCAACCGCTCCAGCGGCAAACAGGGCTATGCCATCGCCGAAGCGCTCGCGCGGCTGGGCGCGGAGGTGACGCTCGTGTCCGGCCCGGTGGCCCTGCCAGCACCCGTCGGCGTCGAGCGGGTCTGGGTCGAGACGGCGCGCGACATGCAGGCGGCCGTTCAGACCGCGCTGCCCGCCGACATCGCGGTGATGAGCGCCGCCGTGGCCGACTGGCGGGTGGACGGCGTCGCCTCGGGCAAGATCAAGAAGGCCCCGGGCGGGCCGCCGTCGCTGGCCTTGATCGAGAACCCGGACATCCTCGCCGGCATCTCCGCGCCCGGAAAGACGCGGCCCAGGCTGGTGATCGGCTTCGCCGCCGAAACGACGGACCTCAAGGCCAATGCCAAGGCAAAGCTGTCGCGCAAGGGCTGCGACTGGATCGTCGGCAACGACGTTTCGGACGATGTCTTCGGCGCCGACGGCAACGCGGTGACCCTGTTCACCCGCGACGGCCCGGCCGAAACCTGGCCGCGTCAGTCGAAAGCGGATGTGGCGCGCAAGCTGGCCCTGCGCGTCGCCGATCACTTCACGGCCTGAGAGACCCCGCCCATGACCACCCTGCGCGTCGAACGCCTGCCGCATGCCGAGGGCTTGGCCCTGCCCGCCTATGAAACCTCCGGATCGGCGGGCATGGATTTGCGCGCGGCCGTGCCGGAGGATGCGCCCGTGACGCTGGCGACAGGCGCGCGGGCGCTGGTGCCGACCGGTCTGAAGATCGCACTGCAGCAGGGCTATGAGGCTCAGGTGCGGCCCCGCTCGGGGCTGGCGCTCAAGCACGGCATCACCTGCCTCAACTCGCCCGGCACCATCGACAGCGACTATCGCGGCGAGGTCGGGGTCATCCTGATCAACCATGGGCAGGAGCCGTTCGTGATCCGGCGCGGCGAACGCATCGCCCAGCTTGTTATCGCAAGACACGACCAGGCGGCGATGACGGTGGTCGAGGCGCTGGACGACACGGCGCGCGGCACGGGCGGTTTCGGCTCGACGGGGCGATAAGCGGAGCCATCTGGCGCGACCGGCGTTAACCCTGCCACTCGGCCAAGCGGGGCCACAGGACGGAGGCTGGACGCATGGAATCCCTCATCGACTCGATCGGCGCTTTTCTGACCGGCCTGTTCGGCCTGGCGCAAGGCGGCTTCGATACCGTCAACCAGATCACCGGGCTGGTCATCGCCGTGATCGCGGCCTTGATGATGACCGGCTGGAGCCGGCTGTGGTCCACGTCGCTGGGGGCGGCCTTAGTCTTCATCCTGGTGGGCTTGTTGCGTCCGATGCTGGACGGCGGTGCCTTCGTGATGCCGCCGCTGCTGACGCTGGCGTTCTGGATGACCGTGCTGGCGCTGTTCCTCGGCTTCGCCGTGGTGATCGCGGTGTTGTTCCTGATCAAGTCGCTGTTCACGGGCCGGGGCCACGGTCGTCGCCGCCACGCGCATTGAGGCCCTTGAGGTTCAGGTTCCCCGGTGAGCCGCGGTCGTCGGCCCTCCGGGACCTCCCGACCCGGAGCCTGTCCCCGGACCGACCGAAGGTCGGATCCGGGGCGGCCCGGGTGCTGCGCGCAGACCTGCCGGAGACCGAAGAGAAGTCAGGCGCTCAAGCAGTGAGCGATCGCGTCGCGAGCGATAGCGCCCTGCAGGCGTGAGCCTGCCCAGGATCAAGCCTGGCGAAAACCGAGCACGTCCTGCATGTCGTAAAGGCCTGGCTTGCGGCTGCGGACCCAGGCGGCGGCGGCGACGGCGCCCTTGGCGAACAGGGAGCGGTCGATGGCCGAGTGGCTCAGCGTCAGGGTCTCGTCCTCCGAGGCGAACAGCACGGTGTGTTCACCGATGATACCGCCGGCGCGAAGGCTGGCGAAGCCGATGCCGCCGGTTTCGCGGGGGCCGGTGATGCCGTCCCATGGCGCGCGGCGGATGTCGGCCAGATCCTCGCCACGACCGCTGGCGGCGGCCTCGCCCAGCATCAGGGCGGTGCCGGAGGGGGCGTCGACCTTCTTGCGGTGATGGGCTTCCAGCACCTCGATGTCCCAGTCGGCCGCGTCCAGCCGCTGGGCTGCGTGTTCGACCAGGCCGATCAGGATGTTGACGCCCAGCGAGAAATTGCCGCTGCGGACGATGGCGACACGCTCGGCGGCCCTGAGGACGGCGGCGTCCTGATCGGACGTCAGGCCGGTCGAGCCGATCACCAGCGCCGGTCCCCCCCGTTCCGCGCAGGCCTGGGCCAGGTCCACCGAGGCGTCGGCGGTCGAGAAGTCGATGATCACGTCGCACAGGCTCAGGTCGGGCGTCTCGCCCCGATCGAAACGGGCCGCGACCACCACGTCCTCGCGAGCGTCCAGCGCCGCCGAGACGGCGCGCCCCATCCGGCCCCGGGCGCCGGAGATGCCGACGTGGAAGATGGCGGTCACTGCGCGGCTTCTTTCGAGCCGGGCTCGGTGCCGAGAATGTCTGCCCAGAACCGCTTGGCCTTGCCGGTGAAGGACGAGTTGCGCGGTGTCTGTCCGTCGCCCAGCGAGGCGGCCAGCTCTTCGAGCAGTTCCTTCTGACGGGCGGTCAGCTCGGTCGGGGTCTCGACGAACAGTTCGACCACCAGATCGCCCCGGTGCTTGCCGTTGAGATGCGGCATGCCCTTGCCCTTGATGCGGACGGTCTTGCCGGTCTGTGACCCGGCGGGGACGGTGACGGGCGCCTTGCAGCGGCCGTCGCAGGCTTCGGAGGTCAGGCAGGGGGCGTCGATCTCGCCGCCCAAGGCCGCCGTGGTCATGGCCACGGGGACCGTGACCAGCAGGTCGAGGTTGTCGCGCTCGAACAGCTCATGCGGCGTGACCGAGATGAAGACGTAGAGATCGCCGCGCGGACCACCGCGCTGGCCCGCGTCGCCTTCGCCCGACAGGCGGATGCGCGAGCCGTCGTCGACACCGGCGGGAATCTTCAGCTGGAGTTTGCGGTTCTTGCGGACTTGGCCGTGACCGGCGCAGGTGCCGCAGGGCTCGGCGATCATCTGGCCCTGACCGCCGCAGCGGGGGCAGGTGCGCTCGACCTGGAAGAAGCCGTTGGCCGAGCGGACGCGACCCGCACCCTGACAGGTGGTGCAGTTGGTGGGCTTGGTGCCGGGCTTGGCGCCCGAACCCGCGCAGGCGTCGCAGGTGGCCGTGGCCGGAATGCTTATGTCGACGTCCGCGCCTTTGTAGGCCTGCTCCAGGGTGATTTCGAGATCGTAGCGCAGGTCCGAACCGCGGCGCGGGCCGTGCTGGCGGGCACCGCCGCCCTGCCGTCCACCGAAGACGTCGCCGAACGCGTCGCCGAAGACCTGGGAGAAGATGTCGTTGACGTCGGTGAAGCCCTGGCCCTGACCGCCGAACCCGCCCTGACCGCCGTTGACGCCGGCATGGCCGAAGCGGTCATAGGCGGCCCGCTTCTGGTCGTCGGACAGGACGGAATAGGCTTCGGAAATCTCCTTGAAGCGCGCCATGGAGTCTTCGCACCCGCCGTTGCGGTCGGGGTGGTGCTGCATGGCCAGCTTGCGATAGGCGGCTTTCAGGCCAGCGGCGTCGGATGTCCGCTCGACCCCGAGGACCTCATAATAGTCACGCGTCGCCATCAGGCGTTCGTCCTCTGACTCTGCCGCACGGTTCGCGCCTCTTTGGGCGGGTGACCGCAACGGTTGACCGGGCTGACATGGGCACCCGGCGAAATGATGCAAGTTTCACGAAACGGCCCCGCCCGTCCATTCCTCCCCCGGCGAAGCGGCCGGGGGAGGGGGACCAACCGGAGGATGGTGGAAGGGCCGACCCATGAGCCGGTGTCCGGTGCGGGCCCCCTCCACCGCTCCGCGGTCCCCCTCCCCCAAGGGGAGAGGATTATGTCCGCTTAAGCGCTCTTCTTGTCGTCGTCGCCGTCGGGCGAGACTTCCTCGAACTCGGCATCGACCACGCCGTCGTCGGCGGGGGCTTCATCCGAGGCGCCGTCGCCCTGTTGCGAGGCGTACATGGCCTCGCCCAGCTTCATCGAGGCCTGGACCAGGGTGTTGGTCCTGGTCCGGATGTCCTCGGGGTCCGTGCCCTCCTTGGCCGTTTTCAGCTCGGCCATGGCGGTTTCGATCGCGGTCTTCTCTTCGGCCCCGACCTTGTCGCCGTGTTCGGCCATGGCCTTTTCGGTCGAGTGGATCAGGCTTTCAGCGGCGTTGACCGCCTCGACCATCTCCTTCCTGGCCTTGTCGGAGGCGGCGTTGGCCTCGGCTTCCTTGACCATCTTGTCGATGTCGGCGTCCGACAGGCCGCCATTGGCCTGGATGCGGATCGACTGTTCCTTGTTGGTCGCCTTGTCCTTGGCGGTAACGTGGACGATGCCGTTGGCGTCGATATCGAAGGCGACCTCGATCTGCGGCATGCCGCGTGGCGAGGGCGGAATGCCCATCAGGTCGAACTGACCCAACACCTTGTTGTCGGACGCCATCGGCCGCTCGCCCTGGAAGACCCGGATGGTCACGGCCGACTGGTTGTCGTCGGCGGTCGAGAACACCTGGCTCTTCTTGGTCGGGATGGTGGTGTTGCGTTCGATCAGCGGAGTGAACACGCCACCCAGGGTCTCGATGCCCAGGGTCAGCGGGGTCACGTCGAGCAGCAGCACGTCCTTGACGTCGCCCTGCAGCACGCCGGCCTGAACGGCAGCGCCCAAAGCCACGACTTCATCGGGGTTCACACCCTTGTGCGGCTCCTTGCCGAAGAATTTCTTCACCGCTTCCTGGACCATCGGCATGCGGGTCATACCGCCGACCAGCACCACTTCGTCGATGTCCGAGGCCTTGAGGCCGGCATCCTTGAGCGCCTTGGCGCAGGGCTCGATGGTGCGCTGGACCAGGTCCTCGACCAGAGCCTCCAGCTTGGCGCGCGACAGCTTGATGTTCAGGTGCAGCGGGCCCGAGGCGTTCATGGTGATGAACGGCAGATTGACCTCGTACTGGGTGACCGAGGAGAGCTCCTTCTTGGCCTTTTCGGCTTCTTCCTTCAGGCGCTGCAGGGCCAGTTTGTCGGAGCGCAGGTCGACGCCCTGCTCCTTCTTGAACTCGTCGGCCAGATAGTCGACCAGACGCAGGTCGAAGTCCTCGCCACCCAGGAAGGTGTCGCCGTTGGTCGACTTCACCTCGAAGACGCCGTCGCCGATCTCGAGGATCGAGACGTCGAAAGTGCCGCCGCCCAGGTCATAGACGGCGATCTTCTGGCCTTCGTTCTTGTCCAGCCCATAGGCCAGGGCCGCCGCGGTCGGCTCGTTGATGATGCGCAGGACTTCCAGACCGGCAATCTTGCCGGCGTCCTTGGTGGCCTGACGCTGGGCGTCGTTGAAATAGGCCGGGACGGTGATCACGGCCTGGGTCACGGTCTCGCCGAGGTAGGCCTCGGCGGCCTCCTTCATCTTGCCCAGGGTGAAGGCCGAGATCTGCTGGGGCGAATAGTCCTTGCCGTTGGCGCGCACCCAGGCGTCGCCGGTCGGACCCTTGACGATCTCATAGGGGACCATCTTCTTGTCCTTGGCGACCACGGGATCGTCGAACGAGCGGCCGATCAGGCGCTTGATGGCGAAAAGGGTGTTGGTCGGATTGGTCACGGCCTGACGACGCGCCGGCTGACCCACCAGGGTCTCGCCGCTGTCCTGGATGGCGATGACGGAGGGCGTGGTGCGGTTGCCCTCGGCGTTTTCGATGACCTTGGGATTCTTGCCGTCCATGACGGCCACGCACGAGTTGGTGGTGCCCAGGTCGATGCCGATGATCTTGGCCATGTGTCGTCTTTCACTCCATTCAGAGGGCGATGCGGCGGCCTTTACAAGCGAAGCGCCGCGCGTGACCGCCCCCGATATCAGGGTCTTGGTCTGTTGGTACGGTCCCGGCCACAAAGCCCCATCAGCGACGGGGTTTTACAGCGGTTGTCGCCGATATGGGAAACGCCCCCCCGCCCGCAAGACCCAATCACGATCCGCGCGCGATTAGCCGTCAGTCTTCGTCAGGGGCGGCAGTCTCGTCGCAACGGCATGATACCTCTGGAAAAGAGGCGCGACCGGGCGCAAAATACAACCCGAGGACCGTGTTGGACAGAATGGCCGCCATGACCGTCAGAGTGATCGCCACGACCCTGATCGCCGCCCTCCTCACCGTGGGCGGGGTGGCCGACGCGGCGAGTCAGTCGAGCGACCAGCAGAATCGTCGTGTTCGCATCCACAACCAGACGGGCCTCGTGCTTCAGTCGTTGCAGGCGGCCGACGTCAGGACGGGTGACTTCAGGCCAGACCTGCTGGGCGGCGCGCCGATCCCGACGGGCGAAAGCCGTCTCGTGCTGATCGACAACGGCGCGAACGGCTGCCTCTATGATCTGAAAGTCGGTCTCGCGGGCGGCCAGACGCTGGTGCGCGAGAACGTCAACGTCTGTCGCATCGGCGACTACTATCTGACCCGGTGATTCCGGCGGCTCCGCGCGAGATCGACACGGGATTTCCGGGCTTCCGCTTCTGGCCGGGCGTGCTTTCGTCGCGGGAACAGGCGGATCTGCGCGACGCGGCCCTGACGGCCGTCGAAACCGCGCCCTTCTATCGACCCGTGACGCGGACCGGACGACCGTTTTCTGTCGAGATGAGCAATATGGGCCATCTGGGCTGGGTCTCGGACCGGGCCGGGTATCGCTATCAGCCGACCCATCCCGGGACCGGCGTCCCATGGCCCGTGATGCCCGCGATCCTGACCGACCTGTGGACCGCCCTGACCGCCTGGCCAGAACCGCCGGACGCCTGTCTGGTCAATCTGTACAGGTCGGGCGCGAAAATGGGCCTGCATCAGGACAAGGACGAGCGCGACCTGGCTGCGCCCGTGCTGTCGATATCGCTGGGCGACACGGCGGTGTTCCGGATCGGCGCGGCGCAAGGCGGCCCGACCCAATCGATCCGGCTGGCGTCGGGAGACGTCTGCGCCCTGACAGGACCAGCCAGGCTGGCGCGACACGGCGTCGACCGGATCATCGCGGGGTCGTCCACGCTCATCCCCGGCGGCGGACGGATCAATCTGACGCTACGAAAGGCCGCGTCCTCGCCGTCGCAAACGTGACTCGACCTGACGCAAGGCTGCGGACACTGTGGCGCTCCGTTTCCGGAGCCGCAAATGACCAGCCTGATCCGTCCCGAGGGCCCCGATGCCGACGACTTCCGCTTCAGCCGTCGGACGGCGCTGGCCACGGGTGGGCTGGGTGGCCTGTTCTTCGCCGGCTACGCACCCGCCGCCCTGGCCGCCCAGGCCAGTCCGGTGACGACGCCGGACGCAGGACTGACGACCGAAGACGTGACCTATCCGGCCCCCGACGGCTTCGCCCTGCCCGCCTATGTGGCGCGCCCCAAGGGCGACGGCTCCTTTCCGGTGGTGATCGTGGTCTCGGAGATCTTCGGCGTGCACGAATACATCCGCGACGTCTGCCGACGGCTGGCCACGGCCGGCTATGTCGCCGTCGCCCCCGCCTTTTTCGTGAGGGTCGCCGATCCCGCACCGCTGGCCGACATGCAGGCGGTCCAGCGGATCGTGGCCGCCGCGGGCTATGAGCAGGTCATGGGCGACATCGCCGCGACCCTGGACTGGGCCAGTCAGCAGCTATGGGCCAACGCCGACAAGGTCGGGATCACCGGCTTCTGCTGGGGCGGCAAGGTCGTCTGGCAGGCCGCCGCCCGATTCGCCGCCATCGACGCGGGCGTGGCCTGGTATGGCCGCCTGGCCCCGGCGGCGACCGCCACGCCCGAACAGGCGGCCGGCGGCGCGCCATGGCCGGTCGATCTGGCCGCCGATCTCAAGGCGCCGGTGCTGGGCCTCTACGGCGAAGCCGACCGGGGCATTCCGCTGGACTCGGTCGAGACCATGCGCACGGCTCTGCAACGCGCCGGGCGCACAGACAGCGGCATCGACGTCTATCCCGCCGCGCCGCACGGATTCCACGCCGACTATCGCGATGGCTACCGCGCCGCTGACGCCGCGGACGGCTGGACCAAGCTGCTGGCGTTGTTCGAACGGCGGCTGAAAGCCTAAGGGATCAGGCCTTGCCGTTGAAATTGCCGCCGGTCGCGCCGGCGGCGACATAGGCTGCATTGCCGGCCGCAGCGCCCGAACCCCTGGCCGCGACGACCACCATGGCCGGTCGGATCGTGCGTCCAAACAGGGCGTAGCCGGGCTGCAAGGTCTGGATCACCTGTCCGCCCTGAATGCTGTCGGACGGCTGTTCCATCATGGCTTGATGAAGGTGCGGATCGAAGGCCTCGCCGGGTTCCGGCGCGACACGCTTCAGATTATTGGTCTCGAACGCCTGAAGCAGGGACTTCTGGGTCAGCTCCAGACCCGTGACCAACCCGGCCTCACCCGCATCCACTTCCCCCCCTTCACGAACCGGGGGCGCGGCCTGAAGCGCGCGCTCCAGATTGTCGGCCACGCCCAGCAGGTCGCGGGCGAAGCGCTGGATGGCATAGGCGCGGGCGTCGTTGGACTGGGTCTCGGCCCGCTTCTTCGTATTCTCGGCTTCGGCCACGGCGCGCAGGGCGCGGTCCTTCCACTGGTCGCGCTCGGCGATCAGGGCGTCGATAGGCCCCAGATCGTCCTCGTCATGGTCTGTCGGATGGGAATCCAGTCCCGCTTCCGCATTGGCCTCGGTTTCAGGGTCGAAATCGGTCTCGGGGGTATGGTTCACGTTTCTTGTCCGTCCAGCATTCGGCCCAGCACCCGGGCGGTGTAGTCCACCAACGGTATGATCCGGGCATAGTTCAGTCGCGCGGGGCCGATCACGCCGATGGCGCCTAGGACCCTTTGTCGGCCCGTCATATAGGGTGCCGCGATCACGGCGGAACCCGAAAGCGAAAACAGTCGCGTTTCCGCGCCGATGAAGATGCGGACCCCCTGGGCCGTGGACACCCCGTCCAGCAGGCCGATCAGCTGTTCCTTCTGCTCCAGATCGTCAAACAGGACGCGGACCTTCTCCAGATCCTCGGCCGTCTCGCGGTCGTGCAGCAGATTGGCGCGGCCGCGCACGATCAGGGAGCGCTCACGCTCGGCCCCGCCCGACCAGGCCGCCAGACCATCCTCCACCAGGCGGGCGGCTGCGGCGTCCAGTTCGCGCCGGGCGGCGTCCAGCTCGACCCTCATCTCGCTGCGAGTCTCGTTCAGGGGGCGACCCTTGAGCCGGGCGTTCAGGAAGTTGGACGCCTCGGTCAGGGTCGAGGGGGTGACGCCGGCCTTCAGCGGCATCAGCCGGTTCTCGATAGAGCCGTCGTCGCCCACCAGCACCGCCAGCGCCTGATCGTGGCCCAGGGCGACGAACTCCACATGTTTGACCCCAGCCTCGCGGATCGGGCTGGCGACGATGCTGGCCCCGCCGGCGAGGCCGGACAGCAGGCTGGAGGCCTCGTTCAGCGCCTCCTCGAAGCTGCGCCCGCGTCCTGCCAGACGCGCGTCGATCTCGCGCCGCTCTTCAGCCCCGATGTCGCCGATCTCGAGCAGGCCGTCGACGAACAGGCGCAGGCCCGCATGGGTCGGGATTCGGCCTGCGGAAGTGTGCGGCGCGCCCAGCAGGCCCGCCAGCGTCAGATCCTGCATGGTGTTGCGGATGGAGGCGGGGGACAGGGCGATGCCGGTCTGCGACAGGGTGCGCGAGCCGACGGGGTCACCCGTCTCGAGATAGGATTCCACAATGCGGCGGAAGATGTCGCGCGCGCGCTGATCCAGCCCGATCAGACTGCCGGTCTCCAGCGATGTCGGGGTCAGCAGGGTCGGCTTCATGCGCGCGACCGGCCTTTCCGGGCGGCCGGCACAGGCGCGTGATCCGACACGGAGTGATGGCGGCTTACCGAAGATGCGGGGGACAGGGTCACGGTTTCAGGATAAGCACCGCCGCTGCCGCTTCCAAGGAATACCGTCATGCGCCCGTCCGAACGCACGCCCGAACAGCTCCGCGCCGTCACCCTGGAGACCGGAGTGAACCGGTATGCGGAGGGCTCGTGCCTTGTGACCTTCGGCCATACCAGGGTTCTGGTGACGGCCTCGGTCGAGGAAAGCGTCCCCGGCTGGATGCGCGGCAAGGGCGCGGGCTGGGTCACGGCGGAGTACGGCATGCTGCCCCGGGCGACCCACACGCGGGGACGGCGCGAGGCGGCGGCGGGCAAACAAAGCGGCCGCACCCAGGAAATCCAGCGCCTGATCGGCCGCTCCCTGCGCGCCGTGGTCGACCTCAAGGCCCTGGGCGAGCGGCAGGTGGTGCTGGACTGTGACGTCATTCAGGCCGACGGCGGCACGCGGACCGCGGCCATCACCGGAGCCTGGGTCGCCATGGCCTCGGCTTTTGACTATCTGCGCGCCGAGGGCGTGCTGAAGACTGATCCGATCCTTGATCAGGTGGCGGCCATCTCATGCGGGGTCTGCAACGACCTGCCGGTGCTGGACCTCGACTATGAAGAGGATTCCACCGCCGAGGCCGATTCCAACTTCGTCCTGACGGGGTCGGGGACCATCGTGGAAATCCAGGCCACGGGTGAGAAACGCGGCTTCACCCGCAGCGAGTTCGACCGGCTGTTCCAACTGGCCGAAGGCGGCTGCGTCGAGCTGTTCGCCATGCAGCGGGCTGCGTTGGGGCGCTGATCGCCGCTTTCGCCGCCCGTCGAACCGTGTCTAGGTAAGGCTTTCCGCGAAAGAACGGAGTGCCCATGCGCCGGACCGTCATCGCCCTGCTGGCCGCGACCGCCCTGGTCGCCGGATGCGGGCAGCCCGTCGAATCCCCCGTGGTCGAGCCGGCGACGGCCGATGCGCCGCCGCCGGTGATGCCCGCCGATGCCCCGCCCCAGGAAGAGGTTGATCCCGCCGCCCTCGCCGCGTCTCCCGCGGTCGCAGAGGCGGGTGCCTGTCGCGACGCCATCGGCGAGGTGGTTTCCGCCCGTCTGGTCCAGCGCTGCATCGCCGTCAGCCCGGCGACCCGGCCACCCTGCAACGCCGCCAATCCCTGCGCCGTGATCCAGGGCGAGATCGATCGCTCGTGCGAGATGTATGCGCCGGGCGAGGCGAAGCCGGCGGAATGCAGCGCCTGATCCCGCCGACCATCCCGGTCGTGAAATCGCCGTAAGGCGCGGGTCGCGCGGGTCTATCCGCTGCATCTGGTCACACTTTTCGGCATGGCCGGGCTACTGCTCAGCGCATCCTTGCAGTGGTGGGGCCCGGTCACCGTCCCGTTCACGTCATTGTGTGGTTGGCCTTGGTGGCGGCGATTTCGGTGGCGGCGATGCTGACCTACCACCTCATCGAACGCCCGGCCCGCAAGGCGTTGAGGGCCATGGCGGCGCGCCGGAAAATACGCGAAAGCGACGAGTCTCGGAACTGCTTTTCCCCTGAAAGGAGATTGCAACACTCTGAAGCTATCGTTTAGGCATGGGCCATCTTAAGTCGGGACGCATTGAAGGCATGATTAAACGGCTCACGGCCGCCGCGGTTGCGGCGACGCTCGGATTTTTTGTGCTGGTCGCCCCGCCGACCGCCAAGGCCGACGAGCCGTATTGGCAATGCGTGACCTTCGCCCGCATGTTTTCGGGCATAAACATCTACGGCGACGCCCACACTTGGTGGACCCAGGCCCAGGGCAAGTTCAACACCGGCGACCGGCCCCAGGTTGGAGCCGTGCTTTCCTTCCCGTCGAGCGGACGCATGAGCAGGGGCCATGTGGCCGTCGTTTCCGACATTCTGACCGACCGGGTTATCCGCATCACCCACGCCAACTGGGGCGGCAGCCGCGGCAAGGTCGAGGAAGACGTCACCGTAGTGGATGTCTCGAACGAGGGGGACTGGAGCGCGGTCAAGGTCTGGTACAAGCCGATTCATGATCTGGGCACGTCCGTCTATCCGACCAACGGCTTCATCTACAAAGCCCCGACCCAGCCGTCGGACGGCATCCTCATGGCCTCGGCCGGGTCCGACGCGGGCCAACCCTGATCCCCTGACCCATACGGGAGGCCGCCGGTGATCCGCGTCTATCGCGCCGGCTGTCGCGCCTGCGAACCCTATGTGGGCGAGGTCGGAGACTGGGTCCTGCCCGGCGACGCCCTGTGGGTCGATCTGGTCCAGCCCACCGTCGAGGAAGACAAGGCCGTGGAGGTCGCGCTGGGCCTGTCCATTCCGACCCGTGCGGAAATGGCCGAGCTGGAGGCGTCCAGCCGCCTGTATCGGGAGAACGGCGCCACCTACGTCACTGCCGACATGATCCACCACGGCGACGAAGATTTGCCGTCCATCGACCCGGTGACCTTCATTCTGACCACCGGTCCGCTGGTCACTGTGCGCTATTCCGACCCCAGGCCTTTCACCATGTTGCTGGACAAGCTGGATCGCGACCCGGGCCTGTGCCGCGATGGGGCAGACCTGTTCCTGAACCTGATGGAAGCCACCGTCGATCGGGTCTCCGACGTGCTGTCCAGGAACGCGGCCAAGGTCGAGGCGGTCTCGAGCGTGGTGTTCAGCGGCAGGAAGACGGTTGGCTTCGACCATCTGATCACAAGGCTGGGGCGCGCCCACATCGCCAATGCCAGAATCGAGCAGAGCCTGTCCGGGCTGGCGCGCATCTTCGCCTTCAGCGCCCTGGACGACCGGATCGAGCAGTCCGCCGAACCCCGGGAGCATCTGAAGTCCCTCGCGCGCGACGCCCAGAGCCTGATCAGTCACAATCAGGCGGTGGCGTCGTCGATCAATTTCCAGCTGTCCGCCGCCCTGGGCCTGATCAGCATCGAACAGTCGTCGATCATCAAGATCTTCTCGGTGGCGGCCGTCGCCCTGCTGCCCCCGACCCTGATCGCCTCGATATACGGCATGAATTTCGACGTCATGCCGGAGCTGTCGCGGCCATGGGGCTATCCGGCCGCCTTGGTCGCCATGGTGGTGTCCGTCATGCTGCCGCTGGCATGGTTCAAGAAGAAGGGCTGGCTGTAGTCGCAGGCCAGACTTGACCCGGGGCCGCCGTCGCGTTCCTTGGCCCTGGAGATCAGGAGAAATCCCATGCGTCTGCCCGTCCTCGCCGCCTGCTCCCAGCCCGCCGACAGCCCCGTCGAGGCTCCGATCGCGCCCATGGCGTCCGCCGTGCTGGCCGGAGTCGATCTGACCAAGCCGGTCCGTGTGGGCGGCAACGAACCCTTCTGGTCGATCGAGCTGACGGGAATGGAGATGGTCTATTCCGGCGTCGACCGGCCCGAGCAACGCGCGCCGCAGCCCGCCGCCAACGTTCAGGGCACTGTCGCCGCGTTCGCGGGGACCACGACGGCCGGCAATCCCCTGAAGGTTACCTTGACCGCGACGGAATGCAGCGACGGCATGAGCGACCGCGAATATCCCCTGTCCGCCCTGGTCGAGATCGGCGAGGAGACGCTGACAGGCTGCGCGGCCTCGGCCTCGGCCTTCGCGGCGGCGAGCGAGAGCGGGCGGGTGGTCGATACGGTTCAGCCCGCAGCCTGATCCCGCAGGGTCCGCATCGCGCCGAGGCGGGCGAAAGCCAGGGTCAGGGCCTTGCGCCGCGCTGGAGCCAGCGGGGACGCCGGCGCGACGCGGACCACGGCACCGCCGAAGCCGTCGGCGACGATCAGGCCCGGCTCGTCAGGCAAGGCGCTACCCGGAAACTCGGGCGCCACGGCGAAGTAGAAGGTGTCGCAGAACGGCGCATACTCTCCCCATTTGCGATCGACCCGGTAGTCTTCGACACCCGACTTGACCTCGCAGATGACGATGTCGCCGCGCGGCCCCAGGGCCATGACGTCAGCGCGGCGTCCGTTGGGCAGGCAGACCTCCAGCAGCGGCGCGTAACCCATGTCGAACAGCAGCCGCGCCGCGCCGCGCGTGACCGACAGCGTCGTTTCCGGCCGGCTGAAGACGAGATCGATGGACAGGGCGGCGACGGGCATCCCCGCCTTATGTTCCGCTTGTGTTCCGATTTCAAGCCGGGGTCAGCGGCCGGTGTGAACCACGCGAGCGGTGTCGAGACCCAGCGCCCGCGCCTGCGCCACCAGCTGAGCGCGTGTCGCCTCCGACGGCGACTGGCTGCGGTGCCAGACCCACCAGTCGGACTTGTTCGGCAAGGCCATGATGGCCCAGCTGTAGTCGGGCGCGTGGTCCCAAACCCAGTAGTTCTGTCCCACCAGACCCCCCGCGCCGAGCAGGCCGGTCAGGGTGAAGCGGAAGCGGGCATTGTTCCCCGGATCTGTGACGCGGCCGATGGCGCGCAGGCTCTCGACCCCGCCGTCGGCGCGGCGCGTGCAGGTGACCACGACGTCGTAACGGTTGGGCCGCCTCTCGGGATTGAAATCGATCTGGGCTTGGCGGCAATCCTTTTGGGCGTTGTTGGGGCTGCGCGCGATCTCGAACCAGCGGCCGTCGAACTGGTCCAGATTCACGTCGCGCGACTGGGCGGCGGCGGGCGCGGCGAAGGCGGTCAGGCTCGCGCAGGCGGACAAAGCGGCGGCGACGAGTGCCGGGCGGATCGGGTTCATGAGCATCCTTCGCGTGATCGTCGCCCAAAGATACGGTCGAAAGGGCCCTTGGGCTGCCTACGCTACAGGATGAAGCGGCTCAGGTCTGCGTCGCGGGCCAGATCGCCGACCAGCTCGCGCACCCGGGGACCATCGAAGGCGACGGTCTGGCCCGACAGGTCGGAGGCCTTGAACGAGGTCTCCTCCAGCACCCGCTCGATCACCGTCACCAGCCGGCGCGCCCCAATGTTCTCGACCGCGCCGTTGGCGGCGACGGCGGCGTCCGCCATGGCCTCGACCGCGTCGGACGTGAAGGTCAGGGTCACGTCCTCGGTGGCCAGCAGAGCCTGGTTCTGGCGGATCAGATTGGCCTCGGGCTCGGTCAGGATGCGCACGAAGTCATCGCGCGTCAGGGCCTTCAGCTCGACCCGGATCGGCAGACGCCCCTGCAACTCCGGCAAAAGGTCCGACGGCTTGGCGACGTGGAAGGCCCCCGAGGCGATGAACAGCACATGGTCGGACTTGACCGGCCCGTATCTGGTCGAGACGGTGGTGCCCTCGATCAGTGGAAGCAGGTCGCGCTGGACACCTTCGCGGCTGACGTCGCCGCCCGAACGGTCGGATCGGCCCGCCACCTTGTCGATCTCGTCGATGAAGACGATGCCTTCGTTCTCGGCCAACAAAAGCGCCTCGGTGGTCAGGCTCTCCTGATCCAGCAGTTTGTCGCTTTCTTCGTTGACCAGAGGCGCGACGGCGTCGCGCACCGTCAACTTTGCCATCTTGGTCCGCGTGCCGCCCAGCTTGCCCAGCATTTCCGACAGATTGATCATCCCGACGTTGCCGCCGCCGGGCATGTCCAGCCCCTGCATCGGCGACGCCGTGTCGGCGAGCTGAACCTCGATCTCCTTGTCGTCCAGTTCGCCGGCCCTCAGCTTCTTGCGGAAGCTGTCGCGCGTCGCCGGTTGCGACCCCGAGCCGACCAGGGCGTCGAGGATGCGGTCCTCGGCCGCGCCCTCGGCCCTGGCCTTGACGCCCGCGCGCCGCTTGTCACGCACCATGACCAGCGCCGCCTCGACGAGGTCGCGCATGATCGAATCCACGTCGCGGCCGACGTAACCGACCTCGGTGAATTTGGTCGCTTCGATCTTGAGGAAGGGCGAGCCCGCCAGCCGGGCCAGTCGCCGGGCGATCTCGGTCTTGCCGACGCCGGTGGGGCCGATCATCAGGATGTTCTTGGGCGTCACCTCGTCGCGCAGGTCCTCCGGCACGCGCTTGCGCCGCCAGCGGTTCCTGAGCGCCACGGCCACGGCGCGCTTGGCGGCGTCCTGGCCGACGATGAAGCGGTCCAGCTCGGAAACGATTTCGCGGGGGGAGAGATCGGTCATCGGACGTCGTCCCCGAGTGTCTCAACCGTCAGATTGCCGTTGGTGTAGACGCAGATTTCGGCGGCGATCTTCATGGCCTCGCGCGCGATCTGTTCCGCGTCCATGTCGGTGTGGTCGATCAGGGCGCGGGCCGCAGACAGGGCGAAATTCCCGCCCGAGCCGACCGCCGCCACCCCATGCTCCGGCTCCAGCACATCGCCGACGCCGGTCACGGTGAAGATCGCGCTCTTGTCCGCGACCAGCAGCATGGCCTCGAGCCTTCGCAGGTAGCGGTCGGTGCGCCAGTCCTTGGCCAGATCCACGCAGGCCCGGGCCAGCTGGTCCGGATACTGTTCCAGCTTGGTTTCCAGCCGTTCGATCAGGGTGAAGGCATCGGCCGTGGCACCCGCGAAGCCTGCAAGCACCTTGCCGCCCGCCAGCGTCCGCACTTTGCGCGCCGCGCCCTTGACGATGGTGGGTCCCATGGAGACCTGGCCATCGCCGGCGATGACGGTGCGGCCGTTCTTGCGCACCGCCAGAATAGTCGTTCCGTGCCATCCCGGACCCGGGGCATCGCTTGCAGAGAGGTTCATCATCTCTTGCAGATGGAGACCGAAATGCGGCGCGGCAAGCGGAATCCGATGGAAATACAGGCGCCGCAAAAGTCACACTTCCACCACTGTAACCCGTTACATTTGCAATTAAATACCGCAATAATGTTTGGATTGAGAGAGCGTCGTGCTTCATCGCGTGATCTATGCCAGCGAAGCCGTCGGGGCGACGGGCGCGTCGACCTTGTCGATCGCCCAGATTCTGGGCGTGTCGTTGCGCAACAATCTGCGCTCCGACCTGACCAGCTGCGTCATGTTCCACGATGGCCATATCCTGCAGGCTATCGAGGGCAAGAGATCCGACGTCGATCGCCTCCTGCGCGCCCTGCTGACCGACCATCGCCATACGGGGGTGAGAATCCTGGTGGATTCTCTCATTCCGGAACGCAGACTGGTCGAACCCATGGTCCTGTGCGACGATCCGGCGGCATTGCTGGCCAAACTGGGCTTGCACTGCCTGTCGAGCGTCACGGCCCGCGAGGCCGAGGTCCTGCTGGAATTCCGCAAGGCCGCGTGACCTGTCGCTTCCGGTGCCCTAACGGGAACGGGTGAGCTTTTCCGACGACGAGATCGAACGCTACGCCCGGCATCTGGTGCTGGCCGAGATCGGCGGCCCGGGCCAGCAGCGGCTCAAGGCCGCGCGCGTGGCCGTCGTCGGCCTGGGCGGCGTAGGCGGTCCCGCCGCCCTGTACCTGGCGGCGGCGGGCGTCGGGACCCTGCGGTTGATCGATGACGACGGCGTCGCCCTGTCCAACCTTCAGCGCCAGATCGCCTTCGACGTCGCCGATGTCGGTCGAGCCAAGGTCGCGGCCGGAGCCGAACGTCTGACGGCGCTCAATCCTCACATCGCCGTCGAGCCGATGGCCGAACGCCTCTCATCGATGACCGCCCGCAAGCTCTTCGCCGGTTGCGACGTGGTGATCGACGGCACCGACGACTTCGCCACGCGCTTCGCGACGAACGCGGCCTGCGTAGCGGCGGGCATCCCGCTGGTCTCCGGCGCGCTCGGCCGCTGGAGCGGTCAGGTCGGGGTGTTCGCCGGGCGACCCTGCTATCGCTGTCTGGTGCCCGACGCGCCGCCGGACGCCGAGACCTGCGCGCGGGTCGGCGTCGTCGGCGCCCTGGCGGGCGTGGTGGGCGCCATGGCGGCGCTGGAAGCCGTCAAGATCATCACCGGGGCGGGCGAGCCCCTGACGGGACGGCTGCTGCTGTATGACGCTTTGGCGGCCACGGCTCGTACGGTGGGCGTCGCCGCGGACCCGGAGTGCCCGGTCTGCGGCTAGAACATGGCCGGGATGACCCGGTCCGGGGGGCGGTGGCCGTTCTGGAAGGTCAGGATGTTGGCGATGACGCGGTCGCCCATGTCCCGACGCGCTTCCAAGGTGGCGGAGCCCAGATGCGGCAGCAGGACGACGTTGGCCTGACCCAGAAGGCCGGGGTGGATGGCGGGCTCGTTCTCATAGACGTCCAGCCCAACCCCCGCGATGCGCCGTCCCGCGACGGCGTCGGCCAAGGCGGCCTCGTCGATCAGCTCGCCGCGCGCGGTGTTGATCAGTATGGCGTGCGGCTGGAGCCGCGCCAGCCGCTGGGCGGACAAAAGATGATGCGTCTCCTTCGTCGCCGGGCAGTTCAGCGAGATCAGGTCCATCCGCGCCAGCATCTGGTCCAGGTCGTCCCAGTACGTTGCCCCCAGCTCTTCGGCGATCATGGCGGGGACGGGTTTGCGATTGTGATAGTGGACCTGGATGCCGAAGGCCTTGGCGCGACGGGCCAGGGCCTGACCGATACGGCCCATGCCGACGATGCCCAGCCGCTTGCCCCACAGCTTGCTGCCGCACATCCAGGTCGGGGTCCAGCCCTCGAATTTGCCGTCGGCGACGATCTGCGCGCCTTCGACGATGCGGCGGCTGACCGCGAGGATCAACGCCATGCCCAGATCGGCCGTGTCCTCGGTCAGGACGCCGGGGGTGTTGGTGACGATCAGGCCACGTTCGACGGCGGCGTCGACGTCGATGTGGTCCACGCCCGCGCCGAAATTGGCGATCATCTTCAGCTGGTCGCCCGCGGCCGCGATCAGGGCCGCGTCGATGGCGTCGGTGATGGTGGGCACCAGGATGTCCGAGCGCCGGACGGCGGCCTCGAGGGCGGCGCGGTCCATGGGCCGGTCGGTCAGGTTCAGCTCGGCGTCGAACAATTCGCGCATGCGCGTCTCGACCGCGTCGGGCAGGCGTCTGGTTAACACGACCTTAAGCTTGGACGCGGACATTTGGAGCCTTCGGTTTTCACGTTGCAAGTTCGTTGGCGCACCCCTTGTCTAGCAAAGCGCGCTCCCGCTTCCAAAGGCTGGCTGTTCTGGCCGCCGCGCTCGGCGCCGCCGTCTTGGTGGGGGCGGGGGCGGGGGCGGGGGCCGGCGCGGGACAGGCCATGCCCGACGGACGCCCGACTCCCAGCGGTCAGCCGGTGCCGCGCTGGCTGTCGCTGAAGTCGTCCGAAGTCCACGCCCGCCATGGCCCCGGCCTGGATTACCGCATCCTGTGGGAATACCGCGCCTCGGGCCTGCCCGTTCAGGTGATCGCCGAGACCACGGAATGGCGCAAGATCTGCGATCCCGATGGTGCCGTCGCCTGGGTGCACCGCAGCGTCGTCTCCAGCCGTCGCAGCGTCTTCAACGCCTCGCCGCGGGAAGTCGCGATCCATGCGTCACGGTCGGAGGCGTCGCCCGTTCGCGCGCGGCTGGCGCCACGCTCGCTGGTGTCGGTGGACGAATGCGAGGATGGATGGTGTCAGGTGCGCGTGCGCCGGATGCGGGGCTGGGTCCGCGAACGGGCCGTCTTCGGTGCCCAGCAACGCGCCATGTGCAACGCCGCCCGACCGGCCGGCCGCGACCGTTGACGCGCGAGCTCCTCTGACGCCGCCGCTGGACAAGCATTGAGCCGCCGGGTTTGGTCGTGTAACCCGACCGCGACACCCGCCGGAGTTCGCCGTCCTTGACCCAGCCGAAACAGCCCTCGTCGTTCGATTATCAGGCCCTGCTGGCCTCGGGCCGAGGCGAGCTGTTCGGGGCCGGCAACGCCCAGTTGCCAGCCCCGCCGATGCTAATGTTCGACAGGATCACGCAGATCAACGCGGACGGCGGCGCGCACGGCAAGGGCCACATCGAGGCCGAGCTGGATATTCATCCAGACCTCTGGTTCTTCCAGTGCCACTTCATCGGCGACCCGGTCATGCCGGGCTGCCTGGGCCTGGACGCAATGTGGCAGCTGGTCGGCTTCTACCTCGCCTGGATCGGCGGCGGCGGAAGGGGCCGGGCTCTGGGCGTCGGCGAGGTCAAATTCACCGGCCAGGTCACGCCGGACGTCAAGAAGGTCGTCTACAGGATCGACCTAAAACGCGTGATTAATCGCCGGCTGGTCATGGGCATCGCCGACGGGGTGCTCGAAGCCGACGGCGAGGTCATCTACACCTGTAACGACATGCGCGTCGGCCTGTTCGGCGGACAGGTCGAAACGGTCGGCGGCTAACCCCATTTAGGACAGACCGCGGCCAAGGCGGCGACCGAAAGACGGACGAGGAAACATCATGCGGCGTGTCGTCGTCACCGGACTGGGCATCGTGTCCTCCATCGGCACCGGTCAGGATGAGGTCACGGCCTCCCTGCGCGAGGCCAGATCGGGCGTGAAGGCCGCGCCGGATCATGTCCAGTACGGCTTCCGTTCCCAGGTCTGGGCACCGCCGTCGCTGGGCGTGACGGCCGAGGACTGGGCCCCGCTGGTCGACCGCCGGGCCGCCCGCTTTCTGGCCAACGGGACCGCCTGGGGCCACATCGCCTTCGAGGAGGCGCTGAAGGATTCCGGTCTGACCGCCGAAGAGATCCAGGACGAGCGCATCGGCCTGATCGTCGGCGAGGGCGGGCCGTCGACCCAGGTCATCCTGCAGGCCGCAGCCACGACGGTTGAAAAGGGTTCGCCCAAGCGCGTCGGCCCGTTCGCCGTGCCCAAGGCCATGGCGTCCGGCCCCTCGGCCGTGCTGGCTACCTGGTTTCAGCTCAAGGGCATCAACTATTCGATCAGCTCGGCTTGCGCGACCAGCGCCCACTGTATCGGCGCGGCCGCCGAACAGATCGCATGGGGCAAGCAGGACGTGGTCTTCGCCGGCGGGGTCGAGGATATCGACTGGTCGATGTCCAATATGTTCGACGCGATGGGCGCCATGTCGTCCAACTTCAACGACACGCCGTCGGTCGCCAGCCGCGCCTATGACAAGGATCGCGACGGTTTCGTCATCTCCGGCGGGGCGGGCATCGTGGTGCTGGAAGAGTATGAGCGGGCCGTGGCGCGCGGCGCGACCCTCTATGCCGAGGTCACCGGCTACGGCGCCAATTCCGACGGCTATGACATGGTCGCCCCCTCCGGCGAGGGCGCCGAGCGCTGCATGAAGATCGCGCTCAAAATGGCCGGCGATCCGAAGATCGACTATCTGAACCCGCACGGAACCTCGACGCCGGTGGGCGACTCCAAGGAGATGGGCGCGGTCCGCAACGTCTTCGGCGACGCCATGCCAATGATTTCCTCGACCAAGTCGCTGACGGGCCATTCGCTCGGCGCGGCAGGCGCGCAGGAAGCCATTTACTGCCTGCTGATGATGAAGCACGGTTTCGCCGTCGAGAGCGCCCACATCGAAAATCTGGACCCCGAGTTCGCCGGCATGCCGATCCTGCGCAAGCGCCACGACGGCGAGCTGAAGCATGTCATGTCCAACTCGTTTGGTTTTGGCGGCACCAACGGCACCCTGATCCTGTCGAAGGTCTGAACCGGGGAGCGTTCTGGCTCCCGGCGCGCTAGAGCCTGATCGGATGCGGAGGAATCGAGAAGCGATTCCTCGGATGCCGTGAATCAGGCTCCAGCATGATTCTGGAGCGAAATCCGAGCTTGGCAGCGGTCGCGTCCAAACCGATTTCGCTCTAGAACAGGCTCGCCAGCCGAGTTGGACCGAGACCCTGACCCCAGATCCCCATATCCTTTTCCTGCTCGGCTTCGGGGCCGTGGTGCTGCTGACGTCCTGGGCGCCGTTGGGCCTCAGGCGGTTGCCGCTGACCCTGCCGATCATCTGCGTGGCGCTGGGCGTCGTGGTGTTCTCGACCAAGACCCTGGCCTTCAATCCAGACCCGCGCACCTGGGACACGTTGACGGAACGGCTGACGGAGCTGGCGGTCATCATCAGCCTGATGGGAGCGGGGTTGAAGCTGGATCGGCCGCTGGGCTGGCGGCGGTGGTCCTCGACGTGGCGGCTTCTGGCCATCGCCATGCCCGTGACCATCGTCGCCGTGACCTGGCTGGGGGTGGCCGGCCTCGGCTTCAGCCTGGCCATGGCGCTGTTGCTGGGTGCCGCGATGGCGCCGACAGACCCGGTCCTGGCCGCCGACGTGCAGGTCGGGCCGCCCTGGCCCCGGTGGCGAGGACGAGGTGCGCTTCGGCCTGACGTCCGAGGCCGGTCTGAACGACGCCCTGGCCTTTCCCTTCGTGCATCTGGCCATACTGGCGGCGGCGGGCGGGCTGGCTTCCGGGGCCGGGCTGGCGGACTGGTTCACGATCAAGGTCGGCTGGAAGCTGTTGGCGGGGGCCGGGATGGGCCTGCTGTGCGGCCGCGCCATCGGCTTTGTTCTTTTCCACGGCGCGCGGGGTGGGCTGTCGCGCATGGGCGACGGTCTGGTGGCCCTGGCGGCGACGCTGATCACCTATGCGGCGACGGAACTGGTGAACGGCTACGGCTTTCTGGCTGTCTTCGTCTGTGCCCTGACGATCCGGTCGCGCGAACGCGATCACGACTTTCACCAGGAGATGCACGACTTCTCGGACCAGATCGAGCGCCTGCTGATCATGCTTCTGCTGGTCCTGTTCGGCGGGGCTCTGGCCAACGGCCTGCTGGTCTCGCTGACCTGGACCGATTTCGCGGTCGCTCTGATCGTGGTGCTGGTGGTCCGGCCGGTGGCCGGTCTGATCGCCATGGCCGGCTCACGCCAGCCGATGCGCGAACAGTTGCTTCTGGCCTTCCTGGGCATCCGGGGCGTCGGTTCGGTCTACTATGTCGCTTACGGACTGAATCACGGCGATTTCGGCGACAGCGAACGGCTGTGGTCCGTCGTCGGCTGCATCATCCTCTTGTCGATCCTGATCCATGGGGTGACGGCCACGCCCCTGCTGAGCCGACTGGCCCGCCGGCGCGAGGCGGAGACGGGCTGACGCTTCCCCCCAAACGCGGTCGCTGCTAACCCTCCGCCCACGGCCTCAAGCCGTGAGCGACCGCGTCGCGAGCGCCAGGCCAACCAGAACACGGAGACGACCCATGGCGAGCGAGAGCGGCTGGAACATGCCGACCGGCGAACTCATGAAGGGCAAGAAGGGCCTGATCATGGGGGTTGCGAATTCGAACTCCATCGCCTGGGGCATCGCCTCGCAGTTGGCGGCCCAGGGGGCCGAACTGGCCTTTACCTATCTGGGCGAGGGGCTGGAGCGCCGGGTGCGGCCGCTGGCCGAAAGCGTGGGCGCCAAACTGCTGATCCAGGCCGACGTCACCGACGACGCCTCGATGGATCAGGCTTTCGCCGAGCTGGAAAAGGCCTTCGGCACCATCGACTTCGTGGTCCATTCGGTGGCCTTCGCCAACAAGGACGAGCTGAAGGGCAGTTTCGTCGACAACACCAGCCGCGACAGCTTCCTGCTGGCCATGAACATCTCGGCCTTCAGCTTTGTCGACGTGGCCAAGCGCGCTTCCAGGCTGATGCCCAATGGCGGCTCGCTGGTGACCATGACCTATCTCGGCTCCGAGCGGGCGATCCCCAACTACAACACCATGGGCGTGGCCAAGGCGGCGCTGGAGGCGGCGACCCGCTACATCGCCCGCGACCTTGGTCCGCGCGGCATCCGCTGCAACGCCATCTCCGCCGGGGCCATGCGCACCCTGTCGCTGGCCGGTATCTCGGGCGGCCGCGGCATGATCAGTCAGGGCCGGGCCATGTCGGCGATGAAGCAGGACACCTCGATGGAAGGCGTCGCCGGCGCCGCTCTGTGGCTGTGCTCTGACCTCGGCTTCTCGACCACCGGCGAGGTCATCCACGTCGACGCCGGCTTCCACATGATGGGCATGGCGGCGGACGAGGAAAGCTAGTCCGGCTCGCGCTCGCCGATCTCTGTCGGCTTGACGGCCAGAAGCCAGCCGTCGGCGATGTGCAGGTCGGGGACCGCCTCTTTCGTGAACGGCAGGTACCAGGTCGGGCCGCCCAGCACCGGGGCGATCTCCAGCATGTCGTCGGCGCCGAAATTCTGCACCGCGCGGATGGTGCCCAGCACGACGCCGTCGGGATCGCGGGCTTCCAGCCCGACCAGATCGGTCAGGTAGAATTCATCCGCGTCCGGCTCGGGCAGGCGGTCGCGGGGAATGAACAGCTTCAGCCCACGCAGGGCGTCGGCCTGTTCCCTGGTGGCGATTTCCCTGGCGCGGCCGACCACGGCGGTCTTCTCGGGCCGGGCCGAGGTCAGGGTCAGGCCCGGCGTGCCGTCGGCGCGCAGCAGCACGCCGTAGGACAGCAGGGTCATGGGATCGGCGGTCCAGGCGGTGACCCGCACCTCGCCCTTGACCCCGAACCCGCCGGCGACCTGGCCGACGAGGATGAGTTTGCTGTTTTCGGTCATATCACACCTCCGTGTGCCTTCTCCCGCTGGGAGAAGGTGGCCCGAAGGGCCGGATGAGGGTCGGCTGGGTCCCGAAGGCCAGCCGACCGTCCCTCACCCTTTCGCGCCAAGGCGACGCCCTTGCGGCCGTCGTGCGCTCAAGCCCTCTCCCGCCGGGAGAGGGAGGCCAATCAGGCCTCGGTTTTCTCTTCGTCAGTGGCTTCGGCGGCCGGGGCTTCCTCGACGGCGGCTTCAGCAGCGGGAGCGTCTTCAGCAGTGGCTTCAGCCGGGGCTTCTTCCGTAATGGCTTCGGCAACAGCTTCGGCAGCCGGGGCGTCTTCCGTCACGGCTTCAGCGGCCGGAGCCTCTTCGGCAGTAGCCTCGGCGGCAGCCGGAGCATCTTCAGCAACGGCTTCGGCCGGGGCCTCTTCAGCAACGACTTCGGGCTCGGGAGCCGGCGCGTTCTTGGCGGCTTCAGCGGCGGCGGCGGCGTCTTCCTTGGCGCGGACGGCGGCTTCGGCGGCTTCCACCTTGGCAGCGGCTTCGGCTTCGGCGCGGTCGGCTTCACGCTGGGCGCGCTCGGCCGAGCGTTCCTGGGCCTTTTTGCCCGGTTCGGCCTTCTTGGGATTGTTGGACTGGGTCCACTTGACCGTGTCCTTCAAGGCTTCGTCCTGGCTCAGGAAACGGGCGACGCGGTCGGTGGGCTGGGCACCCTTGCCGAGCCATTCGGCGATCCGGTCGGCCTTCAGCGTCACGCGGGGCTTTTCGCCGTCGCGGGGCAGCATCGGGTTGTAGGTGCCGACGCGCTCGATGAATTTGCCGTCGCGCGGCGAGTGGCTGTCGGCGACGACGATGTAATAGTAGGGGCGCTTCTTGGCGCCGCCGCGGGCCAGACGAATCTTCAGCATTTTCAGTCTCTTTCGTTAAGTCGGATTATGTCTTGAGAGGGAAGGCTATTTCTTGGGCAGGCCGGGCAGACCCGGAAGACCCGGAAGTTGTCCGCCGCCCAGACCCGCGATGCGGTCCTGGAGGGCTTTCATTTCGTCGGCGCTGGGCTCGGGCATCTTGCCGCCGCCCATAGCCTTGAGTCGGGCCATGTCGGGGCCACCGCCCCCCATTCCAGGGATCTGGCCGGGCATGCCTCCGCCGAGACCGCCCATCATGGCGGCCATCTGCTTCATGCCCTTGCCGCCACCGCGCGACATCGACTTGACCATGTCGGCCATCTGGCGGTGCTGTTTGAGCAGGCGGTTGATGTCCTGGACCTCGACGCCGGCGCCGGCGGCGACGCGCTTCTTGCGGCTGGCGTTGAGCAGGTCGGGCTTCTTTCGCTCCAGCCTGGTCATCGAAGAGATGATGGCTTCCTGGCGCAGGATCATGCGGTCGTCGATGTTGGCGCCGGCCATCTGGGCCTTCATCTTGGCCACGCCCGGAAGCATGCCCATGATGCCCTGAAGCCCCCCCATCTTCTTCATCTGTTGCAGTTGGGCGGCCAGGTCGTTCAGGTCGAACTGGCCCTTGGCCAGCTTCCTGGCCATGGCCTCGGCCTTGGAGTGGTCGAGGTCCTGGCTGGCCTTCTCGACCAGGGCGACGATGTCCCCCTGACCCAGGATGCGGCCGGCGACGCGGCGGGCGTCGAACACCTCGAGCGCGTCGACCTTCTCGCCCGCGCCGATGTATTTGATCGGCAGGCCGGTGACGGCGCGCATAGACAGCATGGCCCCGCCGCGCCCGTCGCCGTCGGCGCGGGTCAGAACCAGGCCGGTCAGCGGCAGGCGGTCGTGGAAGGCCTTGGCAGTGCGCACCGCGTCCTGGCCGGTCAGGCTGTCGGCGACCAGCAGGGTCTCGACGGGCCGGGAGACGGCTGCGACCTCGGCCACCTCGGCCATCAGGGCCTCGTCCAGCGTGATCCGGCCGGCGGTGTCGAGGATCAGGACGTCGAAGCCCTGGAGTTTCGCGGACTGCAGCGCGCGCCTTGTGATCTGGATCGGCGACTCGCCCGCCACGATCGGCAGGGTGGCGACCTCGATCTGTTTGCCGAGGGTCTGCAGCTGCTCCATGGCCGCCGGACGACGCGTGTCCAGCGAGGCCATCATGACCTTCTTGCGGTCGAACTTGGTCAGCCGCAGCGCCAGCTTGGCCGAGGTCGTCGTCTTGCCCGAACCCTGCAGGCCGGCCATCAGGATGACGGCGGGCGGCGTGGCGTTCAGATTGATCGGGGTTGGCTCATCCCCGCCCAGCATCTCGACCAGGCCGTCATAGACGATCTTGACCACCTGATCGGCCGGCTTGACCGAACGGATCACGTCCTCGCCGGTGGCGCGTTCGGTGGCGAAGGCGATGAAGTCCTTGACGACGGGCAGGGCGACGTCGGCCTCGAGCAGTGCCACGCGCACCTCGCGCATCGCCTCGGCCACGTCCTTCTCGGACAGGGCACCGCGCCCGGTGATCCGGTCGAAGACGCCTGTCAGCCGCTCGTTCAGAGCCTCGAACATTCACAACCTCATGCCCATTTCCGCTTCTAGGTCACGACGACCTGAATCCAGAAAATGGGCCACTCAGTTCCGATGGGCGGCCCGGTCCCCATAGAGAAATAGCCTCTGGCGACGATCACGTCGGCAGAGGTTTCTCGCCGGGCTCGTCTCATCGAAATGAGGGTCGTCCCGGTGGAGACGCGAGGTTCACTTGCGTCGGAAGCGGCGGCTTATGAGCGAAAAGCGGGGCAAAGACAAGGCGGGGGGCTCATGACCCGTGAACGGCGGTCACCTTTCGGCGAATTCATGCAGCGTCGCTATTCCGCCGCGAAACGCTCACGGGGCTGCAACAGCATCACCGTATCTCCCGCCCCGTCGCCGCCAAGAGCGACGTTGCTCTCCCAGGAGATCGTCATGAAGATCCTCGTTCCTCTCGCCGCCGCCCTGATGTTGACCACCGCCGCAGGAGCCGCTTCGGCCCAGGATGCCCGCATCAAATGGGGTGATCTGAACATGGCCAGCGCCTCCGGGGCCGACGCCTTCGACGCGCGGATCGACGCCGCCGCGCGCAAGCTGTGCCGCGACGCCCGCACTCCGGGCAGCCTCATCAGCGATCGTGCCTTCTGCCAGGCCGCGGTTCGTGCCGAAGCCGTGCGGCAACTGCCCGGCGCGGTCCGGGTGGACTACGCCCTCAGCCGCCTGCCCATCGTCGCCTGACGGGTTCAGCCATCCAGGCAAAGGGGCCGGCGGATCCATCCGCCGGCCCCTTTCCGATTCTAAACCCGCGACTTGCGCGTCGCCCTCAAGCAGCGCGCCAGCGCGGCAGGGCCCCTACGAAGTCGCCCACAAGCAGCCCGGAGGGCGTCAGGGACCTTAAGATGTCGGGAAGCCCCGCACCTTCAGCAGGGCCGTCACATCCGGGTCCCGGCCGCGGAAGCGGCGATAGGCCTCGGCGCGGTCGGTGGTGTTGCCCTCGGCCAGGATGACGGCTTTGAAGCGGGCCGCGATGTCCGGATTGAAGACGTCGCCCGACTCCTCGAAATAGGCCCAGGTGTCGGCGTCCATGACCTCTGACCAGAGGTAGGAATAATACCCGGCCGAATAGGCGTCCGAGGTGAACAGGTGATTGAACTGCGGCAGGCGGTGCCGCATCACGATCTCCTTCGGCATGCCGTAACGCGCCAGGCTCGCGCGTTCGAAGGCGTCGATGTCGGTGGGCGGCGTGGCCTGGGTGTGCAGGTCCATGTCGACCAGGGCCGAGGACAGATAGCTGACCGTGTCATAGCCCTGGTTGAAGGTGCCCGACGCCTCGATCTTGTCGACCAGAGACTGCGGCATGGTCTGGCCTGTTTCCACATGCTTCATGAAGCCATCGAGGATGGGCCGGCTCAGCACCCAGTGCTCGTGCACCTGCGACGGATACTCGACATAGTCGCGCGGCGTGCCGCCCAGCGCCGGATAGGTGTAGCTGGCCGACAGCGAGTGCAGGGCGTGGCCGAATTCGTGGAACAGGGTCCGGGCGTCGTCCAGCGAGATCAGGATCGGTTCACCGCCCTCGGCCTTGGTGAAGTTGTTGTTGTTGGACGACAGGACGTTCTTCGGTCCGTCGAAGGTCGAATAGCTGCGGTAGGTCGTGGCCCAGGCACCCGAGCGCTTGCCGGCGCGCGAGAAGTCGTCGGAATAGAACAGGCCGATGTGGCGACCCGTCGCCTTGTCCGTGACCTCGAACACCTCGACGTCGGGGTGGAAGCCCGGAACCGTGCCCTTGGCCAGCGGGGCGAAGCCGAAGCCGTACAGGCGTTCGGCCATATAGAAGGCACCCCGCTTGACGTTGCCCAGTTCGAAATACGGCTTCAGCTCGTTCTGATCGAGGTCGTATTTCTGCTTCCGGACCTTCTCCGCATAGTAGAGGTAGTCCCACGGCTCGATGTCGTGACCGGCGACGGCTTGCATGTCGGCGACTTCCTCGCTGACCCGCGCGACGGCGGCCGGCCAGACGCGCATCATCAGTCCCATGGCTGCGGCCGGGGTCCTGGCCATGGTGTCCTGCATTCGCCATTCGGCGTGGTTGCCGAAGCCCAGCAGCCTGGCGCGCTGGTCTCTCAGGCCGACGATCTCGGCGATGAGGGCGTTGGTGTCGTTGGCGTCGCCGTTGTCGCCGCGATTGACGAATTTGCGCCAGACCTGCTCGCGCAGGGCCCGGTCGTCGCCGAAGCTCAGGAAGGGATCGACGCTGGAACGGGTATTGACGATGGCCCAGCCCTGAAGATTGCGCGACCGCGCGGCGCCGGCGGCGGCGGCCTTGTTCGACGCCGGCAGGCCGGCGACGCCGGCTTCGGCGGGGATCAGCGTCCAGGCGTTCTCGTCGGCCACGACCTTCTGGCCGAAACTGGTGAAGGCGTTGGACAGGGCGGTGTTGATGCGGCCCAGCTCGGCCTTCTGGACAGCGTTCAGGGCCGCGCCGTTACGGATGAAGTTGTCGCGGCTGCGCGCCGCCAACCGGGCCTGTTCGGCGCTCAGCCCTGCGGCTGCGGCACCGTCGGCAATGGTCTTGATGCGCAGGAACAGCTTTTCATTGAAGGTGATCTCGTCGCCGGCAGCCGACAACAGCGGTGAAACTTCGCGGTCCATGGCCTGATAGTCAGCCGAGCCGATGTTTGAGGTCATCACGCCGTAAAGGGCGCTGGCGCGTTGCAGCGGCTGGCCCGCCAGCTGCTGGGCCACAAGGGTGTTGGCGAAAGTCGCCGGTTCGGGGTTGTTGGCGATGGCCTCGACCTCGGCCTTGCGCAGCGCGATCCCCTCGATCAGGGCGGCCTTCAGCTTGGGCGCGGTGACCTGACCCCATGGGGGCACGCCCTCAAAGGGGCCGGTCCAGACCCGCAGCAACTCGGCCTGGGGCGTCTGGACGGGCAGGACTGCGCGCGCGGCGGCGGCGTCGGCGATCAGGGTCGCGGGCGGGGTTCCTCCGCCTGCGGGCATTCCGTTCGAGGCGCAGGCCGACAGGGCGAGCAAACTGCCCCCGGCGACGAGAAGGTGACGTCTGTGCATGGGATAAACTCCGTCATTGGCATTCGTTCCAGACAACCTAGGCCTCTCTGCCCCTGACTGTCACATGAACGGGTCGTAATCTTCGTCGGTGGACGGCGGTCGACGGCCCGGCTACAGGCGCGCCATGGCCATTGGCGTATTCGACTCCGGCGTGGGGGGCCTGACGGTCCACCGCGAACTGACACGGCGGTTTCCCAAGCGGAACTTCGTCTATCTGGCCGATCAGGCCAACGCTCCGTATGGCGGCCGTGGCGGCGAGGAGATCGTCGATCTGACGCGGGCGGGCTGCGAGCGGCTGTTCGAGGCCGGGGCCAGCGTCATCGTCCTGGCCTGCAACACGGCCTCGGCAATCGCCTTGCGCCGCCTGCAACAGACCTGGGTGCCGGAGGCGCGGGCGCGGCACGGGCGAGCGATCAATGTGCTGGGCATCATCGTTCCCACCATCGAGGCGGCGACCGGCCTGCCCTGGACCCATGCGGCCGAGCGGGCGCCGTTGGGCGACAAGATCGAGGCCATCGACATCACCGGCGTATTCTGTACGGCGGCTACGGCCCACAGCCGGGTCTATGAGATCGAGATCGACAAGCGGCGCGAGGACCTGGCGGTCTTTTCCGAACCCTGCCCCGGTCTGGCCGGGCTGATCGAGCTGGGCGCCCCGGCCGAGGAGTTGAAGGTCGTGGTCGAGGACCACGTCGACGCCCTGCGCCGTCGCATCGGCCGCCATCCCGACCAGGCCATCCTGGGCTGCACCCATTATGAGATGGTCGCCGACCTGTTCGCCGCCGCGCTGCCGCCCGGCACGCCGGTGATCCACCAGCCGACCGCCGTCGCGGATTCGCTGGAGCGCTATTTCCGGCGTCATCCCGAATATGTGCTGGGCACCACCGGACGCCGGGACTTCCTGACGTCTGGCAAGGCGGGACCTCAGTCCGATCTGGTCAGCCAGTTCTGGGGCGCGCCGCTGACCTTCACGTCAGCCTGATTGGGGGGTGCCCGAGCGTCCTCAGCCACGCCTCCGCCAGCAGCAGATTGGGAACCCAGCAAAGGAAGGATATCGCGCGATAGCCCTCGACGAACTCCAGTCCAGTCAGCGGGATCAGCGGCAGCATGATCCTCAGCATCACCGCCGAAAAACTGAGCGAGAGGCTACGGATCATCCAGCGGCGATGCTGCGTGAACTCACCTGCGACGGCCTTTCGCCAGCCCATGAGAGTGGTCCCGAACCATGCAATCGCCAACCCGCCGAATCCCGCAGTCGCCACTGGCCCCGCCGAAACGTGCAGTGCCAGCCAGAAGCCCGAGACGGCACCGACCAGGCAGGCCAGAACATAAGTCCGTCCGGCCCAGCGGTGCCAGATTCGCCGGGGTCCCCGCCGCGTGACCAGCTGGAACGACCCCAGCGCCAGGGCGGTGACACCGCCGCCGACATGGGCCAGCACCGCCATGGGCCAATCGGCGATCTGGCCCAGCATCGGCGGTGCCGGGAACGGGACCTCCGGCAGCAGATAGCGCGCACTGACGAGCGCCACGCCTAGCGCCAGAAAGACCATCAGCCCGAACAATGTTGTCGCAATCACTTTCGTCACGCCGCCGCCTCCGTTGTGGACGGCATGGGTTGAACCGGGCCGGGGGAGCGTGTCAGCCTCGTCTTCGCGAACGGGTCGGCTCCCGTCGCGAACGGAGCAGGACGTGACGGCAGGTGGGGCGATTAGACGGTTGGCGCACCTCAAGGCCGGCCGGTCAGGGGCGGCCGAACTGGTCGCCCTTGTGTTGTTCGGCCTGTTTCTGGCTGCGGTGGCACCCTTCGGCACGGCGGGTGCGCCGACGCCCTTCCGGTATCTATACTGGCAACTGGCCATGGTCGGTGGTGGCGTGATCGCAGCCCTAATCGAGCAGCCGCTCGCCCGCCGCCTGACGGGGCGTCCCCGACTGTTCCTGCTCGCCCAGCTGGCAGCCATGACTCCGGCCATCGCCGTCTGGATCTCGCTGTTGCCCGTGATACTCTTCGGAGCGCGTTTTTCGGCGGAGCGAATTCTGCAGGTCCTGCCGGACGTCCTGACAATCAATATCGCGGTGGTGGTTCTGGCCTGGTTGACGCGCAAGGCCTTGCGCCGCCGCGATGCGCCGCCGGTTCCTGAGGGTCTGGCACCGGCCGCCATCCGAACCCGGCTACCACCCCGACTGGCGCGGGCGCTTCTGGTCGCCGTCGAGGCGGAGGACCACTATCTGCGCATCCGAACCGTGGCGGGCTCTGACCTGATCCTGATGCGGTTCGCCGATGCGCTCTCTGCTCTCGCGGCCGCCGACGGCTTTCGCACCCATCGGTCCTGGTGGGTCGCTCGCACGGCGGTCGAGGCCGTGCGCTGGAAGGGCGGCCGGGGCGCCCTGACCCTGTCCGATGGATCGACCGCGCCGGTCAGCCGGACTTACGCCGCCGTCCTCAAGGGCACGGACTGGGCCGCTCCGGTTGCCTAGTCCGCCAATGCCGCTTCCGAGGCGACGATCCGGCTGGCGGCGTGGACCACGGCGCCGATACGCAGCGCCGCCTGGACCTGGGTTGCCGAAACACCGTGTTTGCGCAGCTCGCTCTCGTGGGCGTCGAGACAGGCGCCGCAACCGTTGATCGCCGACACCGCCGTGGACCACAGCTCAAAATCCATCTTGTCTACGCCCGGATTAGCCAGGACGTTCATCCGCAGACGGGCGGGGATGGTCGTGTATTCGTGGTTCTTCATCAGGTGAAGCGACCGGTAGTAGATGTTGTTCATGCCCATGATGGCGGCGGCTGATTTGGCCGCGTTCATCGCCTCGGGCGACAGAACGGTGGCCGCCTGGGCCTCGACCGCCTTCACCACCGGGGCCACGCCGATCGCATGGGCCGAGGCGACGAAACAGCCCCATTTCTGCTGGTCGTTCAGCACCGTTTCGGAGGCCAGCGAGGACAGGTTCAGCGAGATGTCCCTGGCATAGGCCGGGATCAGGTCGCGCAGGGCGTCGATGGACATTTTGTCAGGTTCCCTTCGGGAAGCGGCTACCGCTCGCGACGCGGTCGCTCGCTACTTGAGCCGCTTATGGAGCTCACGTGGTTGCCGGGCACGACCGCGCTCAAGCCGCGAGGCTGCCCGAGCCGAGCATAGCGCCCAAAAAAAGCGAGCAGCGTAAAGGCGGCGACGCGAATATCGCCGCCTTCCACCGCTCGATCAACCGCCTTTAAGCAGCGAGCGTCTCGCCGCCCACCGGGCGGTTGCAGGCGCACAGCTCGTCGGTCTGCAGGGCGTCGACGACACGCAGGGTGTCGGCGGGGGCGCGGCCCACATTCAGGTTGGTGACATAGACGTGCTGCACGACGTTGTGTGGATCGACGACGAAGGTCGCGCGCAGGGCGACGCCCTCGGCCTCGTCGAGGACGCCCAGAGCGCGGGCGAATTTGCCGCCGTTGTCGGCGAACTGCCAGATCGGCAGCTTTGACAGATCGGCGTGGTCGCGGCGCCAGGCCAGTTTGACGAACTCGTTGTCGGTCGAACCGCCCAGAACCACGGTGTCGCGGTCATCGAAATCACGGGCCAGCGAGGCGAACTCGGCGATCTCGGTCGGGCAGACGAAGGTGAAATCCTTGGGGTAGAAGAAAATGACCTTCCATTTGCCTTCGAAACTGTCCTGATCCAAGGCCTCGAAGGCCGAGACGCCGTTCTCTTCGTGGCTGTTGAATCCCGGCTTGACGCCGACCAGTTTGAAGTCCGGCAGTTTTTGTCCGACGCCCAGCATGGCTGTCTCCTGATGGTGCTGAATAGGGGAAAATCCGGGACGCCATGGGGAGTGGCACCGCAACTGCGAGATGGCGCGTGCACTGCACAAAGTCAACGATGCGAAACGTAATTGTCCATAGATAATATCTATAAGGGTCATAGGCTCGGCCACGGTGGCTTGACCCGCAGGTCGCGCCGGGCGACGCCATGAAGATGAGCGCCCCCTTCACGCCTCACCCCGCCTTTGAGGCCGGTTCCGTCGTCGTCATGGACTGGCCGCTTTGTCAGGTCCGCCTTCAGGATGACGCCCGCTTACCGTGGCTGATCCTGATCCCGCGCCACCCGGGCCTGGTGGAACTGGAGGATCTCGAGCCGGCGCAACGCGCGCGACTGATGGACGAGATCGTCCGGGCGGGCGCGGTCGTCCGCAGGCTCGGCGAGGCGGCGGGGCGGCCCGTGCAGAAGCTGAACGTCGCGGCGCTCGGCAACGTCACGACCCAGTTGCATGTGCATGTGGTCGGACGCCGCCACGACGACAGTCATTGGCCGGACCCGATATGGGGCAAGGGCGCGGCTCTTCCGTACGGCGCTGAGGCCCTGCAATCGGCGGCGTCGCGGATCAGACTCAGTCCAGGCGGCTGAGCGTCACCGGGCGGCCGGACATCGACCCGCGCCAGCCCTGCGGGGTCCGCTCCAGCCGGATAGAACCCGCGCCTTCCAGAGTCAGCGTTCCCGCGTCGGCGGTGGCCGC
Source organism: Brevundimonas sp. (assembly GCF_041688735.1). Taxonomy (GTDB): domain Bacteria; phylum Pseudomonadota; class Alphaproteobacteria; order Caulobacterales; family Caulobacteraceae; genus Brevundimonas. Next base: position 79,490 of record NZ_JBDNHO010000115.1, read on the forward strand.
TCCGGACCGGCCGGCATGGCGCCAACCCCCCTCCACGGCCGCGCCGTCCGCATCGGTAAGCGCCAGGACGAACAGGGTCCCGCCCTCCGCATCGCGGACCAGCCAGCGTCCGTCCAGAGGCCCCGCTGTCTGGTCGGTGCGGATTTCCGCCGCAGCGACGCCCTGCTCATAAGCGATCTCCACGTCGGTCGGGGTGAATTCGTACGAGCCTTTATAGTCGTCCACGGCCACGGGCGCCTCCAGCGCCCCGCGATGCAAAGCTTCGGCCTCGTCGCCTTGGGCGGTCTCGCGGCCGAAGTCGGATGTCGGCTCGAACGGACGTATCGCCGGCGCCCGGTAGGGCTCCAGCGTCGATGGGTGCGGCGCCGCCTGCTGGACCAGCAGGGCGGCGAAGGCGACAAGCAACATCCCCGACATGACCCCAGACTGCCGCGATCTGGCCGGAATGCAAAGCGAGGGCGTCCTTCGCGCGAAATTGTGATCATCATCGCCGCACCCGCGTTCGGTTCGTTGACCCTTACGTCCGCGCTGACTAAAGCCAGACCACTGATTTCGGGCGGCTCAATCCGCCTAACCCATTGAGAATCATTCGCAGATGTCGAGTTCTCCCTTGTCGGGCGACACGTCCAACGATCCAGCCGACGATCAGACCGGGCGGTTCGTGCGCCAGCCCAACGGCCGGCCCCGCCCCCTGTCTCCCCATCTGCAAATCTGGCGCTGGCACGTGACCATGGCCGCCTCGATCCTCAACCGGATGACCGGCAGTGCCCTGTCCGTCGGGGCGGTGCTGATCGCCTTGTGGCTGCTGGCCCTGGCCTTCGGACCCGATTCCTATGCGACCTTCACCGGCTGGATGGGGTCTCCGCTGGGCCTGCTGGTCTGGTTCGGCCTGACGCTCGCCCTGTTCCTGCACCTGGCCGGCGGCATCCGCCACCTGATCTGGGACGCCGGCGCCGGCCTGTCATTGAAGACCGCCGACGCCCTGTCGTGGGCCTCGATGATCCTCGGCGTCGTGGGCGCGGTGGCGTTCTGGGTGCTGTTGTTCGCCTCGGGGAGGGTCTTGCTGTGAGCCGCGAAGCCAAGGCCTACATCAAGGGCGTCAAGGTCTCCGAGCGCCACGGCGCCGGGGAATGGACCGCCGAACGGCTGTCGTCGTTGATCCTGGTGCCCCTGACCCTTTGGGGTTTGTGGGCCGGTTTCACGCTGTCGGGCGGCGGCTATGAGGGCGCGCGCGACTGGTTCGCCTCGCCGGTCAATGCGGTGCTGCTTGCCGTGACCCTGCTGGTCAGCCTCTGGCACATGAATATGGGCATCAAGGTCATCGTCGACGATTATATCCACAGGCCCGGCTCGCGCAGCGCGATCCTGGGCCTGATCGGCCTGCTCTGCCTCGTGATCGCGGCGGCGGGAGTCTTCTTCATCGTGCGGCTGGCGCTGGGTTCGGCGCCGCTGCCCGCCGGTTTCGGGATTTGACCGCGCATGGCTAGCTACGAGTTCGTCGATCACGCCTATGACGTCGTCGTCGTCGGCGCGGGCGGTTCGGGTCTTCGCGCCGCCCTGGGCGCAGCCCAGCAGGGGCTGAAGGTCGCCTGCGTCACCAAGGTCTTCCCGACCCGTTCGCACACGGTGGCGGCGCAGGGGGGCATCTCCGCCGCGCTCGGCAACATGGGCGAGGACAGCTGGCAGTGGCACATGTACGACACCGTCAAGGGGTCGGACTGGCTGGGCGACCAGGACGCCATCGAATACCTGGTCCGCAACGCGCCCAAGGCCGTCTATGAGCTGGAGCACTGGGGCGTCCCCTTCAGCCGCACCGACGAGGGCAAGATCTACCAGCGCGCCTTCGGCGGCATGACCCGCAATTTCGGCGAGGGCCCGGTGCAGCGCACCTGTGCCGCCGCCGACCGAACCGGCCACGCCATCCTGCACACCCTGTACGGCCAGTCGGTCCGCCGCGAGGTCGAGTTCTTCATCGAGTATTTCGGCCTCGACCTGATCATGCAGCCCCAATCCGACGGGACCCAGGCCTGTACCGGCGTGACGGCCTGGAAGCTCGACGACGGCACGATGCACCGGTTCCGCGCCAAGCTCGTCATCCTGGCGACCGGCGGCTATGGCCGGGCCTATTTCAGCGCCACCTCGGCCCACACCTGCACCGGCGACGGCAACGCCATGGTGCTGCGCGCCGGCCTGCCGCTGCAGGACATGGAGTTCGTTCAGTTCCACCCGACCGGCATCTATGGCGCCGGCTGCCTGATCACCGAGGGCGCGCGCGGCGAGGGCGGCTACCTGACCAACTCGGAAGGGGAGCGGTTCATGGAACGCTACGCCCCCTCGGCCAAGGATCTGGCCAGCCGCGACGTCGTCTCCCGCTCCATGACCATGGAGATCCGCGAGGGGCGCGGGGTGGGACCCAACAGGGACCACATCAACCTGCACCTGGATCATCTCGATCCGGCCGTGCTGCACGAAAGGCTGCCGGGCATTTCGGAATCGGCCAGGATCTTCGCCGGCGTCGACGTGACAAAACAGCCGATCCCGGTCATCCCGACCGTTCACTACAATATGGGCGGCATCCCCACCAACTATCATGGCGAGGTCCTGACCAAGGTCGGCGACAACGCCGACAGCGTGGTGCCCGGCCTGATGGCCGTGGGCGAGGCAGCCTGCGTCTCGGTGCACGGCGCCAACCGTCTGGGCTCCAACTCCCTGACCGACCTGGTCGTATTCGGCCGCGCCGCCGGCCTGCGCTCCGGCGAGGTGGTGGACAAGGCGTCGAGGGTGCCGGACGCCCCGGCCGCGCTCACCGACGGCCATCTGGCCCGGCTCGACCGCTTCCGTCACGCCAATGGCTCCACCCCGACGGCGAAGCTGCGCATCGACATGCAGCGCGCCATGCAGTCGGACGCGGCGGTGTTCCGCACCGGCACGACGCTGGAGGAGGGAACCGCAAAACTGCGCGCCATTCACTCTGCCGGCGACGACATCAAGACAACCGACCGCGGCTTGATCTGGAACACCGATCTGGTCGAGACGATGGAATACGACAACCTCATCGATCAGGCCGTGGTCACCATCGAGAGCGCCCTGAACCGTACCGAGAGCCGCGGGGCCCACGCCCGCGAGGACTATCCGGACCGGGACGACGTCGAATGGATGAAACACACCCTCGCATGGAAGGTCCCGGGCGACGCGGTGACGATCGATTACCGCCCGGTCCACAACTACACGATGTCCCGGGACATCGATTACATTGAGCCCAAGGCGCGGGTGTACTGATGGTCCAACTGACTCTCCCCAAGGGCTCCAAGCCCACGCGCGGCAAGGTCTACAAGGCCACGGCCGGCAGCAAGAACGTCAAGACCTACAAGGTCTATCGCTACGACCCCGAGGTCGATGCCGACCCACGCTGGGACAGCTTCGAGGTCTCGTCCGACGACCACGGGCCTATGCTGCTGGACGCCCTGGTCCACATCAAGAACGAGATCGACCCGACCCTGACCTTCCGCCGCTCGTGCCGCGAGGGCATCTGCGGTTCGTGCTCGATGAACATCGACGGGCGCAACACCCTGGCCTGCATCAAGGGCTGGGACGAATGCTCGTCCTCGACCATCTCGATCGCGCCCTTGCCGCACCAGTCGGTGGTCAAGGATCTGGTGACGGACATGACCCTGTTCTACGCCCAGTACGACTCTATCCAGCCGTATCTCCAGTCCGATGAGCCGGACCCGGAGAAGGAGCGCATCCAGCTGCCCGAGGACCGGGCCAAGCTGGACGGCCTGTACGAATGCATCCTGTGCGCCTGCTGCTCGACCGCCTGTCCGAGCTACTGGTGGAACCAGACCGAGTTCCTGGGCCCGGCGGCCCTGCTTCAGTCCTACCGCTGGATCGCCGATAGCCGCGACGACGCCACCGACAAACGCCTGGATGACCTCGAGGACCCGTTCAAACTCTACCGCTGTCACACCATCATGAACTGCGCCCAGGTCTGCCCCAAGGGCCTGAACCCGGCCAAGGCCATCGCCGAGACCAAGAAGTTGATGGTGGCCCCGGGGCGCAAGAAGACGCAAGTGGCGGCGTGATCAGATCACGGGCCTAGGCTGGCCGAGCGAGGCGGAAAGCGTGAACGACCCGGTTTCATTGCTCGTTATCGGGAAGTTGGAGTGATCGGCGCTTCGGCCGTACTTAAAGGCTCTCAAGCGGGGTCAAGAGGCGTAGGAGTGAGGTTCGCCTTCCTCTGACTATCCACGAGCGTCTGTAGCGCTATCCGGCAGGTTTCCGAGATTCCCTTGCCGGTATGATGCTGAGCAATCTTGAGATCACGACGAGATACCCAGACAGTCACCCTGCGTGTCGGTTGCATAAGAAAGAGATCACCACACTTACTGCTTGTTTGGAAGTCTCGATGTTGCCAATGCCGTGCTACTCGCTAAGAACCCGAAATGGCTAAAGTTACCTATATCGAACACGACGGCCGCGAGCATGTCGTCGAGGTCAAGAACGGCCTCTCCGTCATGGAGGGGGCGATCCGCAACAACGTCCCCGGCATCGACGCCGACTGCGGCGGGGCCTGCGCCTGCGCCACCTGCCACGTCTATGTCGACGAGGCCTTCCAGTCGGAGACGGGCCGCGCCTCGGCCATGGAGGAGTCGATGCTGGACTTCGCCGACAATGTGCAGCCCAACAGCCGGCTGTCCTGCCAGATCAGGGTCAGCGACGACCTGGACGGCCTGATCGTGCGGCTGCCCGAGAGCCAGCACTGAGCGCGGCCATGGGTCGGGCGAACCCCCAACTCATCGCTCTGGTGGGGCGTCTCATCGCGCGAGGGCCGACGGATCGACCACCGCTGATCGCCGTGGTCGGGGCGCAGGGGTCGGGCAAGACGACGCTGGCGCGCGCGGCTGCGGACGCGTTCGGCGCCGCGCAGATCTCCATCGACGACGTCTATCGGACCCGGGCCGAACGCGAGGCCATGGCCAAGGAGGTCCATCCGCTGTTCGTGACGCGCGGGCCGCCGGGGACCCATGATCTGATCCTGCTGCAACAGTTGATCGACGCCCTGTCTTCCGCCGAGTCGGATGACGAGACGTTGATTCCAGATTTCGACAAGCGCGGCGATGACCGGCGGCCGGCCGAGCGGTGGCGGCGCGTCACGGGGCGTCCCGCCGCCATCCTGATCGACGCCTGGTGCCTCGGCGCGACGGCGGAGGACGCGGCGGCGCTGGTCGAACCGGTCAATACCCTGGAACGGGACGGCGATCCGGACGGGCTTTGGCGCGCGGCCGTGAACGGCTTCGTCGGCGGTCCCTACCGCGACTTCGTCGACGGCTTCGATGCGGTCCTGTTCCTGAAGGCGCCGAGCTTCGACGTGGTCATCGACTGGCGCTGCGAGCAGGAAGCCGCCCTTCTGGGCGTGCACCCGTCGCGCCTGCCGGACGGGGAACGCGAGCGTCTCGGCGGCTTCATACGGCATTTCGAACGCGTCACCCGCCATATGCTGTCGGGCGGGGTCCGCGCCGAAGTTACGGTTCCGCTGGACCCGGGCCGCCGTCCGGGGTCTATCGAGGCATGACTAAGCCGTCGGATCTTCGCTTCGAGCCGCGCCAGCCCAGCAACCTGCGGGGCGTGGTGATCGCGCCCGGCCTGGAGATCGCCTGTCAGATCGTCGACCAGTCCTCGGCGGGCCTGACGCTGCGCCTCGACCGGGGCCTCGCCCTGCCGCGTGACGTCATGATCATCGACGTCGCGCTGGGCGTCGCCACCGAGGTGCAGGTGGCCTGGCAGAAGGGGCAGGACATCGGCCTCAAGCGCGGCGGACAAGGCCTGTCCTTGCGCGGCCTCGTACCCTCCCGCCTGACCGGCGCGCGTGAAGCGTGGAGACGCGCAGGCGGCCGCTAGAACCTGATCGGTTGAGGAGTGATCGCTTCGCGATTCCGGTGATGCCGTGAATCAGGCTCCAGGATGATCCCGGATTTCGCTTTAAAGATCGGCCAGCATCGTCCCGGCGTTGACGGCGATGCGGCCGATCAGGCCCTTTACGATCAGGTCCACGGCGGTGCCCTCGCGATAGTCGGCGGCGGCGACGAAATTGACCCGGTCTTCCGAGATCAGACGATGAATCTTGCGCGTGTCGCGCGGGGTATTGTCTGGGTCGTAGACGGCGATGGAGAAGCCGCCCTTGGTGTGCATCATCTTCATGGTCGGCACGTCGGTGTCGCCGTCGCCGAGGAAGATCATCCGCTCGAACGGGATGGGGCGTTCATCGTCCGGGATGAAGCGGTTGATGCGCTCGTCGTCCCAGTGGTTGAAGACGCCCTTGTTGATGCGGAACAGATACTGGGTCTTGGTCGTGTAATTGACGCCGACCGCCGGCCAGATCGCCGTGTCCTCGGCGTCATAGACATATTTGGACGCATAGACGTGGCGGAAGGCCCTGGCGATCGGGCAGCCCTCGATCATCTCGGTCAGCCCGGCCGAGATGATGTAGTGCTCGATCTCCAGCCCGACCTCGGCACCGTAGGCGTTCATGCGATCGAACCACGACAGGTCGCGCAGGCCTTCGAACAGGGCGACGTCGCGGCCGTGGTCGCGCAGGGCCTGTCTGGTCACCGGCTGGCCGAGGTTGCGGGCGGCCTGAAGCATCATCTGCATGTACATCAGGATGCCGTCGCCGTCGGCTTTCCGGGTTTCAGGATAGACACTGTCCCAGAATTCCTGCGGCTTCATGCCGATCGACGGAATGAAGCTGACCTCCTGCATGTTGCCGCGCGCCAACGTGCCGTCGAAGTCGTAGATGAGGGCGGTCTTGAGTGGGGCGGGTGAGGTGGCCATCGGGGCGTCCAGGTGGCGAGTGGCGAGTGGTTAGTGAGCGGATCGGTTCGAGTCAAAGCGGGTGAGCCTTCCTCGCCACTCGTCATTCGCCACTCGCCACGCCCAACCGAAGTTCCGGCGCCGCCGCTACCCCCGCGGCTTCCAGCGGCAGGTGCAGGATGAAGGCCGCGCCCTTGCCGGGTTCGCTTTCGACCTCGGCCCAGCCGCCGTGCAGTTCGACCAGCGCCTTGACCAGCGCCAGTCCGACGCCCGGCCCGCCGCGCTCGCGCCGCACGAAGCGGTCGAAGACATGGGCCTGCAGATGGTAGGGAATGCCGCGTCCGGTGTCCTCGACGCGGATGCGGACCTCGCTCGCCGTCGCCTGGGCGCTGAGGGTCACCGCGCCGCCTTCGGAAATGGCCCGGGACGCATTGTCCAGCAGATGGTCCAAAGCCTGCCCGACGCGCTGGGCGTCGGCGCGGATCGGCTTCAGGCTGGTCGGGCAATCGACGGTCAGGGTCGCGCCGCGCGCCTCAACGCGGCTCCGGACTTTATCGGCGGCGTCGCCCAGCAGGTCGCTGACGCGGACGTCGCCGAGCTGAAGCTCCATCTCGCCGGCGTCGATCTGGGCCATATCGAGAACGTCGTCGATCGAGCGGGCCAGCTGGCTGGCCGCGACGCGGATGGCCCCGGCGTGCTGGCGGCTGCGTTCGGGCAGGTCGCCGAGGGTTTCCAGCAGTTCGGAATAGCCGACGATGGTCGTCAGCGGGGTGCGCAGCTCATAGCTGACGCTGCCGACGAACTCGCGCTTCAGGGCGGTGCTTTCGTCCAGCGCGGCGGCCTTGGCGGCGAGCGCCTGTTCCAGGCCTCGTCGGGCGGTGACGTCGGAAAAGGCGACCAGAGTGGCACCGTCGGGGAGCGGCCGGGTCTGCCACGACGCGATGCGGCCGTCGACGGTGCGACCCTCGCCCGCGATCGGCACGCGACTTTCTGGATCGGGGTCGGCGACCCGCGCCTTGAGGCCCAGCCACAGGGCGGGGTCGGGCATGGTGGTCTGGCACAGGGCGGCGACGGCGTCGAAATCGCCGGCGGCGTCCAGCGCTTCGCCGGTGACGCCCCAGAAGCCGTCGAAGGCCTCATTGTGCAGGCGGATGCGGCCGTCCGAACCGAACACGGCGACGGCGTCGTTCAACTTGTCGAGCGTCGCGGTCTGGACCTGGATCTGGGCGTTGTACCGACTGCGCAGCTTCAGCTCGTCGGTGATGTCCGAGAACAGCAGCAGCACTCCGCCCAGCGGGTGCGGCTGGCGCACCACGCGCAGGGTGCGCCCATCGGGCAGTGACCAGCTGTCGTCGGGCGCGGCTTCCGTAGCGCCATAGAAGTCCAGTTCGCGCGCCTTCCAGCCGGCATAGTCGATGACTTCGGGCAGCATCCGGCGCTGGCGCAGGCGATCCAGCAGTTCGGCATGGGTGGGACGTTCGTCCAGCCACGCCGGGTCGATGTTGAACAGGGTCTGGAAGGCGGTGTTGTGGAAGGCCAGCCGCCTGGACGGGCCGAAGATGGCGACCGCGTCGGCCAAGTGGTTCAGCGTCTCGTCATGGGCCTCGACGTGGCGGCGCAGGGTGTCGCGCGTCTCTTCGGCCTCGGTCATGTCGAGGGCGAAGGCCAGGACGGCGCCGCCCTGGATCGGCTCGGCGACGATGCGCCAGGCGCGGCGACGACCGCCGCCGGTGGTCCAGCGGAAACCTTCCTGACGCTGGTTCAGTCGGCCCGCCTCGGCGACGATCGCGTCAGCGCCACGGTCGAAGCTGAGGCCGCGCTCGCGGGCGACTTCGACGCTGTCGGCCTTCATCTCGGCCAGCCACGCCTTGTTGACCCAGGCCAGCCGCCCGGCCGCGTCGGCGATCCAGGTCGGAGTCGGATAGGAGTCGGCCAGCAGGCCCAGGCCGCTCTCGGTCGCCGCGCCGACGAGGCCCAGACGCGACAGCCGCAGCCAGGCCGAGCCGGCACCGGAGCGCCCCTCGACCGCCCAGGCCCCGCCCAGTCCGTCGATGACGACGTCGAACGCCTCGCCCTTGTCGATCAGGGCGTCGAGGCGAGGTCCGGCGACGGCGCGGACGGCGTCCAGCACCACCAGAGACGGCTCGACCTCGGCCCAGTCCTTGTCGGTCAGATCGCCGATCAGGGCGATCCAGGTCTCCGGCGCGCCCAGACGTCGGGTCTGGTTATCGGCCGACAGCGACAACCGGACGTCCTCGAAGGCGGCCAGGGCCCCGTCGCGATCGGCCATGGCGACGCGCGCGATCGACAGTTCGGCCTCGACCTGGCGATTGCGCCGGGCCAGCCGTCCACGCAGCCGCGCGGCCCAGGCGCTGAGCGCCAGCGCCAGTCCGGCTGCGCCCGCCGTCGCGACATAGGCGATGTCGGCCTCGGCCATCGTGTCGTTCAGCTCCCGCGCCTGATTCGGTAACCATAACGCATGGCGGGCCGGCGGGTAGTGGCGAGTGACGAGTGACGAGTGGCGGGTGGGGGGTGATTAGTGGTTAGTGGTTAGTGATTGAGGTTGGCTCTGCGGGCTCGCCCTGGAACGGCCGCGCACTCGCCACTAACCACTAATCACCCCCCACCCGCCACCCGCCACTCGCCACTATTCACCAACCACCAAGCCGCATCGTTATGACCTGGACCGACCAACCCGCCCCCTCGCTCGACGACTTCGCCCGACTGGCGCGCGAGGCCTTCGACGCCCTGCCCGATCCGTTCCGCTCGCTGGCCGGCGAGGTGGTGATCCGAGTCGACGACTTCGCCGACGACGAGACTCTGGCGCTGATGGAGATGGAGGACCCGTTCGAGCTGACCGGTCTGTATCACGGTGTCGACATCGGCCTGCGCGACCAGATGGGCCCCGCGGCCGAACCCTCGCGCATCTTCCTCTACCGCCGCCCGATCCTCGACGAATGGTGCGAGCGCGGCGACGTCGGCCTGGCCGAGATCATCGCCCACGTCCTGATCCACGAAATCGGCCACCATTTCGGCATCGACGACGACCGGATTGATGAGATCGAAGGCGCCGACGATTGACCCTCTCCCGTTGGGAGAGGGCTTAAGCGCACGGGGGCGAAGCCGTCGTGCTTGCGCGAAAGGGAGAGGGGCGGCTGTCGGGGGCGGCTTCGCCGCTTCACCCATCCGACCCTCATCCGGCGCTCCGCGCCACCTTCTCCCAACGGGAGAAAGGTCCGGTGGGCACCCCGCCTAAAAAACCGCACGATCTGTGGTATAAGCCCCGTCTCCCTCTCCCGCAGGACCGACCCTTGAGCCTCACGCTCGACCTTTCGCGCACGACCGCCAAGCCGCCGGCCCCCGTCAACCTCTCCGGTCTGACGCGCGCGGGTCTGCGCCAGGCGCTGATCGACGCCGACGTCTGCCCGCCGGAAAAGGCCAAGATGCGGGCCTCGCAGGTCTGGAGCTGGATCCACCATTTCGGCGTCACCGACTTCGCCGCCATGAGCAATGTGGCCAAGCACACTCAAGGAAAACTGGCCGCCGCCTTCACCCTCGCCCGACCCGAGATCGTCGAGCGTCAGGTGTCGCAGGACGGCACCCGAAAATGGCTGATCCGCACCGCCCCGGGCATCGAGATCGAGACCGTCTACATCCCCGATGTTGGCCGCGCCGGCGCCCTTTGCGTGTCGTCCCAGGTCGGCTGCACCCTGAACTGCACCTTCTGTCACACCGGCACCCAGGCGTTGGTCCGCAATCTGACCGCCGCCGAGATCGTGGCCCAGGTCCAGGTCGCCCGCGACGACCTGGACGAATGGCCGTCGCCCAAGCAAGACCGCCGCCTGTCCAACATCGTCTTCATGGGCATGGGCGAGCCGCTGTATAATCTCGACCACGTCGCCGACGCGATCGACATCATCTCGGACAATGAGGGCATCGCCCTGTCGCGGCGCCGGATCACGGTCTCGACCTCGGGCGTGGTGCCGCAGCTGGAGCCGCTCGGGACCCGCACACAGGCCATGCTGGCGATCAGCCTGCACGCCACCAACGACGCCCTGCGCGATGTGCTGGTGCCGCTGAACAAGAAATATCCGCTGGACCAGCTGATGGCCGGCATCCGCGCCTATCCGGGCCTGTCCAACGCCCGTCGGGTGACGTTCGAATATGTGATGCTGAAGGGCGTCAACGACAGCCCGGACGAGGCCCGCGCCCTGCTGAAGCTGATCGAGGGCATCCCCGCCAAAGTGAACCTGATCCCGTTCAATCCGTGGCCCGGGACGGATTACGAATGCTCGGACTGGAAGACCATCGAACGGTTCGCCGCCATCCTCAACAAGGCAGGCTACGCCTCACCGATCCGCACCCCGCGCGGCCGTGACATCCTCGCCGCCTGTGGCCAGTTGAAGTCCGAGAGCGAGAAGGTCCGGGCCTCGACGCTGCGAAAGGCGGAACAGGCTGCGGTTGAAGCGGCGTGAGCGGAGTGATTAGTGGTTAGTGATTAGTGTTTGGAACGCTGCGAGCGCAGCGCTCTCCCGCCAAGCCGGGACGGACGCCCCGACGACCACTAACCACTAATCACACCCCCCCGACACACCTCGTCACAGTTCTTGACCGGGTGTGGCGCCGGCGCGCTTGCGGGCTGGGGCGGCAATGGGGCAAGCGTTTGGGCGTCTCCGTCGTCTGGATCGCCATGGACTCCTCGTCCCTCTCCACCGTTCTAGAAAGCGCCGAGGTTCAGGCCTTCGCCTCCGGCTTTCCCACGACCGTGGCCCATCTGGGCGTCACCTTGAGCCTGATGCTGGGCGGCGCGCTGATCTACGCCCTGCTGACGCCGTGGAAGGAAATCACCTTGATCCGCGAGGGCAACTCCGCCGCCGCCGTGGCCTTCGCCGGGATCCTGCTGGGGCTGGCCATTCCGCTGGCGGTCAGCCTCAGCGTCTCGACCTCGGTCCGGGACATCGCCATCTGGGGGGTGGCGACGGTGGTGCTGCAACTGCTGGCCTTCCGCGTCGTCGATCTGCTGCTGACCGGCCTGCCCCAGCGCATCCGCGACGGCGAGGTGGCCGCCGCCGTCCTGCTGGTCGGGGCCAAGCTGTCCACCGCCCTGATCCTCGCCGCCGCCCTGACGGGGTGAGGCCATGGCCCGCCCGCCCGACTGGTTGATCTACGGCGCGGTGCTGGGAGCCCTGATCCTCGTCTCGCTGAACCGTCGCGAGAACGCCGACGCACCGCCCGCGCCGCCTTTGCCCGACGAGGCCGAGGGCGCCCTGCTGGGGCCGGTCACGCCGTTCGATCCGGCGGTGACGGTCAATGCGCCGGACATTCCCTTCCAGCCTTCGTCGGGCACGGCCTTCTCGATCTCACGCAATGGCCAGTGGGTCACGGCGCGCCATGTGGTCGAGGGCTGTCGACGGCCCGCCATAATGATCGGTGGCGGCCGCGCGGTGGCCGCCGACGTCCGGCTGGCCCCGGGCGCGGACATCGCCGTGCTGTTGACCCAGGGCGGGTCTCCCGCCGTGCCGGTGATGACCATGGAGGGCCTGCGCGCGGGCCAGCGCGCCTTCCATCCCGGTTTCCCGCAGGCTCGCGCGGGCGAGGTCACCTCGCGTTTGCTGGGACGCGAGACGCTGAGGGTGCGTGGGAGCGGTCAACGCGACGAGCCCGTGCTGGCCTGGGCCGAGGTCGGGCGGACGGACGGTCTGGGCGGCACCCTGTCGGGCCTGTCAGGCGCGCCGGTGCTGGACCGGCAAGGCCGGGCCGTGGGCGTGACCATCGCCGAAAGCCCGCGCCGGGGACGAATCTACACGACGGCGCCCGACACCTATGGCCCAGCCATTCGCGGCGTGCAGACGGCGGACGAGCCGCTGACGGGGCGGGCCATCACCGTCGACAACTATGGTCTTGTCGCCGACGAGATGCGCCGCGATCTGCGGGTGGCGCAGGTGGTGTGTCTGTCAGCGTAGGATGCGATCGCCTCTCCCCGGAGGGGGAACCACCGGCGGACCGGCGAGGATCATCAGTCCAGCGTGAGCGCCTCGGCCAGCAGTGCGGCCTCACCGGCGCGACTGGAGCCGGTGCGCCAGGCGACCACGATTTCGCGGCTTGGGGCGACGGCCGCGATGGGCCGGACCACGACGCCGGGCATGTCGGCCAGGCCGGCGCGCACCGCCATCTCGGGCAGGAAGCTGACGCCCAGTCCGGACGAGACCATCTGGACGAGCGTGTGCAGCGAGGTGGCGGCGAAGACGTCGTCGCCCTTGGGCGGGTCGATGTCGAAGGCGGCCAAGGCCTGGTCGCGCAGGCAGTGGCCGTCCTCCAGCAGAATCAGGTCCTGCGCGCGCAGCGAACCGGGCGGGATGGGGCCGGCCCCGGCCAGGGCATGGCCGACGGGGGCCACGGCCATGATCTCGTCGTCGCCGATGCGGGCGTGGTCGATGCCCGGCGCGGAATAGGGCAGTGCGATCACCGCGGCGTCAAGATGACCGGCCTTCAGTCCCGCGACCAGACGCGGCGTCAGATCCTCGCGGATGAACAGGCGCAGGCCCGGATAGGCCGCGGCCAGCCCGGGCAGTTTGGCGGGCAGGAGGAAGGGGGCGACCGTCGGGATGACGCCGAGGCGGAAGCGGCCGGACAGCGGCTTGCCGGCGTTCCTGGCCGCCTCGACCAGATCCTCGGCGCGGGCCAGCACATCCTCGGCCCGCTTGACCGCCTCGCGGCCGACGGCGGTCAGCTGGACATTGCCACGCGTCCGCTCGACCACCGTCGCGCCAAGAATGCGCTCCAGTTCCTGCACCCCGGCCGACAAGGCGGGCTGGCTGACATGCGCCGCCTCGGCCGCGCGGCTGAACGAGGCGTGTTCTGCGAGGAGCTTGAGATACTGGAGCTGTCGGAGGGTGGGGAGCATGCGGGCCAGATAGGGTTTCGCTATCCCAAAATCAAAGACAATCGGCTGCCTTGATCAATCCTTCTCCCGCAGAGGGGAGAAGGATCTTCGCGCCCGTATCGGACCCTATGCGACGTCGAACCGGTCCAGGTTCATCACCTTGGTCCAGGCGGCCACGAAATCACGCACGAATTTCGCCCCCGCATCGGCCGAGGCATAGACTTCCGACAACGCCCGCAGCTGCGAATTGGAGCCGAACACCAGATCGGTGCGCGTCGCGGTCCACAGGCTCTCACCCGTGATCCGGTCGGTGCCGACAAAGGTCTCGTCGCCCTCGCCGTCAACCTTCTTCCAGCCCGTTTTCATGTCCAGCAGATTGACGAAGAAGTCTTTGGTCAGCTGCCCCGGACGATCGGTCAGCACACCCTGTTTCGAGTCCTGATAGTTTGCGCCCAACACCCGCAGGCCGCCCAGCAGCACCGTCATCTCCGGAGCCGTCAGGCCCAGCAGTTGCGCCCGGTCGACCAGCAGTTCTTCCGTCGGCACGTTGAACCGGACCTGCAGATAGTTGCGGAACCCATCGGCCTTGGGCTCCAGCACCGCAAAGCCCTCGACGTCGGTCTGGTCCTGCGAGGCGTCGGTCCGGCCCGGCGTGAACGGGACCTCGACGGCATGACCCGCCGCCCTGGCCGCCTGCTCGATCCCGACGGAGCCGCCCAGCACGATCAGGTCGGCGATTGAGACGGAAGTGCCGGACGCGGCCTTGATGCCTTCGTAGACGTTGAGCACCCTGGCCAGCTTCGCCGGCTCATTGACCTCCCAGTCCTTCTGCGGGCTCAAACGCAGACGCCCGCCGTTGGCCCCGCCGCGATTGTCCGAACCGCGGTAGGTCGCCGCCGCCGCCCAAGCCGTCGTGACCAGTTCCGCCACCGACAGGCCCGAGGCCGCGATCGTCGCCTTCAGCGCAGTGATGTCGCCGGAGTCGATCACCGGTCCCGACGGCGCGGGGATCGGATCCTGCCAGATCAGGTCCTCGGCCGGGACTTCCGGCCCGAGGTAGCGGACCTTGGGCCCCATGTCGCGGTGACACAGCTTGAACCAGGCGCGGGCGAAGGCGTCGGCGAAATGGGCCGGATCGGCCCGGAACCGCTCCATGATCTTGCGGTAGTCCGGGTCGACCTTGAACGCCATGTCGGCGGTGGTCATCATCGTCGGCACGCGCTTGCCCGACGTGTGTGCGGCGGGGGCCAGGGTCTCCGGCGGATTGCCGACCGGCTGCCACTGTTTGGCCCCGGCAGGGCTGCGGACCAGCTCATAGTCGTGGTCCAGAAGCATGTCGAAATAGCTCATGTCCCATCGGATCGGGGTCGGAGTCCACGAGCCTTCGATGCCCGAGGTGATGGTGTGGTCGCCGATGCCGCTCTCGTGACCCGAGATCCAGCCCATGCCCTGCTGGGCGATGTCCGCGCCCTCGGGACTGATCCCGACCTTTGAGGCGTCGCCGGCCCCGTGCGCCTTGCCGAATGTGTGGCCGCCCGCCGTCAGGGCGGCCGTCTCCTCGTCGTTCATGCCCATGCGGGCGAAGGTCTCGCGGATGTCGCGCGCCGACTGCAGCGCCTCGGGCACGCCGCCCGGACCTTCCGGATTGACGTAGATCAACCCCATCTGGATCGCCGCCAGGGGGCTTTCCAACAGCATCTGCTTGTCTGGCTGGATGCGGGTCTCATTGCCCTCTGAACCGACCCAGCGCTCCTCGGTGCCCCAGTAGACGTCCTTCTCGGGCTCCCACACGTCGGCCCGGCCGCCGCCGAAGCCGAACACCGGCCCGCCCATCGACCCGATGGCGACATTGCTGGCCAGGATCATCAGATCCGCCCACGACAGGCTGGCCCCGTATTTCTGCTTGATCGGCCACAACAGCCGCCGCGCCTTGTCCAGGTTGCCGTTGTCCGGCCAGCTGTTCAACGGTGCGAAACGCTGCTGCCCCGCGCCCGCTCCGCCGCGCCCGTCACCGGTGCGATAGGTGCCCGCCGAGTGCCAGGCCATGCGGATGAAGAAGGGGCCGTAATGGCCATAGTCCGCCGGCCACCACGGCTGGCTGTCGGTCATCAGGGCGGTCAGGTCGCGCTTGACCGCCGCATAGTCCAGCGTTTTGAAGGCCTCGGCATAGTTGAAGCCGTCGCCCATCGGATCGCCCGACCGGCCCTGCTGGTGCAGGATGTCCATCGCCAGCTGGTTCGGCCACCAGTCGCGGTTGGTCCGCCCCAGCAGGCTGCGCAGCGCCGCCGGCTCCTTCTTCGGATCGTTCAGGGGCGATGGCCCGCCTGCGTTTCCGTCCATGGTGTCCTCCCGGGGGTTCTTGTTTGGGGAGAGGCTATGCCTGCCGTTCTGACAAAGATAATCGATAAACTTTGTCGTCAGGAGCAGAAAAAGTTATAGCTAATTTGGCCATGAGCAAGAGATGCAAAGAGCGATCGCTTCAGGTGGGTTGCAGACGTTCGCCTCGCGCGAATCCAACGACGGCCGCTGACTCGGTACGCAATTTCAGCCGGTCCACTTCCAAGAGTAGCGCTTAGTCGCAGAGGGCAGGGCGGAGCGTCTGCATTTGACCTTGGGCCGCCTTTCGGAAGGGCAGCCCAAGGTTCAGAGATCTACAAGCCCATCTGCCCGGCAGATCTGCGGCTCGTGCGCGGTGGCCGGGTCGGCGACCCTAATCGACACCTCCCTCCACCGGCACTGCATCGACCGGCCCGTTGAAGGCGATAAACAGAACGCAGGGCTCGTCGCTGACGCAGGTGGCCCGATGCGGGAGGTTTGCTGGACCATAGGCATAGTCGCCGGGCCGTAGGGTCGTTTCGGGGACGCCGCGATATTTAACCGCCAGAAGGCCGGCGGCGAGCATCATCCGTTCGGCGCTGGAGTGGCGATGGTCGGGCAGCGTCTGGCCCGGTGCTATGCGCAGCATCACGTCGGCGCCGGGCTGACCCGGGTCGCCGTGCAGGATCGTGAGCTCGCACCCCTGCGGGAAGACGGCCGGACAGCCCGACCACGCCACAGCTGGGTCGTCATGGGCGATGTGCAGCGGACGCCCGGGCGTCTGCGCCGAGGCGGTCGTCGCCAGTGTGGCGGCGGCGAGGAACAGGACTCTTGCAGGCGTCATCTCATATCTCCTTCGATGTGATTCCGGCTGGGCCGGACGGTAGGGAACTGATCTACGGCTTTGTGGCGACGACCTTGAGGAAGGTTGCGGGTATGTCCGTGGCGTTTGCGCCAGGGCGGTTATGAGCCTCAAATAACTGCGTCAAGTCGGTCTCGAGCGAGTCGGCCCTGCCATCCTTGGAGGCCGCGTCGAACGCGTTCATCGTCGGGCCGTAATAGTGTTTGAAGGTCTGAAGCAGCTCGCGCGGCGGACCGGCGCAGCTGAAGACGTAGGTCGCGCGCTCACAAACAATATTGTCCGCTGGAACGCCCGCTGCTGCGAAGCGCTCACGAACGTTGTCTTCAACCCCCCCACGTCACCGGGCTGATGAATCCCTCAGGCGGCGGCGGCGTGTAGGCAGCGCTGGTTTTTAGAACCTGAGCAATCAGCGTCGGATCTCCGGGAATCCAGTTTCCCATGACTATGCGGCCCCCACTGCGTGTGACTCGCACCATTTCCTTCGCCACATCGAACGGACGTGGCGCGAACATCGCGCCGAACATACTTACCACGAGGTCGAAGCTCTCGTCGGCAAGATCGCGGAGATCCGATGCGTCGCCCTCCTGGAACCGGAGGTTATCGAGTCCCGCCGCAGCCGCACGGGCGTTGCCGGCAGAGACGAGGTTTTGGGCGATATCGACGCCGAGGACATTGGCCCCGCGCTGCGCCGCCGGAACGGCGGTCGTGCCATCGCCGCAGCCCAGATCGAGAACGTCCATGCCGACCTTTACGCCAAAGCTCTCGATCAGAGCCTCACCACTCTCCCGCATAGCGGCGGCAATCCGGGTGAAGTCGCCTTTCTCCCACAGCGCCCTGTTCGGATTCATGATGCTCGCCCCGACTTTTCTGCCTCGTCGGATTTTTCAGGCGCCATCTCAGGTCTCCTTCGAGGGTATTTCCGGCTGGCCGGAAGGGTTTGGATCTCGGCGCATCGTGACGCGGTCCGTTTTCCGAATCCGCATGAACCCCGTCTCCTGCACGACTATCCCTGTTCGGTTGAAGCAGCGCTAGAGCGTTCGCCGCTCAAGTTGACGTATAGCCATCATGCCGGAAGTAGTTGGCGCATTCCTGGGGTGTGAAGGCCTTGAGGATATCGCCGATGCGGTCCCAGAGGCCCGTCATTGTGGTCTCGGCGGCGGCTCGCA